>SYLX01000113.1 GCA_005808505.1 Bdellovibrionales bacterium | reverse complement strand
GCTACCGTCCTCAGTTCTACTTCCGCACAACTGACGTCACTGGTGTCGTTACGTTGAAAGAAGGAACTGACATGGTTATGCCCGGCGACCGCGTTGAAATGGTTGTCGAGTTGATCGCTCCGATCGCGATGGAAAAAGAACTCCGTTTCGCGATCCGTGAAGGTGGTCGTACGGTTGGCGCCGGTGTCGTTATCGACATCGTCGAGTAATCGTCGGCTCGCCTGAGCGAAGCGCCTTCGGGCCAAAAGCCTGAAGGCGGTGCAAGGGTCAGCCTCGGCTGACCCTTTCGTCGTTTGAAAGGGTTACGCTGTAAAGCGGCAATTTCCTTATTCAGGCGCAAGATTTTTTTAAGTCTTTGAATCGGGACAATCTTCGAGATATGAAGGTCGTCTCGTTTAATCAAAACTTGGGCCAATTCACGTAAAAGTGCTGCGAAAGCAGGGCTGTAAGTGTGAAGAAGTCGAAGTCGGAGTAGGGCAGTAGCTCAATCGGTAGAGTTACGGACTCCAAATCCGTCGGTTGGGGGTTCGAGTCCCTCCTGCCCTGCCAATTTTCGAGTCAGTTCGTAGGGTTATAGAACTCTGCAACTGTAAGTAGCGCAAAGAAACGGAGCGCCGACAATGGAAAGCACGAACAACAAGATCATCACCGTAAGTTTCATGGCCGCCGGCATTTTGCTGGGCCTCGTGGTCTTCGTTCTGTTGGAGTCCTTGGCGGCGATCGCGACGGGTGGTTTTGGACGTTTTGCTCAGCAAGACATCGTCCGCCACGGTCTTCCAGTCGTCGTCGGACTGGTTACTTTCTTCGTTCTTCAGTTCAATAAAAAGGTCCTCGTCTGGGCTGATGAAGTCACGACAGAGCTTCGGAAGATCGTATGGCCATCGCGCAAAGACACGGTCGCAATGACGATCATGGTTTGTGTGATGCTCGTGATCTCGGGCCTTGTACTCGGCCTCATGGACGTTCTCTCAGCATCTTTGATCGACTGGCTCTTGCACCACAACTTCATGGGCCTTTTCGCGTAACAACTATGCTGAATACAGAGGGGAATCGCGTGGAAAAGAAGTGGTACATCTGCAACGTCGCAACCGGAAGCGAAGCCACGGCGAAGTCTGCTATTGAAGAGCGTATCAAATCATTGAAGAAAGAAGAGTTCTTCGGCGACATTTTGATTCCCGCCGAGAACGTTGTGGAGCTTGTAAAAGGGCAGAAGCAAACGAAATCGCGCAAGTTCTTCCCGGGCTACCTCTTCATCCAAATGGTCATGAACGAGCAGACATGGCACCTCGTTCAGGGCGCTTCGAAAGTAACGGGTTTCATTGGCGGCCAAAAACCCCAAGCTGTTCCCGAGCAAGAAGTTATGCGCGTTACTCAGCAAATGGCGACAGGCGCTGAGAAGCCGCGTGCGAAAGTTAAATTCGCCGTTGGCGAAAGTGTCATGGTAGTTGATGGTCCGTTCTCAAACTTCAACGGAACCGTCGAAGAGATCAACGAAGAGAAAGGCAAAGTGAAGGTGCTCGTTAGCATCTTCGGTCGCCCGACGCCCGTTGAGCTCGATTTCATTCAGGTCGAAAAAGCTTAAAAATTCCGGCCACGAAGGCTCGAGTTCAATAGGTCAGGACGACGTATCCCCTAGGTAGGAGTGGGAAATGGCAAAAAAAGTAACTGGAATGATCAAGTTACAGATTCCGGCAGGGAAGGCAAATCCAGCGCCTCCCGTGGGACCGGCGCTCGGCCAGCATGGGGTAAACATCATGGAGTTCTGTAAACAGTTCAATGCCCGCACGCAGGGCAAGGGTGACACGGTTATTCCCGTGATCATCACTGTTTATCAGGACCGGTCGTTTACTTTCATCACCAAGACGCCCCCTGTGTCGATTCTGTTGAAGCAGGCTGTAAAGATCCAAAGCGGATCGAAGCAGCCCCAGAAGGACAAAGTAGGCAAGGTCAACATGAAGCAAGTTCGCGAGATCGCGGCACTCAAGCTGCCCGACCTCAACTGCTCGAATGTTGAATCAGCTATGGCACAAGTCGTAGGCACTGCGCGAAGCATGGGCCTCGAAGTTGTCGAGTAAGGGTGAGGTGGTAAATGGCTAAAAGAGGCAAGCGCTACAAAGCTCTCAAAGAGAAAATCGATCCCACAGCTCGCTTTCCGATCGACCAAGCCGTGAAAATGGCTGTTGATTCGGCTACAGCAAAGTTCGATGAATCCATCGACGTAGCTGTAAAGCTCGGCATCGATCCTAAACAATCTGATCAACAAGTCCGCGGCGCGATCGCACTCCCGCACGGACTCGGTAAAGCAGTTCGCGTTCTCGTTTTCGCTAAAGGCCCGAAAGAGCAAGAAGCGAAAGATGCAGGCGCTGACTTCGTCGGTTCTGACGATCTCGTTGCGAAAATCAACGGTGGCTGGCTCGATTTCGACAAAGCAATCGCGACGCCCGACATGATGGCGACGGTTTCTAAAGTTGCAAAGGTCCTTGGACCACGTGGCTTGATGCCGAACCCGAAAGTCGGAACAGTGACGATGAACGTCGGTGAAACGGTAAAAGCTGAGAAGCGCGGTAAACTTGATTTCCGCGTCGACAAAGCCGGCATCATTCACGCGGGCATCGGTCGCAAGTCGATGGGCGCAGACAAACTTCGCGAAAATTTCCAAGCCTTCATCGGCGCGGTTATGAAGGCGAAGCCTGCTGCATCCAAAGGTGTCTATCTCCGCGGCATCACGGTGTCGTCGACGATGGGCCCAGGCGTGAAAGTCGAAACGACTTCTGCTGATCAGGCTTAATTAAGTTATTCAATAGTTATCCATCGCGATCAGAGACAGTAGGTGCGGGCAGAGATTTATCTCTGCTCACTTAATGGGACACCCAGCCTACCGAGATACGGCGTGGTTAAGCTTAGCAATAGGCATATCCCCCGACCCGCTTGGTCCTTCCGGTTCAAGCGCGGCTTTTCGCGAAAACCATCACGCCCTTGGCGGATGGAATCTGTAGAAAGGAGGTATGCCTATGATCACTCGTGCTATTAAGGCCGAAGAGATCGCATCCCTGTCAGAAAAGTTTGGACGGGCAAAGGCTGCTTTCCTCGTCGACTTCAAAGGTATGAGCGTGGAGCAAGTAACATCGCTTCGCAAAAAGCTCGTCCCCGTAGAGTCGGAGATGAAAGTAGTTCGTAACACGCTCGCTATCCGCGCTCTGATGGATCATCCGGCGTCGCAGTCCCTCAAGGGCTCGCTCGTTGGAAACAATGCGATCATCTTTGCCTACGGCGACGCTCCCGCGTCAGCAAAAGCGCTTTCTGACTTTGCGAAGGATGTTGAACTCCTTCAACTCAAAGTCGGTGTGATGGAAGGGCAAGCGCTCGATACCAACGGCATCAAAGCTCTCGCAAATCTTCCCTCAAAAGAAGTTCTGCGTGCTCAGCTTCTCGGGCTGTTGCAGCAACCGATGGCGAAATTCGTCGGTACGCTCAACGCTGTTCCGTCTGGATTCGCTCGCGTTCTCGCTGCGCACCAAGAAAAACTTGGCGGCGCACAAGCTTAATCGTTTCGTATCTTAACTGTTTGAATTTTTAAGGAAATTAGGAGTTACAATGGCTCTCACTAAAGACGACGTAGTAAATTATCTCTCGAACATGCCCGTAATCGAGCTCGCTGAGCTCATCAAGACACTTGAAGAAAAGTGGGGCGTTTCTGCTGCTGCTCCGATGGCAGTTGCTATGCCTGGCGCTGGCGGCGGTGCTGCTGCTCCTGCTGAAGAAAAAACTGCGTTCGACGTAGTTCTCACTGACGCAGGCGCTAACAAAATCAACGTTATTAAAGAAGTTCGCGCTGTAACAGGCCTCGGCTTGAAAGAAGCGAAAGATCTCGTTGAAGGCGCGCCCAAGACAGTAAAAGAAGGCGTGTCGAAAGAAGAAGCTGCCAAGATGAAAGAAGTCATCGAAAAAGCTGGCGCGAAAGTTACGATTAAGTAATAGTAGAGTATTTTCGAAATTTTACAGCGGAAGGCGAAATTGGCGTACAAAATGCAGTACGTGCTTGTCGCCTTCCGCATTTGTCGTTTCAAATGAGCGCTCAATAACCCATTAGGGCTTGAGCGATCGTTTCGACGATCTAATTCGAATGGAACATTCGAATTCAAATTAAAGAGCGACCTGATCTGTGTCCGCGATCAAAGGATGACGATCGGTTCTCTCTCCAGCTTCGGTCAGCTGTTCAGGATGGCGAACGACCACCAAACCGAAAGCGTGATGCTTTCGGGAACGATAAAAAATTAGCTCCGACTTTAAGGAGAGGGAATGGGAACTAATCCGGTCACGGCCTCTAACCTCCGCATCCGAAAAACTTTCGCCAAAAACAAACAAGTTATCGATATCCCGAATCTCATCGAACTGCAGAAGAGCTCTTACGAGTCATTCCTGCAGAAGGATGTGGATCCGGATCGCCGTGGAGACGCAGGTCTCAATGGTGTTTTCCGTTCCGTATTCCCGATCACGGATTTCAACAATACCGCGAGCCTCGAGTTCGTCAGCTACACTCTCGAACCCCCAAAGTACGATGTCGATGAATGTCGCCAGCGTGGAATGACTTACGCCGCTCCGGTGAAGGTCACTCTTCGTCTCATCGTCTTTGACGTCGACGAACAGACAGAAGCTCGCTCGATCCGCGACGTAAAAGAACAAGAAGTTTACCTTGGCGAAATCCCTCTCATGACCGCCAACGGTTCGTTCATCATCAACGGCACTGAGCGCGTTGTTGTGAGCCAGTTGCACCGTTCGCCTGGTGTGTTCTTCGATCACGATGGTGGTAAGAACAACGCGAGCGGAAAACTCATCTACTCGGCACGCGTAATTCCGTACCGTGGTTCGTGGCTCGATTTCGAATTCGACCAAAAAGACTTGATCTACGTTCGTATCGATCGTCGCCGTAAGTTCCCGGTTACGATCTTGCTCAAGGCTCTCGGCTACAACGTCGAGCAGCTTCTCGAGTACTTCTACGACCTCGATAAAGTCATGATCCGCAAGGATAAGTTCTTCCGTGAGATCGACATCGATCGCATGGCGGGCCAACGTGCGCTTGTCGACATCGTTGATCCCAAATCCGGCGAAGTCCTCGTTAAACAAGGTCGCCGTATCACTCGCGCTGTCGTTAAGCGCGTAAAACAAATCGAACTCCGCGAGGTAGAAGTTTCGGCTGACGACCTCGAAGGAAAAGTGATCGCGCGTCCGCTCATCGATGAATCCACTGGTGAAATCATCGCTGATGCAAACGCCGAAATGACAAAAGACATCATCGACCGCGCCGTTGCAGCTGGTTTGACTGAGCTGAGCCTCATCTTCTTCGATGGTCTCTCGGTCGGTCCATACCTCCGCAATACTTTGCTCGTCGACAAAGTTTCGACTGGCGAAGAGTCGCTCCTCGAGATCTACAAACGCTTGCGTCCCGGCGAACCGCCAACTGCGGAAGCGTCTGAGACATTCTTCAAACGTTTGTTCTTCGATCCCGAAACTTACGATCTCTCGGAAGTCGGTCGTTTGAAGATCAACCACCGTTTCTCGATTCCTTTCGAAGAAACGCCAGTCGATCACCGTACTCTCACAAATAAAGATATTCTCTCGGCTGTTAAGACTCTCATCGACCTCAAAAACGGTCGTGGGCAGATCGATGATATCGATCACCTCGGCAATCGCCGTGTTCGCTCGGTCGGTGAACTCCTCGAGAACCAATACCGCATCGGTTTGGTTCGCATGGAGCGTGCGATCCGCGAGCGCATGAGCTTGCAAGATGTCGAAACAATGATGCCGCACGATCTCGTGAACGCGAAACCCGTGAACGCGGTCGTAAAAGAGTTCTTCGGATCCTCGCAGCTTTCGC
>SYLX01000112.1 GCA_005808505.1 Bdellovibrionales bacterium | reverse complement strand
TCAAGCGGCTGATCGGCATGCGGCATTCAGCCGTGTAGAGCGGGATCACGTGATCGCCTTTTTTCAAAGTCGTTACGCCTTCACCGACCTCTTCGACGACGCCGCCGCCTTCGTGACCCAAGATAGTAGGAAAAATTCCCTCAGGATCAGCACCAGAAAGAGTGAAGAGATCCGTGTGGCAAACACCAGTTGCGACCATGCGAACGAGGACCTCACCTTTTTTAGGCCCCTCAAGGTCGACTTCCTCGATCTTTAAAGGTTCTTTCGCACTCCACGCGACCGCAGCTTTCACTTTCATTTTGCTCATAAGATCCTCTCATCGTGATGGAGCAACTCTAGGCGACAACAGCAAAGGGAACAAGCGTTTCCAACTTCCACCAACGTGCATCGATGGCTCATTGAGGGATGTCGCGCTTCATCCAAAATGCGCGAGCGGATTTTTTGACAATGAAACTTCCGCATCGCTATCGTCGCTGCAGGGGAGATGGCGTGTCACCCTCCGCCAGCAAAGGAGCGAGAGATGGAACCACGAGAACTGGGTCGTTCAGGATTGAAAGTTTCCGCACTCGGACTCGGCTGCATGGGCATGAGTGACTTCTATGGTTCCGCCGGCGCTCGAAGCGAAAGTGAGTCCGTTAAAACCATTCACCGTGCGCTCGATCTTGGACTGAACTTTCTCGACACGGCCGACATGTATGGCCCTTTCCTTAACGAAGAACTCGTTGGAAGGGCGATTAAAGGACATCGCGAGCGCGTGGTGCTCGCGACAAAGTTTGGCATCGTCCGCGATCCCAAGGATCCATCCGTAAGAGGCGTCAACGGCAAACCTGATTACGTCAAACAAGCCTGCGATGGAAGTTTGAAACGGCTCGGCGTAGATCATATTGATCTCTATTATCTCCACCGAGTGGATCCAAAAACACCCATTGAGGAGACTGTAGGAGCCATGGCGGATTTAGTGCGCGCCGGGAAAGTGCGCCACATCGGATTGTCCGAAGCGAGCGTCGCGACTTTACACAGGGCTCACAAAATTCATCCGATTACGGCTCTGCAAAGTGAGTACTCGCTATGGACACGCGATCCAGAAGATGGCGTTTTGCAAACTTGTCGCGAGCTCGGAATCGGCTTCGTAGCTTACAGTCCGCTTGGCCGCGGCTTTCTCACGGGCCAAATCAAGAAGTTTGCTGACCTCGCATCCGACGATTATCGACGTCACTCGCCGCGGTTTCAGGGTGAGAATTTCAACAAGAATCTTGAACTCGTCTCTCACATCGAGTCGCTAGCGAAGAAGAAAAACTGTCAACCTTCGCAGCTCGCGTTGGCGTGGGTCTTAGCGCAAGGAGAAGACATCGTTCCCATCCCCGGAACAAAGAGAGTCGCTTATCTTGAAGAGAACCTAAAAGCACTCGACGTTAAGTTGACGAGGGAAGACTTAAGCGAGATCGCGAGGATCTCACCCAAAGGGGTCGCGGCGGGTCTTCGGTATCCTGAGGCGATGATGTCTTCTGTGAACGCTTAATCGGTTTTTTTATGATGAGCGAAGTAGATGAGGCCTGCACCAATCGCCATCAAAGTCCGCAGAAAACCATTTCCTTTAGCTCGCTACGGCTTTGAGAATTGTTTCGTTGCTGAACAGCTGCAGTGGCACCACCACACCACGTTTAGAGAGGTCTTCGACAACTACTGGGATCAAGCCAGTCGCTAATGTTTTTCCAAGGAGCTTTCGGTTCCGATCCAAACCAGTTTCCTTGAAAACGAAGACGTCTTGGTAGGAAACTTTACCGTCTCGAAAGGTCTGCAGCTCAGAAAGCAGAGTCACTCGAGCCTGGCCAGGATTCAGAGTCTCCACTTTAAGGAAGAAGTTGGCTTGCTTCAGGATCGAAGGTCCCCCGACGGTCTGCCGCAATTGTGCCATCACTTCCTGAAAGTTCGTCGTCGCAATTCCAACTACGAAGGCAGGCCGGTGTTGCACCGGGATTTGCCCGAGTGAATGAAATTCCTTCGACGTAATATCAGAGACGAATCGAGTGTCGGCATGAAGGGAGGCTCCTCCCAAGATCTCTCTCAACCAGCTCTCTTCGTATGAGCCGTCGTGTCCTATCAAGAAATTGACTCTCTCTACACTAAGTAAGCGCAAGAACCACAGACGCCGGCCACAAGATTGCCGTACATCTGTAGAAAGCAAGCGAGGCCGAGAGAGGTCGACGAGATCGCGCTGAAGAGAATCAATCGTTTGCGCGAAAGCTCAAAGCCTTGCCGAGAATAGAGTTCATCGAGTCGGTGGAAGAACATACGTGGCCCTCACAAGATTCCGAGGGCTTATCGTCACTTCGTTCAAAAGAGATAATGCGTCTCAGGATGAGACGCTGAACTACCAGCGCAAGTATCGACGGCCTAGACTCATGCCAAGAACGGCGAGCAATGCGACCGGAACCACGTGCCACACCACTTCATGAAGCGGGTTTTCGTGAGTACAAACAACTTGCATCGCAAACGAGGCCAAGCATCCGGCCGAAAACGCAACCCAACCACCGGTAGCCATTGGTCGAGTCGGTGCACCCTTTCGGGCCCAAGTGAATAGAAATCCCGACCAGGTCAGTGCCATCACCATGATGAGACTCCCGCATCGGCCGCGGTACCAATCCATTTCGGCGATCATCTGCGTCCCGAGATTCCAACTCGCCTCGCGTGCGATAAGCGAAATTCCCAAGACGGCGATTGCTAGCTGGGCCCAGCGGATTTCTTTGTGAGCTGTCAGACTCGGAATTCTTCCTCGATAGACGATGAAGGCCGATATCGCGGAGAGCGCAAGCCAGAGGGCGCTCTCAAGAACGTAGCTGAATTGCGAAAAGTGTCGCGTCAGCTCAGGTCGAGCTGGCAAAAGCGTAAGCCAAGCGGTGACGATTAACAAAGAAGCGAGAGCCCACTTAACAAAGAAACGTCCTGAACTATCCGCGCTCTCAACGGGCTTCAAGTCGCCGGAGAGTTTTGAAATCATCTCATTCGTTTTCATTGTCCCCTCCCAGCTTTGGGTTGTGCGTACGGCGAAGCGTGGCCATAGCTCGATGGATGGTGACCTTCACGGCTGAGAGGGACATCTTCATTCGTTTGCTAATCTCGTTGAGCGGAAGTTCCTCGACCTTTGCGAGCATTAAAATCTGTCTTTGTTTTTCTGGGAGCTCTTCCAAAAGCGCCTCGACATCCCTTCGATCAGTTGCGCCAGCTTGAGCCGCGTCAACGGAGGCTGCCGCGTCGAATTCGTCCGAATCTCCAGCGGGCCAAGAGACGATCGGTGTGCGACCCTGCGCGCGAATGGAATCGATCAGCTTGTACCGGGCAATCGTGAAGATCCACGGCATCACGGGCATATCTGTTCGATAGGTGTGCCGCTTCTGGTGGATAGCGAGGAGCACGTCCTGGACTAGATCTTCGACCTGTTGGGGCGAAGTTCTCGAGGCTCGAGCCGATTTCATCAAGTAACCACGAATCATGGTCGCGATCCTCTCCAGAAGTGCTTGGTAGGCCTTTGCATCACCGTTGAGTGAGAGCGACATCAATGTATGAAGCTCTTGCTCACTTTGATTTGCGAGGGGCCCGCCGCTAGCGGGGGCGCTTTGCGCCGCGCTCTTCATATAGAGTTACGCTCCGTAAGTCGGGGTGGTTACGTCTTCGATCAAAAAATGTCGAATTTCGCGACTTCCTCAATGTTACGTCAGCGTCTCGAAGTGACAAGTCTTGAACTGAAGCACGCTAACCTCTTCATCTATTTACGGAATCATAAATTGGAAAAAGATTTTTTCGATCGTGTAACCACTTCCGTGAGGTGCTCGTAATCCATTGCAAGGGAGATGAACTAAACAAATCTCTTTTAGAGACACACACCTTTTCAAAGGAGCACGTTCATGGATAAACGCAAAATTCTTCTCGGAGCAGCCCTCGCGAGCATCATCGCAGCCGGAACCGTGGTGAAGTCATCGACCGCACAAGCCGGTGAAGATCAAAAACAAGCGGGAGATAAAAATAGCTGCAAAGCAAAAAACTCCTGTAAGGGCAAAGACAAAAACTCATGCGCAGCTAAAGAGAAGAACGCATGTGCGGGCAAGAAGGAAGCTGATAAGAACGCTTGCGCTGGTAAAAACGCCTGCGGTGGCAAAAAGGAATAAGCTCGCCATGGACGCGCAGACGAAACAAGCAATGTTTCCTAATATGGGCATGGGGCTCGGTCTGCGCACTCCCCATTATCGAGACATTCTGGATGGACGAACCGACGTCGCGTGGTTTGAGGCAATCTCCGAAAACTACATGGATGATGGCGGTCGTCCCATTCTTATGCTCGAAAAAATTCGTGAGCGTTATCCAATAGCGCTTCACGGAGTCTCGCTCTCGATCGCGTCGACTGATCCGCTGGATCAAGAGTATCTGAAGCGATTAAAAGACCTAGTTGGAAGGATTGAGCCGTCCATTGTTTCTGATCATTGCTGTTGGACCGGCGTCGACGGGCAAAACCTTCATGATCTCATGCCGATTCCTTATACGGATGAAGTTCTGAATCACGTAGCGGAAAGGATTCTCCAGGTTCAGGACGTCCTCGGTCGAAGGATCTTAATCGAGAACGTTTCAAGCTACATCGCCTTTCGTCATTCAGAAATGACCGAAGCTGATTTTCTGGCAGCACTTTCCGAAAAGGCTGACTGCGGTTTGCTGCTAGACGTGAACAACGTCTACGTAAATTCGGTCAACCACGCCTTCGACGCGGGTGAATTTCTTAAAACGATTCCCAAAGATCGGGTCGGGCAGATTCACCTGGCGGGACATTCCCGAACCGAAAACGCGGACGGTTCAATCGTTCTCGTTGATACGCACGACCAACCTGTTTGCAGCGATGTTTGGAATCTTTATCGACAATCGGTCGAACGCTTTGGCGCGGTATCAACGATGATCGAGTGGGATGCCGCGATTCCCGATCATCAAGAACTCTTGAGCGAAATTGGGAAGGCCAAAATCATCCAGGAGGCCGTGATTGAGAAACGGTGAACCGCGCCCCTCACTCAAGCAATTGCAAGTTTGGTTTACGGCTGCCGTGACCCGAAATGATTTTGATTCCGGCGAGCTTCTGCGCTCAATCGCGATCAAGCCGTTGGATGCAAGGCCACGTGAAAGAATGGAAATCTACGCGAGTGCCTGGCGTTTGCGCCTCGAAGAGAGTCTGCGAGACGATTACCCGGTATTGAGTGAAAGAATGGGGACAGAGCTTTGGGAGAGCCTCATTCTTGATTACCTTCGCTCATGCCCATCGAATTCCTACACGATCGCGAGAGCCGGGGATCACTTACCTTCATTCCTGGTTGAGTTCGATGACGACCGAGTTTCAAGTGCGGACGTAGAACTAGCGTTCCTCGAGAGAGCGATTTACCGCGCTCGCTATGCGGCCAACTCAGTCGACTGGGATCCCGGTGAGCTTTTGGAAAAAGCGGCTGAGGACGCCGGACAAGTTCGGCTTGAATTGCAGCCTAGCGTTCAGCTTTTTCGCTTTGATCATCCGGTTCATCTTTTTCTCAAGCAGACGAGACAAGCGGCCGTGGAGTCGCCCAATCTAGTCATGGTCTATCGGCAGGAAGACTTCAGCGTCGAAGTCGAAGTGATCGATCCTCACCGCGCACAATTCCTGGCGTTGGTTCAGGAGAAAAAATCCTTTGCGGAGATTTTGGACGCGATCGATTCTGCTGATTGGGTTGAGTGGATGTCGGAGTACGCTCAAAAAGGCGTTTTGAAACCTGTTTGCTAATCAACTCGGTGAGGTCGTTCATGTCCGTAGCTCAAGGTTTTGGACAGGCTGCTTTCCTATTTTTCATCTTTGCTTCTCCGGTCTCGGCAAGCGAACTCAGCAGCGCAAGATCTAAGATTGCCTGGCAGGACTGGGATCAAAACGCTTTTTCCAAAGCGAAAGCAGATAAAAAGCTCGTGCTTCTAGATCTCAAAGCAATTTGGTGTCACTGGTGCCACGTCATGGACCAAACGACTTACCAAAACACGAAGGTCGTCGACGTTCTAAACTCCAAATATGTTTCGGTAAAGGTGGATCAAGACTCTCACCCGGAACTCTCACGTCGATACGAGGACTACGGTTGGCCGGCCACTATTATCTTCGATGCGCAGGGGAACGAGCTGATGAAGCGCTCGGGCTACATAAAGCCGGAAGAAATGGCGAAGGTCTTAAACGAACTTGCGGCAAACCCGAAGCCTTTAACGATGGATGACGAAAGACCAACAGCTCCCGAAAAGCCAGATGCCTTCGTCGCGAGTCTGCGCGCAACGATCAATTCTCGATATGACGAGACGGTCGGTGGATGGAAGCGAGGTCACAAGTATCTAGACCGCTATTTCTTAGAGGATCAACTCCAGCTCGCGGCATCAGGTAATGAGGTTGCCCGTAAGAGGGCTCGGCAAACGCTGGATTCAGTACGGCGTCTCGTCGATCCCATTTGGGGAGGACTTTATCAATACTCGGTCAGCGGAAATTGGAATGAGCCTCACTACGAAAAGATCATGAGCTATCAAGCCGACTCGATTCAGATTTACTCGCAGGCTTACGCGCTTTTAAAAGACGAAAGAGATCTCCAGACGGCGAGAAAAAATTTCGAGTATGTGGAGCTCTTTCTGAGCGATGCGAGCGGCGCATTCTATACAAGTCAAGACGCTGACGTTGTTCCCGGTCAGCATAGCGAAGAGTACTTTGGTCTGAGTGATAAAGAACGGCGAAAACGCGGTATTCCGCGGGTCGATCAAAACATCTACGCCCGGGAGAACGGATGGATGATCGAAGCGCTTACGCATCTCTTTTCGGTAACTGGAGACGAAAAAATTCTGAAGAGAGCTTTAGCGGCGGCTGAATGGATCATGCAAAACCGCTCTCTCCCGGGCGGAGGTTTTAGGCACGGGGTTAACGATGCAAGACCGTACCTTGGAGACAGCTTGAGCATGGCGCGTGCTTTCGTAGCGCTTTACGCCGCGACGGGCGAACGAGTTTGGTTAAAACGCGCGGAAGAAACTACGATCTTCATCAACAAAACGTTTCGTTTGAAATCAGGCGGATTTCTTTCAGCTCCTGAGGAAAAAAGCGTTCTGAAGCCAAAGCCGAACGCGGATGAGAATATCAGTTTTGCCAGGTTAATGGCGTCGTTACATCACCTCACAGGAAAACCGCTCTATCATGAGTTGGGACAATCCGCGTTTTCTTTCGCAAAGCAAAGTGATGCACTTGATCGCATCTATCTGATCGCAGGACTGCTTCTCGCGGAGAACGAATTACGCGAGCAGCCTGTTCACATGACCGTTGTCGGGAGCAAAACTGATGTGAACGCTCGCGAACTTTATCGGGCTGCGCTTGGGTATCCAGCAATTTATAAAAGACTGGAGTGGCTTGATCGGGCGGAGGGTCCTCTTCCAAATCCTGATGTCACCTATCCTGAGATGAAGACAGCTTCTGCTTTCATTTGTACGGGGAATCGATGTTCGATTCCCATGAAAAAAGCGTCGGAGCTCCCGGCCCAAACGGACCGGATTCTCCAGCGGAAGTGAAGGGAATCTCGCCGAAAACGGCGGGTCCAAATTTGTCAGCACTGTCAGAAAGATCGTCAGCGGCGAAGCTAGGATGGCGCCGTATGAAACCGAAAATATCGCCGGGCTATCTTATTTTTCGAATAATCTCTGTAAGTTTAGCGAAACGCTAAAACAGACGTTTGAGCCAGATCTTTGCGCCTAAGTTTTGCATTTTCTCAAAGCATGGGTTTTTCGGCAGCTTCCAATGAGCAAAAGACGTTGATGAAAGTAGCAACGCGCTTGACGGCGAGTCTTCTGCTTTTCGTTGGCCTCCTTGTTGCCCTTCCGGCGGTAGCCTTTCAAATTAATTCCGAGCTCGCCATCTTTGAGTCCGCCCGGGATTTGGAACTCTCTCCTAAAGGTACGAACTACGAACGCGAGTTCGGCTGGAAGGTCGTAGAGCGTGATGGTTCGGGTCGTGTACTGAAGGCAAAGTTAGATCTTCTCGTTGATAACATCGGGTACGAAGGTCAAATCTTCGTCATAGGACCGTTCAACGAATGGGGTAAGAAACTTCGTTTCATGGATGGCTTGCGCCCTCTGCCGGGAAAGCCGCACATCTTTTCGGCGACCATTACGGGTCTCCAACACGGAATGCCTTACCGGATTCTTTTAAACGGCAAACAAGTTCTTGATCCAACCAGTATGATGTTCACGACGCGCGAGTACCTCGAGCGTGAAGGTCAGCTTTCTAGTGGAGCTTACCTGAACTCGGTTTTCTACGATTTGCGTGATCCGAAGCTCTATCAATCAAAAACTGACTTCGTCGATGTGACCTCGCGACCTAATCTGATCGGCGAGGTTGAGCTCCATTCGCTCGTAGCGAAATTTCGCGCTCATAATGGTCAGCTTGGACCTCGTACGACGGCTGACACGTATCGTTTCATCGCTGAATCGGGCGTTGTCGGAAGATTAAAGGAAGCAGGCTACAGCGCCATCGAAATGCTTCCGTTTAACCAGAGCATCGATGGAGACTCTTGGCATCTTCGGTATCAGGTCTTCGGATTGTTTGCTCCGGACTCGAGATACGGCAATCCTTCCGAGTTCAAGATGATGATCGATGAGTTCCACCGAAACGGACTCGCGGTCGTGATGGATTCGGTGATCTCGCACTTTCCTTACAAAGGAAATTCCGGGGACCGATCTCTTGCGGGCATCGGGCTTGATCAATGGTTCAAGGCGGATGGTCGTGCGCTCTTTGTAGGACCCTTGAGCCCTTGGGATACGTATCGCTATGACTACGCTAATCCCTTCTTGCGTCGCTATTTGATCGACAGCGTAAAATTCATGATGAGCGAGTACAAAATTGATGGCGTGCGCATGGATAACACTGACGGAATCCTCGGAACGGCCGGAGGACAAGAGCTTCTACGTGAGCTTACGCAAGCCGTTCGCGAGATCAATCCTCGCGCGTTGATGATTGCAGAAGCGTTTTTTACGCCGGCTTCGCTCCTCCATCGTTCCGACAAAGGTGGCTACGGATTTAATACGCGAAACGATAGCAACTTCTTCGAAATTTGGCGAAACAACCTCTTGGGTCCAACCGAAAGCTTGGATCTTAATCAGTTCTCAGCGCTGCTCAAGAACATCTTCGCGTGGAATGAAGTGCCGATGATGCGTTATCTCACCACGCATGATGAATCCGCTAACGGGCGCGGCGGCTTTTCGGGGGCGTATCCGGCCTCGCTGATTTCGGGCGACTCGTATTATGCCTTTAGCAAAACGAAAGCGGCCGATGCTCTGAACATGCTCGCAAGCGCGTACCACGTTTCGCTTCCGCAGGCGCGCATGATGCAAACGGGAACGTTCTATACGAATCCCGCGGTCGACTGGCAGATGATGGAGTCGGGCCGAGGTAAAAATCTCTGGGACTTCTTTGCAGCGCTGTCACGCTATATGCAGCATCGCTCAAGCCATTTCAACTTTGCGAGCCTCGCGCGCGATATCGAAAATCATGTGGATAACGAAAGCAAAATCATTTCGCTCAGACGTCGCGACCCGAGTTCTGGAAAAGAAATCTATATTCTGTTAAATCTCGGTCACCAACGCATCGAGAACTATCGCTTCGGCATCGGGCGTCAGGGCTCGTTCCGCTTGAGCTTCGATAGCGAATGGAGTGGCTTTGGTGGCAATCAAGAGTTGCAAACTCGCCTCGGC
This sequence comes from Bdellovibrionales bacterium, assembly GCA_005808505.1. GTDB lineage: Bacteria > Bdellovibrionota > Bdellovibrionia > Bdellovibrionales > JAMPXM01 > SYLX01. The sequence goes on along the minus strand of SYLX01000112.1, from coordinate 39,515 downwards.
GGAAACCTTCTAAATAGCTCCCACCATAGCGAACATGGGAAATCCCAGTCTTTGAGTGTGCCGGTCGTCGCACCTTATTCGGTGTCGATCTTCGAAGAACAATGATCGAATGCTGACTTGAAATTTGAGAGTCGTTTCGAATGCGGCTTTCATTTTCCTTCCATCCCTCAATCCTTAGAGTTTATGCTCACACAAAATGCGCGACGGGACCACGCCCCGCCGATTCACGAGGAATCGAGATGATCCAACCGGATCGAAGGGCAGTGGAGGGAACCCGGCGACGTCGATGGCACGGAGGAAATCGGCATGAGAATGAATTTCTCGTTTGCTTTCAAGGCTCTTTTCACTGCTCTCTGCACGGGCACACTTGCACTCAGCACATGGACAACTTCGGCATCGGCTTCGTCGGCGAATTTCGACGGCTGGGTCGAATCACAAGCAGTTACTTCCAAGGAACGCATGTATCGGAACATTTCTCCTGCGGGAGCGGTTCCAGGTACCATCCTCGCGTCACCGTCAAAAGAGAATCCGAACTACTATTATTACTGGGTGCGTGACGGAGCGCTTGTCATGCAATCCATTCTCGGACTTTACGAGGAGCAGAAGTCACTAGAGTCGCTGACGACTCTCATGCAGTTCGTAACTTACTCGCGTGATAATCAGGCTAAAGCGGCTCACAACCTAGGTGAACCGCGATTCAACGTTGACGGTACCGTGAATACAGAACCGTGGGGTCGCCCGCAGAACGATGGGCCAGCGTTACGTGCTCTTGTTTTGACTCGGTTTGCGCAGAACCTGCTGGCGAAAGGGGATCGCGCCTACGTTGAGCGCGAATTGTACTCAGCAAAAATTCCGGCGGACACCGTGATCAAAACTGATCTTGAGTACGTCGCGCATCATTGGAGAGAGAAGTGCATCGATCTCTGGGAAGAAATTTGGGGTCAGCACTTTTTCACGCGCGCCGTACAGCTTGCAGCTTTGAAGGAAGGCGCGAAACTCGCGAACCGGATGAACGATCCAGGTGCGGCGAACTTCTATCTCGTTCAAGCAAAAGCTTTGGAATCGGAATTGATGAAGCACTGGAGTGAAAGTCGCGGGCATTACCTCGCAACTCTCGACTCCGATGCTGGGCCTGACCATCAAAAACCCACGGAGCTCGATACATCCGTCATTCTCGCTGCTCTTGCCGTTGAACAGTCGACGGGCCCCCTTAGCATCACGGATGGCCGCATTCTCGCGACTGCGGAAAAGCTTGAACAAACATTTAGCGTCCTCTACGGAGTCAATCGCGACACGTCAGTTGGAACGGCGATTGGCCGTTATTCTGAGGATTACTACTTCGGAGGTAATCCTTGGGTTCTCACGACGGCTGCATTCGCTGAACTTCACTACAAGCTTGCCGCTCGCCTTCAGACCGCACGCACATTTGTGTTGGATCGCGAACAGGCCCGTTTCTTTTCTCGTTTGAAAGACGGAGTCTCCATCCGCGCTGGAGTTGATCTCGCAGACGCTAATAACGAAAGTTTGCGTGAATTCATCATCGCGTCGCTTAAAGAAAAGGCAGACGGCTTCATGAAGCGAATCCGTTTACACGTCAACGAAGATGGAAGCTTTTCGGAGCAGTATCATCGCGACACAGGTTTCATGATTTCGGCCTACGATCTTACGTGGAGCTACGCGAGCTTTCTTCGTGCTTCGTCGGCGAAAAGAGAATTTGATCAGCTTCGTCGGTAAAGGCGCTTTGAATGCAGTGTGTTCAGTGCGAGGGCGATGAAGTAAACACGTTCTTCATGATCGTAAAGAGATCGAAAGAATTGGGGTCTAAATGGGCCCCTTTTCTTTTATTTTGCAGCTTGTCTAAAGAGAGAATGAATTACTTCCAAAAATCTCAATCAAAGTCTAACAAGTTAAATAAGCATACTTAACGTTTTTGGATGATGAGGGGAGTTCGGATCTTCCGAACCGAAAAGGGAACGGGTGCGTTTGCCCACTGCTTCTCGACGAAGCAAGCTGGGGCGCGCTCGCATCGGCGGAGTGATTCAGACTTTAAATCCATTTGTTGGAGGGGCCACGATGGCTACGTTTGCGACTTTGTCTTTTCTCGCTCGGAAATCACTCGCTTCGAAGATGAGTACTACGAAGATGATCGGAGCGCTGGCGCTTGCGATCAGCTTGAACACTTCTATCGCATTCGGTTCGAGTTCCGCAGCAACTCCATTAAAGCCTGCGGCCGTAGCCTCGCTTGATCAATGGCTGAGTCAGCAGGAGGTTATCTCCGCGCAGAAATTGATGGCCAATGTTTCGCCTTCTGATGCTGCTCCAGGTGTGGTGGTCGCGTCTCCTGAGCGTAATCATCCTAACTATTACTTCCACTGGGTCCGCGATGCCGCCCTCACGATGGATACTGTTTTCGAACTCTACGTGCACGCCCAAGGTGATGAGGCGCAAGTTTACTTAGATCGATTGATCGACTTTGCGCGTTTCTCTCGCCAGAACCAGATGACGCCCACAAAAAGTGGAATGGGCGAACCGAAGTTCAACTACGATGGTTCGGCCTTCAATGGCGATTGGTGCCGCCCGCAGAATGACGGACCTGCCCTCAGAGCCGTAGTTCTAACTCGTTTGGCAAACTACCTACTCGACAACGGACAAGAAGAATTCGTTCGTGCGGAACTCTACGACAGCGCAATTCCGACAAACACGGTGATCAAGGCTGATCTGGAATTCACTTCGCATCACTGGACAGCAAAAAACTGTGATATCTGGGAAGAAGTTTACGGCGATCACTTCTACACGCGCATGGCTCAGAAGCGCTCTCTCATCGAAGGCGCAAAGCTCGCGGCCCGTTTAGGCGATGGTGGGGCGGCACAGTGGTACCGCTCACAGGCAAACGCTCTTGATGCCGAAATCGCGAAGCATTGGGATTCGTCGAAGCAAGTCTTTGTTCCGCACCTCGGTTGGAGCGGTGGCCTCGATTACAAACACAGTGGACTCGATGCTCAAACGATTCTCGCGATTCTGCACACCGGCCTCATGCCGTTTAGCGATGCGCGCGTTCAGTCGACGCTGAAAGCTTTGACTGAAAGCTTCCGTGCTCTTTATCCGATTAACAAGGTGGCGGGCATCCCGGGCGTAGGCATCGGCCGTTATCCTGAAGACAAATATGACGGCATGGGTTTCCAAGGCGGCAATCCTTGGGTTTTGATCACCGCCGCTTTTGCGAACGGTCATTATCGCGCGGCACTCGAGCTGATCAACGAAGGGCATGTTGATAAAGCTCGCGCCCACTTTCACGAAGGCGACGAGCTCATGAAGCGCATCCAGTACCACGCTTACGCAAACGGCTCGCTCTCGGAGCAGATGGATCGTCATACCGGTTACATGACCGCTGCACGCGACCTGACTTGGAGCCACTCTGAAGTTCTTCAAGCGAACTGGTCGCGCAAAAAGCTCCTAAAGGCTTTGAAGCTCAGTGTGGTTCACTGAGTAACTCTAGGACCAGATTTTGAGAAACGGGGAGCAAGGCTCCCCGTTTTTTTTTGGCGCTCTTAATGATTTTGGCACTTCGATTTTTCAGAACACGAAAACGCGCCCAAGGCCTGGTTTCGATGGCCAAGCGTCACCTGTTTGTGTCTCAATTGTTTCTGAGTTGATTGTCACCGACTCGCTCTGCGCCTTCCGGCCTACATTGCGTCGCTTTAGTCTTTCGCGTTCTTCGCAAAATCCATGTGCCTATCACTGTTTATGACGTTTTCAATTCGAGCGTCGCACTGTCGTTTTTTCCCGACAATGTGAAGTTTTTGTTGGGAAAGGCCGACCTGGTAAATGAGGCGCCAGACTATTTCGCTCGAATGTAAAACGAACGGAAGATGCAGGGTTCATGAGTCAGTTAGGCTTCGCGAAAAAAATTTACCTCTCCGCTACGATTTGCCTAATCGCAAATCTCGGGATTTTTGCGGCTGTGTACCTTGAGATCACCGACATCGTTTCGATTAACAAAGAAATTCAAGTCTCGCAGCTATCCATCTCGCGTTACGGGCAACTGATTAATTTGATGGTCGACATGGAAACCGGCATTCGCGGCTACATGTTGGGCGGTGATACAGCCTATCTTGATCCCTATAACAAAGGCGAAGAGAGCTTCAATATCTTCGCGGAAGAGACGCGCGCCCTCTTGCCGGCCCGGTCTCACGCGACCCTTGAGAAAATCCTCACGTTAAAAACCAATTGGATTGAGCAGGGTGCGATTGTCGAGATGCTCGCGCGAAGAAAATTCGACGCGAAAATGATTCAGATCGCGGAGTTCGAACAGATCTTCAAAACGAGTCCCGGTAACGGAATCATGATGGAGATCCGTAAAGAAGTAACGGCGGCGACGGCCGAAGAAGAACAGCGCCTTAAAAAAATGGCAGCGCTGAGTGAAGCTTCCGTTCGCCAAATCCTGATCCTCTCTGGTTGCGCTTGTTTGATGATGATCCTCGGTTTCGGTGGAGTCGGATTCATCGCGCGCCAAGTGATCAACTCTCTTTACAGTTTGATCGAGCGACTGATTTCAGTCTCGGGCCTTTTGTCTTCCGCTTCGGAAGAACTTTCCGATTCATCTAAAAGTCTCTCGGATGATTGCGAACGCCAAATCGACGCAGTGGCAACAACGTCTGAGTTCGTGCAACAGGTCAATAAGGCGCTGGCGAGTTCGGCTGAAGATTCAACGCGTTCTTCGCGTTTGGCAAGCGACAGCGAGAGCAACGTTCGGTCGGGTCAAGGATTCGTCAATCAGATGCGTGGATCGATCGACGAAATCAAAAAGACAAACGATAGCGTCATTGAGTACATGCGTTCGAACGCAAGCGAAATGGAGCGCGTCTCTCGACTCATAAGAGATATTGGTGAGAAAACCAAAGTCATCAACGAGATCGTGCTGCAGACTCGTTTGCTTTCGTTCAATGCGTCCGTTGAGGCGAGCCGAGCCGGCGAGCATGGCAAGGGTTTCTCCGTCGTTGCTGAGGAAGTCGGATTACTCGCGGCCAGCAGTGGTCGTGCAGCGGTGGAAATCAGCGCATTGGTCAGCGACAGCGCCGCGCAAGTTCAAAACTCGGTCGCCGAATCGAAACGTCAGCTCGCTAACCTCGCACAGCGCACAGAGAGCTCGATCGAAAGCGGCCGCCGTTTGGCTGACCAATGCTTCCAGGGTCTAGAGCGTGCAGTCGATGTCTCCGTCCAAGTAAATGAAATGATGGAGTCGATCGCGGGCGCTATCGATGAACAGTCCGGAAATCTCCGCCGAGTTGAAGATAACGTTCGCCAGATCGAAACGATTACCGGCGCTCATCGTAAGAGCGCAGCGCAAGCCAATGATTCGGCCGATGGATTGATGCAACAGTCTCGCGAGCTTGCCGACATCGTTCACATTTTAAAACGTCAAGTTGGATAACTTTTTGAATCAGCAACCGCATTGCGGGAGGAGCCGGAGATGAAAACACAAAATGACTTCAAACAGACGATGATGATGATGGCGCTCGGAGCCATGGTGATGGTTGGAACTTCGGTTGCTTCTGCTGCTGATCACACGGTGGTTCAAAAGGATAAACAGTTCTCGACAAAGACCATCAAGGTCAAAGCTGGCGACCGAGTCGTTTTCAAAAATGAAGAGAAGGCGATTGCTCACAACGTTTACTCGCTTGGACCAAAAAACGCGTTTGAGCTAAAAATTCAACAGCCTGGGAATTCCTCGGCGATTGATTTCAAAGACAAGGGCGTTACCGAGGTCGAGTGCGCGATTCACCCGACAATGAAGATCAAAGTTGAGGTTGAATAATTAAGTCAGGCTTGTTTGTCGCGTCCCTCGAGGAGGGACTCGAGATTTTCCATGCAGGAATGCATTTCGGAAATCTCGCGACTGAGACGAGGAGCCAGCTCGTAAACCTGAGCCGCTGACGTTTGGTTTTCGGCGGCGGCGGCTTGAATCCTGGAGTGAGAGGCTTGGACGGCTGCAATGCCATCGAGCTGATTCAGCGAAGTCGCCTCGACTTCTTTCATCTTCGGAGCGATCGTTCCGATCAATTCGTAAATCTCGTTGAACGACTTTTCGCATCGGCTCGCCGACTCTTGAACCAAATTCAAGCGCTTCTGTACGAGATCATGCATTCTCGTGATGTGTTCGAGATTCTTATCAAGGAGTTTCGAGATAATTTCCGCGGCACGACCGCTGGAATCGGCAAGTTGACCGATTTGTTTCGCGATTACGGAAAAGCCAAGTCCATGTCGACCCGCGAGAGCAGCTTCGATCTCCGCGTTGAAAGCGAGCATCTGTGTTTTGAAGACGATCTCATTGATGATCTTAGTCTTGTCTTGGATATCGAGAAACGTCCGCTCAATCTCGGCAACATCACCTTGGATCTCTTGCGCATCCGTCGTAGCTCTCGCCAAAGAAACGAGGGAGTCTCGCCCTTGAGCAGCCCTTGCCCGAGCTTCGGTCACTTCGCTTGCGGAGTGTCGAATCACCTGAGCCAACCGATGGATGACGGTGTTGAACTCGGCAAGTTCAGAAGCTGAGCCTGTAATCGCCACCACTTGTTGTTCTGCTCTCAGCGTCAAGCTCTCGCTTCGATGAGCAATGGCGCCAGTTGCTTCCGAAATCGTGCTCGCGGCTGATTTGATCTTCGTCGAAGCGTTCTGAACCTCTTTGACGATTCGGACTGTGAGAAGGGTTGAGAGGTAAGTGATGATCAAAATCGCGATGGCAGCTGCGGCGGTTCCATAATCGAGCACACGATCAAACTTTTCTGTTACCGCAACGTTTTCGTCGGATTTGACCGACACTTCCAATAATCCCAGCATGAGCTGCTCGTTAAAGTCATCGAGACCTGCCACGACTCCTTGGAGCTCATTCCAGATTTCGGCTCGCGTTTGCGTACCGGCTTTCATGTCATTGAGAGTCTGCGTGAAAGTGGGGACGACACGTTTGTAGATGGAGTCGATTCTCTCTACGAAGATCTCTTGATCGACTTGGCCACCAGCTTCTTTTCGAGACTTCTCAAGGAGCAATCCTAGATTGCTGAGTTCTTTTTCAGCGGCGTCCGCCGTATCGCCAAGAGGCGGTTTGCCAGGCTCGTAGTCGATGTAGAGCGAAAGAAGTTGGCGCGATAGACGGCTACTCGAGATGTTAGCCAAAGTGAGCCAACGGCTCGAGCTCGCCATTTTATTCAAATCCGAGATGAAGTCGATGGCCTTGGTCAAAAACACAGTCTCGACAGAAACCAGTAAGCACGTGATCGTGACAAGTGCCACGACGATGCCGATCAACCTGGTTCGGAGCGAGAAATGTTTCATGCCTTCATTCTACCAACTTCGCACTGAAGCTAAATGAGATATGACCCAGACTTGACCAAAAAGAAGGGATCGCGATTTGCGACGCTCGCATCGCGAAAACGTTTTCTTCATTGGCCTTAACGTAAGCTGAATCTCTGTCGATACTATGTAAGTAGGCCGGGTCCAGCGCGGAGCGCAGGTTACGGCTTTATGAACCGAGCCTCGTTGGCGCTCACAGAAACAAAAACAGATTAGGACGTAAGAATGAATTCTCGATCGAAAAACATTGTATGTCTCTCGGTCCTGGTGGTTGCGCAGCTCGTGTCGAGCATGGTCTTCGCTAAAGGTGATGCTTTGGCTGAGTTGAAAGCAAACTATGTGCGTCCGAAAGAAATTCCTCATCCTGCGGAGAACCCTTTTACTCCCGAGCGAGACGAGCTCGGCAAGATGCTCTTCTTCGAGCCGCGGATTTCTTCTTCCAAAATTATCTCGTGCGCGACTTGCCACAACCCATCGATGGGCTGGGCGGATGGCTTGCCCAAGGGTCTCGGTATTGAACACAAAGCCGTCGCTCGCAAAACTCCCACGGTTTACAACCTTGCCTGGGCGCCGCGACTCCCTTGGGACGGTCGAGTTACAAGTCTAGAAGCAATCAGCAAAATTCCGATTCACAGCCCGAAGATCATGGCGACAACGGTTGATAATGTCGTGGAAGTTTTGAAAACGATTCCCGAGTACCCGCGCTTATTCGAGAAGGCGTACCCGGGCGAAGGTTTAACAGCCGACAATGTGCTCAAGGCTCTTGGCACTTACCAGCGCGGGCTTGTGTCGCCTAAAACTTCGTTCGACGCTTGGATCGAAGGAAAAGAAGACGCCATCTCTGATAGCGCGAAACGTGGTTTCGCGGTCTTTAACGGTAAGGCTCGTTGTTCGCAATGTCACAGTGGTTGGGCTTTCACTGACTACAGCTTCCACGACATCGGTGTAGCAGGCGACGACAAAGGACGTGGTGCACATCTTGCGCTTCCGACGATGCAATTTGCATTCAAGACGCCGGGTCTCCACGACATCGCCGTGCGTGCGCCTTATATGCACGACGGTTCCGAAAAGACTTTGGAAGAAGTCGTTGAATTCTACAACCGTGGCGGCAAGGCGAACCGTCCCGATAGCCGCTCGAAACTCATCGGACCGCTTAAGCTCTCGACTAAGGAGAAGCGCGATCTCGTCGAGTTCCTGAACACGCTCACAAGCACGGAAAAGAGCTATTCCGTCCCGGTACTCCCGCCTCCCGGCAAGCTGTAAGCTTTTCGGAAAGAGCGTGTCTTTTGAGGTGGCGCTGATTATTCTCTCCACGACTTTCGAGTGGAGTGCTCATGGTCCGCGCCACCAATACCCGATCCGAGTTCTGGGCTGAAACCTGGCGAGAATCGATCCTCGCGTTTGATCCCGGCTACACTTACTTCCGTACCGCGCTTCGCGGAATCACTTCGGTCATTCTATCCTTCTTCGCGATCTCGATCGTGGTCTCGCATTTCAATCAGCCACCGACGCTCGCTTTTTTCGGCGTCATCATCGCGCAGATGAGCGCGATCGTGATCGCGGATGCGACTCGCCGTCAGCAGCAGATCACGATGTTGATTCTGCCCATTCCAGCCGGCTTAGCGGTGACGTTGTCGATTCTACTTTCGCCTTGGCAAGAGGCGCGGCTCATCGCGTTTCTCGTGGTGACGTTCGCCATCGTCTACATACGACGGTTTGGTCTGCGTTGGCTCGCGCTCGGGATCATCACGTTCATGTCGTACTTCGCGCCGCTGTTTTTTCCGATTCACGCGTCAGCGATTCCCTGGGCGCTGAATGCGCTACTCATCTCGTGCGCGATCTCTTACGCGATTCGCTTTTGGGTTTTCGCGGATCGTCCGCAGCGACTGTTGATGCTTCATTTGCGTTCGTTTCACGTTCGACTTGCGCGTGTCCTTGATCGGTTATCTGTGGCTTTTGAAGAACTCGCAGGAGTCGGCGACCAATCGGAGGCGATGCTTGAGGAGCATCGTTTACATCTCCGCCGAGCGGTTGTTCGGGTGAATGAGTCGAGTCTGCTGATTGAGCAATTTCTTAATTCATCGGATTCGAATGCGGTGAGGGCGAAGGCCGAAAAGATCGTGATGTCGCTTTTTGAGCAGGAGCTCGCGTTCCGCAAGATCTTGGTTCGAAGTGAGGAACTGGTTCGCGGTCGTGGGCTGGATGTGCAAACGCTTCACGAACTCGGTCTGCTTGCTCGGCGAGCAGCATCGGTTGTCCGTTCGCAGGGGAACTTTGATGCGGGCTTTGATTCTGTGTCTCCTCGCGTACGTGATTTTGCGAAGTGTTTAACGGCAGCGTTGGAAACGGTACGTACATGCTCAAGGGGTCAAGATGCGGCGGCCGGTGTGGAATCGGAAGCCGCGATCGAGATGGCTGCGCCGGGCCTAGGAGTCGTGGCGAACGCAGGCGGTGCTCCCGCAGCGAGTTTGAGCCTGCATCCGGCCACGCGCCAAGCGATTCAGGCGACGTTGGCGACGGCGCTTGCATCGATGGTCGGCTACGCGATTTCTCCTGAGCGCTGGTATTGGGCTTCGTTGACGGCGTTTCTTATCTTCGCGGGTGCCTCGCGCGGGGAGACTTTGCAGCGAGCGTTCACGCGGGTTGTTGGCACGGCGGGCGGACTCGCCACGGGCTTCGTGGTCGCTTACGTGCTTTCGGGACACAAGAGTGTTGAGTGGGCGTTGGTGATTGCGTGCGTGTTCTTTGGTGTTTACGGCGCGCGCCTCGCCTTTGGGTTTTGGACGGCGACTTTGTTCTCCGCGATGATTGCGATCTTGTTTGATGTGATTGGGCAATTTAGCTTGCACATCTTGGTTTTGCGGCTGGAGGAGACGGCCATCGGCGCGGTAATTGGCGCGCTGGTGAGCGCTTACGTTTTGCCTACGTCGACTCGCGCGACGGTGAGAAAAGCGCTGGCGGATCTGCTCGCGACGATGAGCCAAGTTTTGAGGGAGTTACCGCTGCGGCCGCCGGCGCAGGCTTCACTTTCGCGGATGGAGATCGTGCGGCGTCTGCGACGCGTGGATCGCGATCTGCAGGCATTGCGGCTGGCGGCTGCGCCGATTACGTCGCGGATTCCGATCATGAAGCAGGGGGACCTGCCGTTGATCTTGCACGACGCTGCGTTGCTGGCGCACTTTCTGCGGCACCTCGCGACGGCGCCGGCTCCAGCTGGAGAAGCGGCGGGCGATGACGAAGTTCAGCTATCGCTCCTGAAGAGCGAGCTGGCGGAGCGCATGAGCCGGATCGCCGAGGCGCTGCGGACGCCGGCCGCGGCCGCGCAGCTCGGCGCGCCGGAGCTCAAGGCGCCCGCGGCCGCAAGCGCGGACTCGGGGCCGGCGAGGTTGCTGGGGGGGATGGTGTCCTCAGTCTCCCAACTGGCCCACTTCGCTGCGGATGCGAGTGCCAGTTCACAAGGGAAGAAGCCTATTTAAATTCAAAATTTCCAAGAAATTCGGGAATCTAACTAGGAGAATTCGCAATTGCATCCGCACGCAAGTGTGCCAGTTAAGAGGGATCGCGTTTCTTGCCATCCGGCTCCTGCATCCGTTCAAGCAGATCAATGTCCTTAGCAATTTCGCCGCTGCGATGGCTCTTTTCATTTTCGATGGCAGTCTTGCCGGTAATCCCGACCCATTCCGGCAGGAAGATCATGAAGGCAACGTAGACAATAATCGCTCCGATGAAGGCGCCCCCTGCAGCAAACCACAACCACATTTCCATCGAACTAACCCCTTGGTTTTCGGGGATTTTACCATGCAATCCCCTAACTGGCCCACTTGATTGCGGATGGATAATCATTTTCAGAAGGAAGATCGACCTCAATTTCCGAGAATTTTATTTTCTTTGGGAATTTCCCCTCGTAAGTCAGTAAGTCATCCGCAGCGAAGTGAGCCAGTTAGGTTGTTGAGAGCAAAACTCTCCGCTAAAGTCTCACCACTTATGCTCGAGCTTACTCCCAAGGGCCTTTATTGCCGGGCCGGCAACTTCTACATCGATCCCAGCGGTGCCGTGGACCACGCGGTGGTCACGCACGCCCACAGCGATCACGCCCGCCGCGGAAGTCGGCAGTACTACTGCGCGACGAGCGGTGTTTCGCTTCTCAAAACCCGGCTCGGAAAAAACATCACCGTCCGCGGCCTCGCCTTCGGCGAAGTTCTCCGCCTCGGCGGCGTCGAGATCTCGCTTCATCCGGCCGGTCACATTCTCGGCTCAGCTCAAGTTCGCCTTGAGTATGCCGGCCAAGTTTGGGTCGCGTCCGGCGACTACAAGCGCGATCCCGATCCGACGTGCGAGCCATTCGAGTCCGTGAAATGCGACGTCTTCGTAACCGAAGCCACTTTCGGCACTCCCGGCTACGCTTGGAAAAAAGACGCCGATCTGGGAAAACAAATCCACACTTGGTGGAACACTAATGCCGCCCGCGGAGTCAACAGCGTACTCTTTGCGTACTCCCTCGGAAAAGCGCAGCGAGTGCTTGGTGTTCTTCATCCGCACGCAACAAAAGAAGTTTACTGCCACCCGGCCGCGACAGCGTTGAACGACTGCTACCGTGCCCAAGGGATAAACCTCGCGTCGACTCGCTGCTTAAGTACTCTACGAGTAGGGGAGTCACTGCGCGGTGAGCTTCTGCTCGTTCCTCAGTCATTTTTGAGATCGGATCAGGGACAAGTCCTCGGCGGAAGATACGAAACTGCCTTTGCATCCGGATGGATGGCAAAAGGCTCTCACGGCTTCCGGGGCGGATACGACAGAGGCTTTGTGATGTCCGATCACGCGGACTGGAACGATCTCGTTCGCACCGTAATAGAAACCGGAGCCAAAACAGTCTACGTTCAACACCGTGGAAACGGTGCTCTCGTCAAGCATCTCCGCACGCTCGGCCTTCAAGCTTTCCCCGACACTGAGCTTACGCCCAAACAACCCGACCAATTGGCTTTCTTCTGATGAAGAAAGTTTTTGTCAGTGTCACAGATTTTGCGTTACCGGCTCCGCGTAGAGGAAGCATCGATGTTTTCTCCGGCTTCGGCCGTGGTTCGCAAATTGGAATCGAAATTCACGAAAAGTTCCAAGCCGAACGAGCAAAGGAGAATCCCAACTATCAAGCGGAAGTGGTCACGACTTCTTCATTCTCCAGAGGTGGATATCAGTTCGAAGTCTCCGGAAGGATGGACGGCTTCTTCAACGAACTTCACCCCCGCATTGAAGAAATTAAAACGAGCTTCAATATCTACGAACTCTCAAGACGATTGAAAGAAGGACGCTACGAGCATCCTTACTGCCTTCAACTCCTCACCTATGGTTATTTCCATTGGCTCAATCATCGCAAGAACCCTGCGTTGACACTGCTCCTCGTCTCCACCCGAAACGGTGAAACAATGGAACTCAATCTTGAGCTCAACATCTTGGAGTATGAGCAGTGGCTGGATCGTCGTCTCGATGAACTGGTTCAGGAAGCAAAGCTTGCGGAAAAAAGAGCCAAGCGCCGCAGAAAAGCTTCAGCTTCGCTTCAGTTTCCATTCAACAAGCCGCGCTCTGGGCAGGTGGAGCTCATCCGAACAATTGAAGAGGGGATGAGCGAAAAGAAACCTATGATGGTCCAAGCTCCAACGGGCTTAGGAAAAACGGTTGGCGTTCTCTATCCCACACTGCGCGAGGCGCTAGGACGCGGCCAGCGTGTTGTCTACATCACTCCGAAGAACAGTCAGCACAGCGTTGCGGAAGATGCTGTCGATCGTCTGCAGGAAACTGGTGCCAACATTAAGGCGCTGACAATTACGGCGAAGAGCAAGATCTGTTTTAAAAACGAACCGCTCTGCAATCCCGATTACTGCGAGTATGCAAAAGATCATTATACGAAGGTTGCGGAGAACAAGATTCTCGAGCAGCTTTCAAAAAAGCGCAGCCTCACGAAAAAAGTTTTCCGCAATCTCGGGGAGGAGTATCAGGTTTGTCCTTTTGAGCTTCAGCTCGATGCTGCTCAAGAAGCCGACGTTGCTATTTGTGATTACAACTATGTTTTTGCTCCGAAGTCCGGGTTCGGACGCCTAGCAAGTTGTGGACTTGATCAAGATGGAAAACCGAATTTAGTCATCGATGAGGCTCATAATCTCCCATCGCGTGCGATGGATCATTATTCGCCGACGCTCTCGACCGTTGCGCTTGAGAAGATGCGCACGGATTTAAAGAATCTTCCTTTGAAATTTCAGAAAGAAGCGCAGGACCTTCTCGATGAATGCATCGATGTCGTAAAGACTTGCGCTCCAGCTGGACTAACAAAGCCGAGTCGGATCAAGCCTCCCGTTGAAGCTTTTCTTACTCAGGATCTCGAACTCAAATCTTTTTTGTCTTCCTATTTGAATTCTGAAGTTGAGATCCAGCCACGGGATGTCGTTCTTCGACTCTGCTTCTACTGGTCGGAATTCACGGGCGCTCTTGAATTCGTAAGCAGTGGCCGAAAGGAATTTTTCACGACTTACCACCCGAATCCTGCGACGGTGAAGATCACTTGTTGTGATGCATCCGAGATGCTCAAGGAAGCTTACCGCGAGTACTCACAAGTCGTTGCGTTCTCCGCGACACTCAAGCCATTTGAGTATTACAGTCGGCTCACGGGTCTTGTGGCTGAGGAGCTAAAAACGGCGGAGTTCGTGTCTCCTTTTCCGAAAATGCACCGCAAGCTGCTCATCATTCCGCAAATTTCTTCGAAGTACTCGGACCGCGAGCGAAATGCTCCGCGAATCGCGGACGCGATTGAGCGCATCGTTTCGTTGAAGCGTGGGAACTATCTTGTCTTCTTCCCGAGCTTTGAGTTTATGGAGCGCGTTTGCGGGAAGTTCCGCGCGCCCGAGGGCTTTGAAACGCTGAAGCAAGAGCGCACGATGAGGCGGGAGGAAATTCAGGCGGTGCTGGATCGTCTGACGGACCGATCCGCCGCGCATGTTGTCTTTGCGGTGCAGGGCGGAGTTTTCTCGGAAGGTGTGGATTACCCTGGGGACATGGTGATTGGCGCGTTCGTGGTGGGACCGCCGCTTCCGAACTTCGATCTCGAGCAAGAGCAGCGACGCGATTACTATCAGCAGAACTACGCTGCGGGCTTCGACTACGCTTACACGTTCCCCGCGATGGCGAAGGCTGTGCAAGCCGCGGGACGCGTGATTCGCTCGGAGACCGACAAGGGCATCATCGTGCTGATGGACAATCGGTTTCTGGAGAAGAGCTACTCAAAGTCAATGCCGAGCGACTGGTACGCAGAGAGCCCGCGCGAACTGGTTTCGGCGGGGATTTTGGGGGATCTCTCCGCCTTCTGGCAACTGGCACACTTGGATGCGGATGAAAAGTCCTAGTACCCTTGCAGAATCCTCAGAAAATTCAAAAATTTGCTGAAAACGCCGCCGAGTACAAGGCGTTACGGACGATGTATCCGCAACATTGTGTGCCAGTTAGGGGACTACGTCGAAATCAAAACCCGTATTCGGATACGGCTCTTGCGCTAACGAGTAATGCCACCACTCCTTCGAGTAGTTTTTAAATTCTGGAGCTAATACCGATTTTAAGAGCTTGCGAGAAGCCGCCTGATCCTTCGTAATCGCGCGCGAATCGGTGTGAGACTTTTCGCCGAAGTAATCCACGATCGTGCCCATATCAACTTCTTTGTAATTTCCGTCATCTTGCAGCTCAGCGATCGTGATATCGACGGTGGAGGCGCGGCTGTGTCCGGAAACCGAAGCAATATATCCATCCTTGATGAGTCGGTCTTTCGGAAGCTCCGGATAGTATGTTTCCTTTTTCTCGGTTGCAGAAGGATCGTTCGCCCACCGGACAAAATGCTGTACGGCCTTTCGGGGCCTGTAGCAATCACGCGCAAGTAGAACCATTTTCGTGTTTTTCTCTTCGGCTCTTTTCTTTAAGCGGGATTGGGCGTTCTTCAGCGCTTGCGCCGCTTGTCTGGTGAGAAAACAAATGTTGGCTCTGTAGCCTTCGATCTTCGCTCCGACAAAATTTTCGTCGGTGTTGTACATCATGTTCACGAGAATGGAATCATCGACAGATTTAACATCGACGATATCAGCCGGACGACTCTCGGCACCAGCAGTGACTGAGCTGGCGATGGTGGCGGCGGTAAGCGAAACTGATTTAAGAAATCTCATCCATTCCTCCAACTGGGCCACTTGGTTGCGGATAAAATCATCTTCTACGAGGAGCGGATCGTCAAATTCTTGAGATTTTGTGTTTGGGAGCGGCATTCACCAGTGAAGAGACATGGAGTAGCCGCAGGCAAGTGACCCAGTAGGGAAGCTGGCCTTATACTTGCTCAATCCCCCACCCATGCACCCCAGCTGCCCACACTGCTCATCAAGAAACGATTCCACGTCCGGCCCACGGAAGATTCTGCGTGACGGTTATTTCCGCCGACGCTCCGACGGTCGCGTGATCCAACGCTTCCATTGCAGAAGTTGCGAACGCGGATTCTCGCACGCGACCCTCTCGCTTTGTTACCGCCAAAAGAAACGCACGATGAATCATCGAGTCGAGAAAGCCTACATCGAAGGCTGCTCGCTCAGGGGCATCGCCCGCACCCTCGGACTCAGTCGCACAACGGTCGTCAGAAAGTTTGTCTTCCTCGGAGTAAATGCCGAACGTGAACTCGAAGAGATGAATCAAAACCTACCGAAAGTTGCGCAAGTTCAATTCGACGAACAGGAAACAGCTGAGTCCACCAAGCTCAAGCCACTTTCTATTTTGATGGTTGCCGAGAAGCACAGTCATCGCATCTTGGGCTTTGAAATTTCCGAGATTCCGGCGAGCGGACGCAATGCAGAGAAATCGCTCAAGAAATACGGTAGACGTCTAGATCGAAGAGCTGCCGGCCGACGGAAGCTATTTTCGCAACTGAAGTCATTCATCGAGGAGAGAGCAGTCATTGAGTCGGATGACCATCCACATTACCCGTCCGAAATTACGAGCGCTTTTCCGCAAGCCACACACCGCACGCATAAAGCTCGTCCTGCACGCGATCACGGATTCGATGAGCTGAAGAAGGGAAAAGACCCACTCTTTTCCATCAATCATGTCTTAGCCAAACAGCGAGCGCGGATGAGTCGACTGGCGCGAAAGTCGTGGTGCATCTCCAAACGCAAAGAGCGGTTGCGGCTTCATCTCGCAATTTTCGCGGTCAATCACAATCGCGCTCGAGCACGCCTCGAAAAACATGTCGAAAGCAAGAGAGGATCTGGTTAGACTCTCAATCAAGTGTCGGAGACATCAGTGGAACCAAAACGCGGCGCAATCGATTCTGACAGGTACAAACTTGGTTATTCGATCGAAGGAGAAGGGCAGCCTCTGCTCGTGATAGGAAGCTCCATCTACTATCCGAGAACTTTCTCGCAAAATCTACGAACAAAGGTTCAGCTTATTTTCATCGATCACCGCGGCTTCGTTCCTGCTCCCGCGAATGCAAAACCTGACGATCACCGGCTTGAGGTGATTCTCGAAGATGTCGAGCGCATTCGCCAACATCTCGGAATTCAACGTCCGGTTATAGTCGGACATTCGGGTCATGGATACATGGCCCTAGAGTATGCCAAGCGGTATCCATCAAATGCTTCCCATGTGGTGATGATCGCAACGGGACCGAGTCACGCAGATGCGGACATGCATCTTGCGGAACAATATTGGCAGGAAGCCGTCTGTCCAGAACGGAAAGAAAAATTTCATCGCGAGATCTCTCGACTTGCTTCCGATATCGAGCGTACTCCCGAGAAGAAATTTATTTCCCTCTGTCTCCGGCTCGGCGCGAGGATGTGGAAGGATTGGAACTACGATGCATCTCCCCTTTGGCAGGACGTGTATAACAATATGCCTGCACTGGATTATCTCTGGGGTCATGCATTCAAGAAAATAGATGTGACGAAGGGACTCGCGCAGATGAA
This sequence comes from Bdellovibrionales bacterium, assembly GCA_005808505.1. Lineage (GTDB taxonomy): Bacteria > Bdellovibrionota > Bdellovibrionia > Bdellovibrionales > JAMPXM01 > SYLX01. The sequence goes on along the minus strand of SYLX01000112.1, from coordinate 22,194 downwards.
AGTTCCCGTGTTTCTGGCGCTTGGGCGTTTTGATTACTCTGTTGCGCCGTACTCTAGCTGGGCCCGAGTGCGCCCTCATTTTCACGATCTTACCGTGCGAGTTTTCGAGGAGAGCAGTCACACGCCTCAACTTGAGGAAAGTGAACTCTTCGATCGCGAGCTTATTGGATGGCTGACAAGCAAGTCGTGAGCGATGCTTGCCTCGAGACGCTAAATCACCAGTGAGGCGGCTTTTCGTTGCCAGGACCGATCTGCGTGCCGAATGCGCCTTCGAGGCGTTCGTTCAACTTCTTTAATGTCTTTTCCAGCTTTTCGATCGCTACTTGTTGTTCATAGATCACTTGCTGGAGTTCCTCGATTGCGAACTCTTGATGGGCTAATTTTGTCTCGACGTCGATGAGGCGTTGATCTTCCATCTTCCGGGTCCCCTAACTGGCACACTTCGTTGCGGATTCTTATCTGTAATTGCCTTGTGGAAATCCATCAGAATTGTAAGATTCTCGAAGTTTTCGGGCGATTTGCCTTCTGATATGGAACTTTTATCCGCAGAGGAGTGTGCCAGTTCATGGAAAGCATCAACCCCCACACCGGCCAAAAAATCCGCGACTACCAACCCTTCAGCGATGAGCGCGTCGCGATTTTGCTCAAAGAAGCGGACCAAGCCTTCCAAGCCTGGCGGAAAACTCAGTTCGCCGAACGCTCTAAGCTCATGAAGAACGCCGCGCGAGTGATGCGCGAAAGGAAGAATGAGCTTGCTCAGCTCATGGCCGATGAAATGGGAAAAATCCTGCGTGACGGTGCAGCCGAAGTCGAAAAATGCGCTAGCTGCTGCGACTTCTATGCCGACAACGCAGATAAGTTCTTGAGTTCGCAGACGGTGGAAAGCGACGCAAAGGAGAGCTACGTAGCTTTCGATCCCCTCGGCGTCGTCTTGGCGGTGATGCCGTGGAACTTTCCATTCTGGCAAGTGTTCCGCTTCGCTGCTCCGGCATTAATGGCCGGAAACGCTGGAATACTAAAACATGCATCAAATGTTTCGGGTTGCGCGCTCGCAATCGAAGACATCTTCCTTCAAGCTGGTTTCCCGAAAGGACTATTCACGACCATTCTCGTTCCCGGGAGTAGCGTCGAGAAAGTGATCCGCAATCCGGTCATCAAGGCGGTAACTTTGACAGGAAGCACTCCCGCCGGAAAATCCGTCGCGACAGCCGCGGGTTCCGTCTTGAAGAAGACGGTTCTCGAACTCGGAGGAAGCGATGCATACGTCGTCCTCGTTGATGCCGACCTCGATCTTGCAGTTGATACATGCGTGCAGAGCCGCTTGATCAACGCTGGGCAAAGCTGTATCGCCGCCAAGCGCTTTATCGTCGTTCGCGAGCTGCGCGAGGAATTCGAGCGCCGGTACGTTGAGAAGTTCAAAAAAATCCGTTTCGGAAATCCAAATGAGCCGACTTCCGATATGGGACCAATGGCTCGCGTCGATCTGCGCGACGATGTTCACAAGCAAGTAGAGAAGTCGATCTCCCAAGGCGCAAAACTTTTAGTGGGAGGTAAAATTCCCTCCGGTCCCGGCGCATATTATCCAGCCACCGTATTAGGAGGCGTGAAGCCAGGAATGGTAGCTTTCGATGAGGAGATCTTTGGGCCAGTTGCTGCAATCATCGAGGCTGAAGATGAGAAAGACGCAATTCGCTTGGCAAACAGCTCGCCATTCGGATTGGGTGCGGCGCTATTTACAAAAGACAAGGCCAAGGCCGATCGGCTCTCTCGCGAGATCGAAGCGGGAAGTGTGTTCATCAATGCATTCGTGAAATCCGATGTTCGGCTTCCGTTTGGCGGAATCAAGGAATCAGGCTACGGCCGCGAGCTTTCATCTTTCGGCATCCGTGAATTCGTAAACACAAAGACGGTTTACCACGGAAACACGAAGACTACGAAAACGCCGGAGGCGGTGGGGGCGGGTGCTGCCCTCGAATAACTAACTGGCCCACTTGCGTGCGGGTGAGATTCCAATTTCACCAGGCGATCAGGACTGGAACTCTAAGAATTCCAGTTCTCAACGAGCAGTTAGCTATGTGAAAAATCCAATCAATCCGCACACAAGTGTGCCAGTTAAAGCTGAGCGACAAGCCCTTTCCGTCCCAGCGCCGAGCGAACACCTCTACCAAATGAGCTTTGATCTTCTGAAATGGTTTTAGTTGAACATGCGCGGTTGATTGCGCTTCGGGCGAGAAGGCTTAACGTCCTTTTCCCAAAGATGGGTCTCGAGATCCACTTGCGAATGGCTGATGAATGTTACGCCTTCTTTTTTGAGCAACCGCTTTTGTTCGGCGTGCTCTTTGGCTTTTACCGGAAACGAAATTTTCCCCTGGGAGTTGAGAACTCTCTGCCAGGGGAGAGAATGACTTTCCGCGCACGCATGAAGGATCCAACCAACACCACGTGCACCGTGGGGCTTGCCTGCTAGGCGCGCGATTTGTCCGTAGCTCGCAACTTTCCCTCGAGGAATCTTTTTGACGAGCGCGATCACTTTCGTCGCAAACGGCGACATCTTAATCTCTTTAGTTCTCATGGGGTCGTGTCATCGGCTTTCGAAGAGGTATTCTCGTTAAGGCCACGCTCGAACCAAAAAGTTCCAAACGGAACGCTCGAGAGGATCCACCCCATGATGACGCGTCTGACGGGCCAGCGAAGTTCAAGCCCTACGCTCGTCACCGTGAAGACAAACATCAAGAAAAGAAAGCCGTGAACTGTTCCGGTGATCTTGACCCAACTCGGATCTTTGAGGACAGCGCGAATAGGCATCGCGACCAGAAGCAGAAAGAGGAGCGAAAGACCCTCAAGTCTTCCGAGTTGTCGCAAGTACGCAATCATGGCTTTTTCCGCGTTGATCTTTTGCATCCTACAGCCCCAGCCTGAAGAGTGCGCGACCGTAGGAGAAGATGGGCCAAGGAATCGCCGCGAGAATCAACAGAGTCGTTGCGATAAAGGTGAATGCCATCAGCCGTTGGCGTTTTTCGATCGAAGCGCTCTTTGTTTTGTTCTTCCCCACCTGGAAAATCACCATCGCGAGAATCATCGCTACGGGATGAATCAACGTGAAGAAAAGCAACATCGGATCGCTCAAAGCGCTCATGCCATTTCGAACTACGGTGACGACGAGTGGATTGTTCGCAAGCAGGAGCGTTAGCCCAAAAAGAATCTGGTAACCGAGCGCTTGCTCGAAGGCCCATGAGAAAAAAGAGTCACGACCACTCCATATGATTCCTTTTCGCCAATTCATGACGAAACGAATGGTCAGAAACAACGTCGAGAGAAGAACAATCCAGCGCATCCAAGAATGCACGAAAAGAAATGAATCTCGCATACGATCGTCTTAGCCCGAGCGGCTTAAGGAAGCCAAGCTCATAAGAAGGATTCTTCCACGTCCATTGCGTCCTCGCGCCGAGCCGAGTACTTTAAAAAGGTGAAGACTTTCTTTCTCTCCCGCACGGGTTCTATTCTTCTCGTTCTGATGTCCATGCTCTCGCTTACGCTTGGAGCATCGCTAGCTAAAACACTCTTTGAAACGGCTGGTCCGAGCGGCGTGACAGTTGCACGATTAGGCTTGGGAGCCTTGATCCTTTGTACTTTCTGGCGGCCTTGGAGATTCCGGCTATCAATGAAAGAAAAGAAGGCGATTCTTTTTTACGGAATTTGCCTCGGCTTCATGAACCTTCTCTTTTACCTCGCGATTGCGCGGCTTCCAATCGGACTCGCCATCGCAATTGAGTTCACGGGACCCCTCACGGTGGCGCTCTTGTACTCAAAGAAAGCGGTGGATCTTCTCTGGGCATTCCTCGCGGCACTCGGAATCGTGTTGATCTTGCCGATTCACTCGTTGGGTTCGCTTGCCGGAAAAATCGATATTGCGGGTGTTTTCTTTGCTCTTGGCGCAGCGGCCGCGTGGGCTCTTTACATCATCCTCGGTAAACGCGCGGGACGCTCCACACCTGCCGGTGCCGTGACCGCGCTAGGAACTTTGACCGCGTTTTTAGCGATCGCGCCGTTTGGACTCCACGAGACGAGCGCTTTGTTCGGCTCCGGATCTTTGCTCTTTGTCGCCCTCTGTGTGGGTTTGCTCTCGAGCGCTATTCCTTATTCGTTAGAGATGTTCGCACTCCGGCAACTCCCAGAAAAATATTTTAGTTTGCTCATGAGCCTTGAGCCCGCGATCGGCGCCATGGTGGCGTTCAGCTTCCTTGGTGAAAAGCTCACTTGGCTACAAGGGTTGGCGGTCGTAAGCGTGATTTCGGCATCGGTTGGAAGCAGCCTCACAAATCCAAAGCCTGAACCAACTCCTTCGGAGCCACTTCCGTCATAGGAGTGAGAGAAATGAATCACGACGAAAAAGTACGACTCCTTGAGCAAGCCAACATCGAATGCAATGACGGCCATCCGCAAAGCCGCATGATCGTTCGCGACGATTGGGCCCAGCTGATCACGCCCGGTGGTAAAGGCTCTGCCGCGAATGCGGTTTATCGCTCGGTCCTCGACAAGAGTAAAGTGGCGGAAAAGGTTTCTGAAGTCTGCGATTTCTACGAGAGCATGGGCGTAGCATACAGATGGGTCGTCACGCCTCTTACGCGACCCGTGGATCTTTCCGGGAGTTTGGAAGCGAGAGGTCTGAAGCTTCTTTACGAAGCAAGTGCGATGATTTCATCGTGTGACAAGGCCATCAACGCTGGGGCGGAGATGCTGCGAGTTGAAGAAGTCACCCTCGCGCAACTCGATCTTTACGTCGACACCTTCATGAGTTGTTGGGAGATGCCCCCAGAGATGAAGGACGAATTCAGCACGGGTGTGGCGGCTAGCTTGAAAGATCCGCAAAGGCGGTTTCGTTGCTTCATCGGATTTTTTAATCACCAACCAGTTGCGACAGGTGGTTTGGTCATCATCGCAAGTGGAGCGTATCTCGCATCCGGCACAGTTCATCCGAAGTATCGTGGAAGAGGTCTCTACAAATCGCTTCTTTCGCACCGAGCGAACGTTGCTAAATCACTTGGGCACAACAACCTTTTAATTCACGCAAAGACTCACACGGCGGCACCCATCTGCACAAAGCTTGGCTTCGAGACGGTGTACACCCATCAGGTTTATTCGCGAGAATCTCTCTGAGAATTTTACCGGTTAGCGCCGGGCGCGCGCTGAACGTTGGACGAGAAATAACGGGGATGAACCACCAACATTCCGAAGTTCTTTGAGCCTTCTTTGGTGCGGACGACGTGATGGTGACGATGAGCGATGATCAAGCCGCGAAGGTAACGTCCACGTCCACGGAAGAACTTGAAGCGGCGGTGGATGATCACTTCATGAACGAGGAAGTAAGTGAAGCCGTAGGCCATGACTCCGTAGCCAGTCGCCGCCAACAGAGGCTTGTCGATAAGCCCGCCGAAGAGAATCATCAAAAAGCTGGGGATTGCGAAGACGAGGGCAAAGGCGTCGTTTCTTTCCATTCGCTTAGAGTGCGGTTCATGATGATCACGATGAACTTCCCACAAAAAGCCGTGCATGACGTACTTGTGCAGCGACCAAGCAATGAATTCCATAGTGATGAAACTGGTGAGGAAGACCAGAAGAAACATGCCTCGGAGATTAGCAGAACTCCCAAGTGTTCCGCAAACTGGCTCGCAGATTTCTTGCTTACGAACACGGAATCGTAAACTAATGAGGGAATAGAGCCATAGGGCGAGCGGTCGCGACGCGGTTTGGCTCAGTTTTGAGCGGAACTCTTAGCTAACTCTAGACCAAACTCTCAACCGAACTCAAAGATGGATGGGTAGCAAATGGCAGCACACCTACTTCGAAAACTCTCAAGCCGCGTACCAGCTTGGCTTGTGCGAGTTCTTGCGAATTTTTGGCCTCCCTATCTCGGCGCTGGGATCAAGGTTTTAATTGCCACGCCTGACTACCGCTACATCAAAGTCACGTTGAAGCGTCGTTGGTACAACACCAATTACGTCGGTACGCAGTTTGGTGGATCGATCTACTCCATGACCGATCCTTTCTTCATGTTGATGATCATCAACAATTTAGGGCCCGGCTACATCGTATGGGATAAGGCTGCATCAATCGATTTCAAGCGGCCAGGTCAAACGGCGCTCTTTGCTGAGTTCCGAATCAGTGAAGCTCTTTTGAATGTCATTCATGAGAGATGTGCAGGCGGCGAGAAATACATCTTCGATCTGCCCGTGGAAGTTGTCGATGAAGCAGGTCAGGTCATTGCGCAGGTCATGAAGACTATTTACGTTCGCAAGAAATCTGAAAGCAGAAAAAATTTAAAAGAGTCTCCGCGCTGAGCGGAGACTCTCACTGTCCAATCACTTAGCTGCAATGGTTTTCATCGGGACGTCAAAAAGAAGAACTTTCTCTTCGATCAGTCGACCTTCGCTGTTGAACATCGACGCGATCGGAAGCGAGAGGATGTCGCGAACTCGCGCGCGGGTTGTTCCGTCGACAAGAACTTCGATTTCACCCGATGCCAGTTGTTGGATGACAACTTTTTGGAGAAGTTGATTTTCTTTATTCTTCACGTCGATCGTTGAGCGCTTGAGATTACCGGGCAAAATTTCGTGATTAGCGACAAACGTCTTGCCATCTTTGTTGAACTCAAACGTTCCCTGAGAGACGCGGCCTTCCCAGAAATCCATTGTGTTGTTGTAAACCAAGTCGACAAGCATCGTGACGGCGAAGATCACGCCGGTGATCAGATACAAGAGAATCCGAATGATAATGTGCTGTTGGTTAACGAACCCGGCATATTCGCGAGTCAGCTTATATCCACCCGATGCGCAGCCAGTGGTAATGGCCATAACGGCTGCTGCGAGGAACGAGCCAACGTAGAACATAGATTTGGAAATTTTTGTCTGCTGCATGGAATCTCCTTCGTTCTTTCATGATACCGAACGAGGAGTCTCTCGCAACGTGACTAGTCTTCGTTCCAGCGGATCAGAAGCTTCGTCCATCGACTTTGTGCGGGTTTAGCTGATCGAGATCGATGCCTTCAACACAGCGAAGGTTGATCGCTCGCATCTGGGTTCCATCAGGCGTACTGCCCGATGCAAATGACGTCACACCGCAAGTCGAGCAGAAGTAGTGATGAATCGTCTTCTTCCCGAACTGGTAGTCCGTGAGATTCTCCTGCCCCGAGAGAAGTTGGAATTTATCGGCCGGGACGAAAGCCAAGATGCTTCCTTTTCGCTGACAAATCGAACAATTGCAGACGATCGCGTCCGCTGTTTCGCCTTCCGCTTCAAACCGGACTTTCTGGCAGTGACAGCTTCCCTTCATTTTCATTTTCGTTCCTCCGTGAATGGCGTTGGCCCGGTTCGTCTTGATGATCTTCAAAACTTTAGTGACGCTAATGGATCCATCGTACTGAGAAGGGAGTCTCGATGAAAGTGAATCCAATTGGCTGGTTTGAAATCTACGTCGATGACATGGCGAGGGCGGCGAAGTTTTACGAGACGGTATTTGAAACGAAGACCGAAGCTATGGCGAGCGGGCCTGAGATTCAAATGCAAGCTTTTGCCGGTGACATGACTTCACACGGCTCGGGTGGTGTGCTCGCGCATATGCCTGGCTTCAAAGCCGGTGGTAACAGCGTGCTCATTTACTTCAAGAGCGATGATTGCGCCATTGAAGAAAAGCGAATCGCCGCGGCGGGCGGCAAAGTGTTCAAACCTAAGATGAATATTGGGCCTTACGGATTCATTACTTTAGGTATTGATACGGAAGGAAATATGTTCGGAATTCACTCAATGAAGTGAAGAAAGGAGAGCTTGTAAACTCTCCTTTCGTTTTAGAACGCTTAAGGGTCTTCGCTCGCGGGTTTTCTGCGATCTTCTTCGAGTTTCATCAGACGCTCGTTGAGCATCTGAACTTGCTTTGAGAGTTCGTCGTTCTTTGCTTCAAGTTCTGCAATCTTCTGATCGTGATTCAAGAGCCAATTTTTCAAATCACGCAAAGCTTCGATCACGGCCGCAATCAAACCATTGTAAGAGACGGTGAGGAAGTCGGTATCAGCTTCACCCTTCTTTTCAGACGGCTTTGTCTGCTTAGCCACGAGTTCCGGGAAAACTTTTTCAACATCTTGAGCGATGACGCCCATGTCAGTGCGTTTTGATTCACGCCATTTGAAGCGGACACCTTGAAGCTTGAGAATCTCATCAAGAGCTGATGTTACAGGGGCAATATCTGTTTTGAAGCGACGATCAGAGGCCGCAAAAACTTGACCTTGAGTCGTGATGTTGCCGGTCGAGTTGATCGTGTTGTTAACTTGAAGCGGACCGCCGATGGTAGTTGGTCCTCCGAGGCTCGTTGTTCCCGGAGATCCAGTCACTTGGAAGTTACTCGTGCGAATGTTTGGCGAAAGGATCCAACCAGGACCAGCGCCAGCTGCCGGAGGCAAAGTCGTTTGGGGAGTCAGAGTTGCCGTAGTCACGACGATCTGTGGAGTCGTAACTTGTGACGGAACGATGATCGTGCGCGTGTCGGTACCTTGCTGTTTAACGTCGAGGCGCGTGTTGCTTGATTCTAGAAAGACGTGACCCTGGCGACCAAAACGATAGAGAGCGCCACCCGACGAGATTGGCGCAGCCATTTGTAATAGCGGTGCGATGACGCCCGCATCAGGCGAACCCCAAACGGCGATTGATCCACCACCGATTTGAAGGCCGCCAGCCGTGACCGGATAGTCATCAGAGGTTACGGCGTACATTCCGCCAGGAAGAGCGAAGGGATTTCCAGGAACGGGCCGTGCCCAATCGTAGAAAGCTGGAGAAGCTGCAAGGCGTAGGACTCCACCGCGGCCGAATCGATAGATGGCGCCTCCGCCCATGCCGGGAGCTGGCTCGGCCTGCAAAAGCATGAGCGGCATGCTGGCAGCTGCGACTTGCGATCCACGGACTGTGATGGTTCCCCCGTTGACGACCATTGAAGGCGCGGCCGAGGTTTCGAACGAAGTAGGGAGTGGAGTATCACCAAACTCGTTTGTGCCGAGGAACATGTTCCCCGTACGCATCCACGAGAACGTTGTGAATGCAGGTGAACCTGGTTGTTCAAACTTAAAAGCCTCTTCAGGGGCACCTGCGGTCTTAACCATATGGAGGCGCGCTTGCGGCTGATCCGTTCCGATGCCCACGCGACCTTCGGAATAGAAGACATCCCAACTCGGTGTAAATCCCGACGCCGGAGTTACGCGCCATATGCCGTCGGTCATCAACGCTTTCGCAATACATTCTTGAATCACGTTAGAGGCGCTGAATTTTGCAAAGAGGTTAACAGTTCTCGAGAACTGCTGAGCACCTAAGTTCTGACCCATTTTCGCGTAACCAATGCGCAACGTGATCTGCGCGCTCTGGCCTCCGCCGGGGATTGCGTAAACATTGGATCGGTTCACGAGGCGCATACTTTCGAGGCGTACTTCGTCTTTACCGCCGTAGGTTTGACCGGTCTGATATTCGACAAAGGGTGCGCCCGCATCTGGAACGCGAAGGAGCTGCGTGATTGAAGCGTTGTCCGCTTGACCTGACAAGCTCGCTCGGCAAGATCGATGGTCGCCAAGAAGTGATCGAATTTCATTGTGGAGCGCTTCGCCCTCGTAAGATTTAGCGATACCGCTCACGAGCTTCATATTGGTTGCGAAGAGTTCCGCAAGTACCATCGCAATAATACCGGTGATTGCGGCAGCAACAAGGACGCCCACAAGTGAGAAACCCTGCTCTGAGCGGAGCGAAAACGATCGTCTCAAGTGCTGATTTCTTGGTGTCTTGGTTTTCACGTTTCACTCTCCATCCCTTGAGATCTTCATTACTTTTCGGGATTTTAGGGAGTGAACTGGACCTATTTATGGACCCTTTTTTGTTCCGTGGAACAGTTATCGTCTCAGATTGTTTAGTTGGAGTCTCAAACTGAGACTTTGGTCGCCTCGCCTTGGCGCAAAGGAAGAACAACTATCGGTAATAGTAACTGTCGCGCCCCGAAGAACGTTCCGGAGGCGCGACAGTTGAAAGAAGGCGAGACGGATTTATTGATTTTGTCCGCGGCCGGTTTGACGTTGAAGCTCATCGATTCTTTCTGATGCTTCCGCTTTCGTGAGGTCGGCGTTGAACTCTGCACCAGCTTCTTCGCTCAATGTTTTGAGATAGCTCGCTTGTGCACCCGTCATCGGCTCATCTTTCGTGACCCACTCCTCAGGATCTTTGATCGCGTTTCCCTGGGGATTTGCTTTCGGATCGTTCTCGAGTTTTTCGTTTGTAGCCATTGTTACTCCTTTAGCGACCTTGAGGTTCAGTGCCTCGGACAAACTAGCGTCAACGATCATCGACTTCCTTTTGGAGCCGTAAAGAACTCGGGAAGATTCTTCCAAATCCGACGACAAATTAAGCTGCTATCGGTATGCTTTCGAGAAACGTGAACTCGACGGAGGGGTCACAAAATGTCGAACACATACTCAGTTTGTGCTTCGTGCGAATCCATCAATCGCGTCGATACAGATCGTGCCCTCGCGAAGGTTCCAACTTGCGGGAAATGCGGCAAAGATCTTCCGATGCATAGCTTAGTAAGCGAAGTTTCAGCTGCAGGTTTAAAGAAGCTCCTCGCAAAAGCAGATCGACCCGTCATTGTAGATTTTTGGGCAAGCTGGTGTGGCCCTTGCCGGTCCTACGCTCCGCAGTTTGAAGCGGCTTCGAAAAGTTTGCGCGATGCTGTCTTCGTCAAGGTCGACACCGAGAAAAACCAAGCGCTCGCGAGTGAGCTTGGGATTCGCGGGATTCCGACAACAATCGTTTTCAAGAACGGGAAAGAATACCGGCGTGAATCAGGCGTCATTCCTGAGGCCGCTATTCCAAGCTTAGTTCGTTAAGTACTTCCGCAAGTAGGCCCTACTTTCTTCAGAGGTGAATCCAGATGCGGTAGGAGTTCTCCCGCATCAGCTAAGCGCTTCTGCCTGGGCGATTCGATGATCTTTGCAGTGGGGTGAGCCTTAGCCGTTCGAGTCCACCTGAAAGTTGATTACTCGCCATTGGACTCTAAGTACTGCTTCCACTAAACTTCATTTATGCAACAAGCTCAAAAAGCGACCAAAGCCAGTGCGATGTTCATCTTCGTTACTCTCGTGATCGAAGCGATGGGTTTCGGGATCGTGATGCCAGTTCTTCCCGATGTCATTCGCCGCTTCGTTGAAGGTGACGCGCAAGTCGCAACCATCTACGGTTACTTCATTGCGGTCTACGCGCTCCTCCAATTTTTGTTCGCACCTGTTCTAGGTCGACTCTCAGACAAGTACGGCCGGAGGCCTGTTCTTCTTCTTTCGCTCTTCGGTACAGGTGTTGACTATGTCTTCATGGCACTTGCGCCGAATTTGGGTTTGCTGTTTTTAGGTCGACTGATCTCAGGAATATGCGGCGCGAGCTACACGGTTGCAACCGCCTACCTGGCCGATATTAGCGACGACACTAACCGCGCAAAAAACTTTGGTCTCATGGGTGCCGGCTTTGGTTTGGGATTTATTCTTGGACCCGCCGTTGGCGGTCTCGTTGCTTCGCAAGGTGCGGAGTACCCATTTTACGTCTCGGCAGGTCTGAATCTGTTGAACTTCTTCTTCGGACTTTTTGTTCTGCCTGAATCGTTACCGAAATCTCTGCGCCGCGATTTCGATTGGCGTGATCTCAACCCGTTCAAATCTCTTTGGGTCCTCACGTCGATGAAGACGATCACGCTCCTCTTAGTTGCGCACATGTTGCTGCAACTTGCTGGACAAACGCATCCTTCGATTTGGGCCATCTATACTGAGGCACGCTTCGGTTGGACGGCAGCGGAAGTCGGCGTTTCGCTCGCAGCCGTTGGTCTGCTCAGCGCGATCGTTCAAGGCGCACTGACGGGCCCCGTTGTGAAAAAATTCGGAGAGAAAAAAGTCGGACTTTGGGGTTCGCTCGGTGAGGCGATCGGTTTTACTTGTTACGGTTTTGCGGCATCGGGATTGATGCTCTACGTTGTCCTCACGGTGTCGTCGATCTTCTGGGTGGCGCATCCAGCACTTCAGTCATTGATTGCACGAGAGATCCCGCCCGAAAAGCAAGGTGAGCTCCAGGGAGCGTTGATGAGCCTCACGAGCCTGACGGCAGTCTTCAATCCGCTTTTGATGACGCGAGTTTTTGCTTACACCTCAACGCCAGAGGGCGCCTTCTATCTTCCTGGAGCCCCGTATTACATCGCGGGGTTTTTTGGGCTCGTTGCTTTTGCAGCAATTTGGGTTTGGGAGAAGCGCCAATCCGCGGTACAGGATCCTCAGCGAGCAAACTCAAATTCGAAGTTTAGAAACTAACCTTTACAGCATCAGCCGATCTCTTGGCGGGCCCGTGGTAAACGGCTTCAATGTTGTTTCCATCTGGATCTAACAGAAATGCGGCGTAGTAATTGGGATGGTACTTGCGAATCCCGGGTGCACCCTGATCTTTACCACCAGCTTCGAGACCTGCTTCGTAGAAGCGCTGCACTTGCTCGCGATTGGCGGCTTGAAATGCTAGGTGAACTCTCCCGGTTAATTTGCCGATAGCCGCCGGGCTGTCGATGGAAGATACATAAAGCTCATCGACCCAGAAATGGTCAGCACCTTCTCCACCGATCGGGATTCCCAATGTGCGAAAGATCGCGGTGTAGAAGCGTCGGCTCGCTTCGATATTTTTAACAACGAGTTGAAGGTGATCGATCAAACGTCCTCGGTAGAGTTCTTGGGTTTGCATCTTTCCTCCTAATCAAGCGCGTCTTCTGCCGTGCGGACTCGCCAAAAAATCTCTATCAAAATTTCTACGAAGAAGATCAAAGGACAAGTCACCTTTCGGAGCAAGGATCTTGATAAGTTGAAGCTTTCGAAGAGGTGCAAGGTGCATATTGTCCTCGGCGCGACCGGTAATGTGGGTTCAGTGGTGCTAAAAGAACTCCTGCGTGCGGGCGAAGAAGTTTTAGCGGTGACGCATTCAACTCGTCGCGTGGAAGAGTTGAGGCAATTAGGAGCAGAGGTTGCCGTTGCAGACATCAATGACGCTAAGACGCTGAAACAAATCTTCTCGCGAGGTAAAACGGCCTTTCTGTTGAATCCACCCGGTGACGTGACCAAAGATTCAGCGCAGGAAGAAATGAACTCTATTCGATCGATCATCGATGCGGTTCATAACTCGAGTTTTCAACACGTGACGGTAGCATCGACACAAGGGGCGCAGCGTGGCGAACGCATCGGCGATCTAGGCTCTCTGTTTGAACTCGAGGAAGGCATAAGGGCAACGAAGGTTTCAGCAACCATCGTGAGGGCAGGTTTCTATATGAGCAACTGGTCTCCACAAGCTCCGAACGCGAAAGAGGGAAAGATTCAAAGTTTTTTTCCGCGTGACTTCAAAATGCCGATGATTGCACCGCAAGATATTGGAAAGTTCCACGCACGGAAATTGATGGAACCTCCTCCGAATGATTTTGAAATATTTGATTTGAATGGTCCGGATGAATACTCGGCGCAAGATGTAGCCGACGCTTTTAGCCAGATCTTTAATCGCGCTGTGGAGATAGAGGTCACGCCCCAACCCAAGTGGATGGAAACTTTTGAAAGCTTTGGGTTTTCGAAAGAGTCCGCTCAGTCCTATGCGCGAATGAGTGAGATTGCTCTAAAGCGAGCTTACGAGAGTTCAATCCAGTCACTCCGTGGAGCAGTGACATTGAGCGACTATTTGAACGAAACATGTAACAGATCCCAATCATGAGCTCTTGACCCATAGCGAGCGGCTAGATTGAATAGGAACGCGGAATTCAATCTACGAATTCCATCCACCAGGAGGATCCATTACAGCTCTTTTCAAACGCACGACTCGTTTTTTGGCTACTGCAGGCGTTGGTCTTTTTCTCTTCTCCAGCGCACCCGCTGAAGCCAGCCCTCTAGCCTACGATCTCTGCAACGGCGTTATCAACGGAACTTGGTTCTTCAAAGAAGGGCGCCCGATGAGCCTCACGGTGCAACGCACGGGCCCCGGAAACCAGGTTCGCGTTCTCGTTCAGCAACGCGCAGGAGCCGAGTGGACATATGGAACATGCAATCAGAATGCTCGTCGTGCTCGCTTGAACTTCCGTGGCCAGTACAACTTCGGTCGCGTAAACATCGATAATAATGGCTACACGACAGGTTCAGTTTCGAACTACGGTTTCGAAGGCTATCTCAACTAAGAACTGAAAGTGCAGCGGGCGTTGTGCGAGCGCCCGCTGTCTTCTCACTTTACACTTCTGAACTCTTTTCAGAATTTCCCCACCGCAGATGAATCTGTGATCTCTTGAAGCTGAATCGATCACCTCGTGGTATCGTCTCGAACGATGAAAACGCAGCTTTATATCTTCACTGTCCTTTTCTCGCTCTTTCTCACGCTCGACTCTCATGCATCACCTGAGTGCGGTGAAGAGACCGCTGGCCGCAATCGTTTAAGCTATTGCATCTACCGGAGTCCTGAGGCGAATGCCCGGAACGTCGTCTACTACCTTCACGGTCACGGAGGGCATGAAGCGATTTGGGGTGAGCGGGAAGACTTCCGCATGATCGAAAAGCTTTGGGCAAATTCAGGCAAGTCAGTTCCAACGATCATCGCGCTCTCGTTCGGAAAGCATTGGTTCTTATCTGATGAGGACGGCTGGTGGGCGAAATCTTACTTCGCGTCCTTCACCGAAGAAGCGATGCCGCTCGTTGAAGCCAAACTCGGATGGACGGTAAGTGATCGGTCCGTCTTCGGTGAATCGATGGGTGGATTCAACGCGACTCAACTCTATTTGAAAACTCAAGGTCTCTTTTCACGCGCAGCCATCGTGTGTCCGGCGATCTTGAGCCTTTCTCCGCAAGCATCGAAGAAAGAAATCGAAGCCTTCATCAACCGTCACCAGCCCTACGGAAGCCGTAAGTTGATCGAGAAGTGGCAGGGAAAGATGGTGGATTCCTTCTCGAAACTGGAAGTCTGGCAACGTCACGATCCGATGAGGCTTGCCCTGACGATGGGGCCAAGCTCGATGCCTGCCTACATCATGAGTGAAGTGCAGGATCCGTTTGCGTTCTTTGAGGGAACAAACAACTTCGTTCAATCCTTATTAGCGCAGAAGGCCCCCGTGATTTGGGAGCCGATTTCGGCGCCCACACACTGCACGCAAACGCCTGATTCGATCGAGCGTCTTGCGAGTTTTCTAGTAGGCCAATAAACGCCTTCTCAGAGGTGTATGGAACAATCCGTTTATAGCTTTGAAGATTACCGAAAATACCTACCGCTCTGTTTTCGAAGCGCGCAAGAAAATGAAGAGGTCTCTTTCTTTGGGAAGCTTCTCAAGTTTTCTTGGATTCAAATCTGAGAATTATTTCGGGCTCGTGGCATCCGGAAAGAGAAATCTCACAGTTGAGTCAATTCACACGATCGCGACAGCACTTAATCTCACCTATGAGGAAACCGAGCGCTTCGAAGTTATGGTTCTGCTTTCGCAAGCGGCATCCGTGGAGGAACGTCGGTTTTACAAGACACGCTTAGATCAGCTCGTTGAGAAGAAGCCTACGCCAGCGGCTCGATTCTCGCCTCGTCAACTTGTGACCAGCTGGCAGCCTCTCGCAATTTTGATAGGTGCCGATCGCGTCTCGGCCGATCAAGTTGTGGAAAAGTGTTTTTCCTCGTGGAGAACCTTCGCTAATTCTTTTCCGACTGCGCCGTTAGCGCCCAAGATTGCGTACTTCAATTCACCCTCCACATTCGCTGTGTCCCGATCGCTTGTGAGTAGTAAAGATCAACTAACATTCGACGGTTTCCTTAAGCTCCAGAGCGATCGGAACGCTTGGAGAGATGTTCTTCAGTTACTTCGCAAGCTCCCGAATGAGTAAAGCAATGTATGTATGAATTTGCACAAGCCAAGTTTCGGGAATTGAGAGAAAAATACCCATCGTGCTTGGCTGAATCTCAGCTTTGCTCTCATGACTTCAAAAGGACGTAGCATGGCTTCTAACAAAATGTCGCGGAACGAACGTGAGTCTCGCGCTACAGATATTACCCACGACACTGTACCTACGGGAATCGCCGGTCTTGATACGATTCTTCAAGGCGGCGTCCGTAAAGGGAACATCATCCTTGTCGAAGGTGCACCGGGAACAGGCAAGACGACGCTTGGGCTTGAGTTCATCTATCGAGGAGCAAAAGAGTACGATGAACCCGGACTTGTCGTGAGCTTTGAGCTTTCACCTCAAAAGTTGCTTCGCGACGCCGCTGGTTTTGGCTGGGATTTCAAATCGCTCGAAGAATCTGGCAAAGTGAAAGTCATCTATACCAGCCCGCTTGTGATCCTTCAGGAGCTCAATTCGCACGATGGAGTTCTCGCAAATGAGATTAAGAGAATCGGCGCCAAACGATTCGTGATCGACGGATTAACTCCTCTGAAGGTCTTCGGTGAACTGTTCAATGGTCGACCGTTTCGGGATAGCCTTCACCTTTTGGTCGAAGGACTTCAGCGGATGAACGTAACGGCCGTTCTCACCCGTGAATTGACGTTGTCGGGCGGACCGATGAGTTCCGATACGGGACATGAGCAGTTCGTCTGCGATACGGTGATTAGCCTTAAACAGCGTAGCTATCGCCGAGGTATGAACAGGTCCATCGAGGTAACAAAATCGCGCGGCCAAGAGTTCATCTCCGGGCAACATACAATGCGTATTGTGGGTAGCAGCGGCGTTCAAGTCTTTAATCGTCCTCAAGCTCGCCCTCGTGAAATTACCGAGCAACCGACTTCGACAAAAAGAATCTCAACCGGAAGCAAGGAACTCGATCAGCTTGTGGGCGGCGGAGTCTTTGAAGGTTCCATTACGCTTGCGGTGGGGATCTCGGGTACAGGTAAAACTGTGAGCGGCGTCCAGTTTTTAATGGAAGGTGTTCGCAAGGGTCGACGAGGACTTCTTGTTACCCTCGATGAGCATGAAGCTCAACTCATCCGCAACGCCGAAGGCCTGGGCTTTAAGTTGGCTAGCGCAGTCAAAGACGGTGATGTTATTATCCATTACGACGCGCCTCTTGAGCTTGAACTCGATGTCCATTTCCACGACATCGTGAACCTAATCGAGAAACACAAGATTGATCTCGTGGTCATTGATTCGCTTGCTGCCTATGAAGCCGCCGACGAAAACGAATCGCGGGACTTTATTTACGCACTTGCGACCTACTTCAAAAACAATTTGATCACGGCTTACTTCAATTACGAAACGCCCGAGCTTCTCGGAATCTCGCAGATTAGCGAAAATTTGAAAGCTTCGACGATCGTCGACAATATTATCCTGTTGAATTATGTCGAAATCTCGACTCAGCTACGGCGCGCGATTACCGTGCCCAAGGCACGCGGGAGCCGACCGGATCACCGAACGCGTGAGTTTGAGATTGGCCCTGGCGGCATCCGGATACTTGAAGATCATGAGGGCGAAGCCGGCAGCGTTGAAAAAGTTCCGCAGCTCCCGTTTTCTGCTTATTACGGAATTTTGGCGAGATCGCCGTCGCGACGTAGTCCGATTGTTGAAAGCTATGTGAATGCAGGTGCAAGCATGCCTAGATCTGCAATGCCGAAGGCGAAAGCAAGTTCAGGGCGTAAGCCAGTTTCACGTGGTAAGAAGAGTCGAAAGCATTGACGTCGAGTTAAGCTTTCAAAGCCCTAAGAGGATGAAGTGATTTCACTTAAGGAAGTTCAAGCTGAGGCGATTGAGAACGAAATTCTCATCGCTGAGCTTTGGGATGAACCGCTTCATCAGTACTCGAAATCAACGGGAATCGTGGTCACACTCTACGATGCTCGGTTACGAAAGGTGAGTGGGCCTCACGTCCCGAACCCGCTCTCTCAACTCTACTCTCGAGCGGGAGCCTGGGACGAGTCCGGAACCGCCACTCGAGTTGAGCACGCTTTGGCGGAAAAAGTTCTAACATCCGGTCAGCCCGAGTTCACTCGGTTTGATTCCATGCTGCCGCTGCAAGTTTTGCCCCTGAAGATAAACGGAAAACCGGTCGGAGCTTTTGCGGTCGGTTGGATGTTCGATCACTTTGCAGATCCAGTCGAGAGTGATCGATTGGCAAAAGCTTTTGATTTATCGCCGACAGAACTCTGGGGTTCGATTCGCCAACATATGCCCATCACTGAACAGAAGCTAAACTCTTACTGCGAGCTTCTCAGCACCGTTTCGAGTGCGTTGGTTACAGAATTTCTCGATCGTCAAAATGAAATGAGAACTTCGAGAGTGCTACGCATTCTGAATCAATCGGCTCAAGCGCTTACCATTGCGACGAGCTACGATGACATAGCCAAAGCGACGATTGAGACGATCAAATCGCTGGGTATAGCAAAAAATGCGCGCGTGTTCTTTGGTTCGACTCTTTCTGAAGATGCCGTGGATCTTTCATTGCCTTTTGAGCTGCCTCCTACAACGGATCAAGTTGTTCCAAAACTTTCTATTTCTCACCGGGTCCCGGTTGAATCGGGTGATGGAAAGACACTTGCCTTAATCGAAGTGGAAGCTGAATCAAAGGTCGCTCCTTTGAGTGCCGATCACATGAAGTCGGAACTAGCGGCCTTAAGTTCACAAGTGGCGGTCGCCATTCAAAAAGTTCGCTTGATCTCCGACTTGCAATCGCAAAAGTCGGCTTTGCAAGCGACGTTGAGTGAACTCCAGCGAGCCAGCACGACCCGGGATGAATTCCTTGCAACCGTTTCTCACGAACTCCGGAGTCCATTGAATGCCATGCTCGGCTGGGTCCAAATCCTGCGGATGGGTTCGATCGATGAAAGTAAGCGCGAAGTCGCGCTCGAAACGATTGAACGAAACGCGCGGGCCCAATCCAAGTTGATTGAAGACCTGCTCGATGTCTCGAGAATTATTTCTGGAAAGATGCAGCTCGAACTTTCCAACGTGGATCTCGCTAGCACGATCTCTGAAGCCATCAAGACGGTCAAACCGGCGACTGATTCCAAGCAAATTCAGATCCGACTTGAAGGAGCGGAAACTGAAAGCAGCGTTCGCGGCGACTTCCTTCGCCTTCAACAAGTTTTCTGGAATCTTCTTTCGAATGCAGCCAGACACACTCCCGCAGGTGGACTCATTGTCGTTCAACTGGCTCGAGTTCAAGACAACATCGAAGTTTCGATCACCGATACAGGTGAAGGAATCAGCGCCGAATTTTTACCGCGATTGTTCGATCGCTTCAGTCAGCAGGATTCAACGTCCACACGGTCTCACGGAGGCCTAGGATTGGGATTGGCGATCGTTCGACAGATTGTACAGCTTCACGGTGGAACGATCGAGGCTTCAAGCCAAGGTAAAGGACTCGGATCCAAGTTTACGGTGAAGATTCCGCAGATGACCGCTTCTCACCAAGCAGAGGCTTTGGCAAAACCTCTTCCTTTGCGCAGTGAGAGTTCCGAGAAAAGGTCGTTGATTGAAAACGTTTCGATGCCTTTGCGAGGTCGAAAAATTCTGATTGTAGACGACATCTCGGATTCACGCTTCCTAATGAAGTTTTTCATTGAGCGAGCCGGTGCGGACGTTCTCGATGCCGACTCGGTAGAAGCTGCGATGTTGCTCCTTTCCACTTCAGTACCTGATCTCGTCGTCTCGGATATCGCTATGCCCGTACATGATGGGTTTGAACTCATCTCGAGAATTCGAAGCTCTTCAAGCTCGCGAGTGGCGAGCGTGCCTGCCATTGCGGTGACCGCTTACACCAGAGAAGAAGATCGAGATCGATGTCTTCGGGCTGGTTTTCAAGATCACGTCTCAAAACCTGTCGACGCTAAGTCGCTTATCGCTGCGATTGCTCAACTAGTAAATCGCCCGAATTGAGATTTCTGACGAGCCTGTCATAATAGAAGACATGAAACCAAATGCAGAAGATGCAGATATTTTTGCGAGGTCGGGCCTTCTCCCAATGCGAGGGTGGTTGCCCCGCAAACCCACCGCGCTCGCAAAAGATGCGATTCTGAACGAACTCACCAGACTCAAACTTAGGGTGAACGGGAAGTTTGTTTCATCAAAGATCCAGGATCTACCGATCTTTCAACAAACCGGACGAATGGGTCAGATGGTTGGCGGCCTAGATGAAGTTGATCGTCTCTTTACTGATGAGCTGCTCGAGACAATGGAGTCTCTAGCGGGTGCTAATCTGAAGCGACCTTCGACACACGCTCAGATTCTTCTTTCGTTTCCCCATAAAGTTGAGTGGTCACTAGATCAACTGAATTGGCATCTTGATCTTGCGCCGCCGAAGACGGATTTCATTCCGGGTGTCCAAGCCTTCTTGCTCTTGGATGATCTGCAGCCCCAGGGTGGATCGACCTTAGCGCTTGCGGGTTCAAATAAGCTTCATCACGTTCAAACGGGTAAAAACGCGCACGATATTTTACGAGGCGCTTCCGACTTTCAAAAAAATCCGGAAAAATTCCTGAAGCCTCAGCTTATCGAAGGTCATCAAGTTCAAATCGTCGAAATGTCGGGCCGAGCTGGTGATGTTTTTCTTATGGATCTACGTGTTCTTCATACGCCGTCGGTCAACGCTCGAAAAAATTTAAGAATGATGGCAACCCACCGATTTCTGCGCTGACGCCGTTTTACTTCAAATAATCTTTTGCTACGGATTCGGCCCACTCCATAAAGATGCGGACTCGTTTCGCCATTTGCCGACGATGCGGATAGAGGAGCGAGACCGGAAGTGGCTGCGCTCTGAACTTAGGTAAAACCTCGGTCAGCAGGCCACGATCTATGTACATTTGCATCCCGTTCTTTGGTGACTGAATGATTCCAAGCCCAGCCAGACACGCAGCCGTATAGGCTTCGGAGTTGTTCACCGTGATCAGGCTTTTCATTTTGTAAGTCCGATACTTTTCGCCATCGAAATATTCTAGGCCTTCATCTTTGCCGCCGAAGGCGAGAACGTACCGAACGATTAAATGGTTCTTCAAATCATCTAATTTTTTGGGGCGACCTTGTCTTTCGATGTACTCGACACTTGCGCAATTGATGAGGGTCATATTACCCAAAGGTCGTGCGATTAGAGCGGAGTCAGCTAACGGACCCGCGCGAATAACACAGTCAAAACCTTCGCGGATGAGATCAACACGTCGGTCGGTGCAGCTCAGTTCAACTTCGATATTGGGGTATAACTTCAAGAATGAAGGTAGCTTAGGAGTGATGACGTTTCGGGCGAAACCAATCGGCATATCAACTCGGATTCGTCCCCGAAGTTCTGATCCGTCATTCCGGAACATTGATTCAACTTCATCTACATCCGCGATTAGATCGAGCGCGCGTTCGTAAAAATTGGTCCCGTCTTGGGTGAGTTGAACTTTGCGTGTCGTTCGTTGTAAGAGGCGCGCGCCGAGAGCTGACTCTAACTGACGGATTGCCATAGAAACGGATGCTTTGGGCAGACTTAAGCTCTCTGCGGCCTGAGTAAAACTCTCAAGCTCAGCAACACGGATAAAGACTTTCATCGCCTCAAAACGGTCCAACGGGCCCCTCCGATGATTGTTCAAAAGAATGAACAGTGCGATCAGTTTCACCCAGTTTATCGCTGTTTTATGAACTGTTACAGTTTTATCTATGACGGTTCATTCTAAACAGGAGGCCACTATGAAAATCGCATTGATCACCGGCGGAAGTCGCGGCATCGGGAAAAGTGCAGCAATCACAACAGCAGAACGAGGGCATGACGTCATCGTGACTTATCTATCTAATGAGAAAGAAGCACTCGCGGTCGTTGCTGAAGTTGAGAAGCTTGGACGCAAAGCCGTCGCTCTTCAGCTCGATGTTTCGAAAGTCGCCACCTTCCCTGACTTTGTGAGTCGCGTGAAGGAGGCGCTAAAATCTAAGTGGAACACTGAGCGTATCGATTTCCTCGTAAACAACGCTGGCATCGGGCAATACACGTCGATCATGGACTACACGGAAGAAGACTTCGACCGAATCGTGAATACTCATTTCAAGGGAGTTTTCTTTCTGACCCAAAAGTTGCTCCCCATTATGAATGATGGTGGACGTATCATAAACCTCTCTTCCGGTCTGGCTCGTTTCTCGTTCCCAGGTTCATCCGTTTACGGTGCCGCAAAAGCCGCGGTAGAGGTACTCACCCGCTATCT
>SYLX01000111.1 GCA_005808505.1 Bdellovibrionales bacterium | reverse complement strand
CCTTTTGACCCGGCCCTTCCGCGTCTTTCGATCGTTTTTGTCCGCGCCATCGCTGCTCTCCCTTGCCGTGCGACGCTGCTTTCCTTCGAGCCGGTCGAATTCGCGGCTCAAAGAGCCGTCGTCTTCAAGCTCGTCGTCATCCGTTACGCGCTTTTTCGCTTCAACGGGCTCAGCCAATTCGAAATCGACTTTGCCGAGTTCAGGATCAGCTCCGACAACGCGCACTCGAATCGAATCGCCGATCGCGTAGCGCAAGCCGCTTCTTGGTCCCATGAGTCGCAAATTTTCATCATCGAAGATGAAGCGATCAGGGCCTAGGTTCTCGATCTTGATGAGTCCGTCGACATCATATTGCCTGAGAAGTACGAAAACACCAAACTTTGCGACTGAGCTGATGAGTCCGTCGAACTCTTCGCCGATGAAGCGGCGGATGAAGCGAGCTTTCTTGATCGAAATCAACTGACGTTCCGCCTTCACCGAGCGTTGCTCACACGCACTCAAGAAAACTCCTGCGCTGGCAAGTTCGTCATCTGTCATCAACATCGATTTGTAACGTTGATTGAGCTGACTCTTGATCAAGCGGTGCGCGATCAAGTCGGGATAACGACGAATCGGTGATGTGAAGTGCGAGTAGTGGGAGAATCCAAGTCCGAAGTGCCCAACGTTTTCGTTGGAGTACTTCGCTTGCTGCATCGTCCGCAGCGTCAGGATGTTTAACACCTGCGACTCGGGACGATCCTGCATTGACTGGAGGGCCTTCGTTAGCTTGCGGGCAAGGTTGTCGCCCATCAGAGAACGCGTGCCGCCTAAGTTCCAAAGGTAGCGTTGGAGAGCTTTGATGTTCTCCGGATCAGGCTCCTCGTGGATCCGGTAGATGCCGGCGATCTCGTGCTCGTCGAAGAAGCGCGCCGTGCAGATATTCGTGACGAGCATCAACTCTTCGATCAACCGGTGTGCGAACAAACGTTCGTTGCGGATGATGTCGTTACTCTCACCTGATGCATCCACTACAACCTGAGTTTCCGGAATCTCGAGATCGAGAGAACCTTCGCGGAAACGTTTCTGCATCAAGATCTTGGCGAGATCCGCCGCACGAAGGATGTTTTCTTCTACGTGCTTCAGACGAGGAGGCGTACGTCCGTCGATGACTTCTTGAGCTTCGCCGTAAATCACGCGCGCTTTCGAGTGCATCACGCCTTCGAAGAACCGGTAAGTCTCGACGTTTCCGTCAAAGCTGATTTCCATCTCGCAGCAGAAGCAGAGACGATCGACTTCGGGCTTCAGCGAGCAGAGCTCGTTTGAAAGCTCCTCAGGCAACATCGGAACGACGAAGTTTGGGAAGTACGTGCTCGTTCCTCTTGCGTAAGCCTCTTCATCAAGCGGCGTGCCGGGCTTTACGTAGTGGCTCACATCGGCGATTGCGACGACGAGGCGGAAGCCTTGGTTCGTCTGCTCAACAAAGATCGCGTCGTCAAAATCGCGCGCGGTTGCGCCGTCGATCGTGATGAGCGAGAGATCAGTGAGATCTTCTCTTCCCTTTTTCTCGGCTTCGCTCACGACACCGCCGAAGCGGCGGGCTTCGTCGAGTGCGGCTTTCGAGAACTCCATCGGAATTCCCGCTTGGTGAATCACGCGGATCGTGTCGTTCAGCGGATCTTCGATGTCGCCGAGAAGGCTAACGACTTTACCGGTGAACTCGTGATCTTCGTCGGGATACTGAAGAACTTCGACCGCAACCAGATCGCCTTCTTTTGCTCCCATCGAATCTTTCGAAGCGATGCGAAGATCAGCTCCCCATCCACGATTGTCGTCTTGGATCATCCCGTATTTTTGATCGACCGGGAGATACTTACCAACGATGCGTCGGTGTGCGCGTGAAACGACGCTGACGATTTCTCCCGCCAAACGATCGTCGCGATCGCGGCCTGGCTTGGGCTTGTAGACTTTGACTTCAACGCGGTCGTTCGTCATCACACCCGTCATCGACTGACGAGAGATGTACACGTCAGGGTGTTGGGCATCTTCGGGGATCAGGAATCCGTATCCATCGGGATGTCGCTTGATGATCCCTTGGATCGATTCACCCGTTGGTCGGCTGCTACCGCGGCGCGAGCGATCTTCGCTAGTCTTAGGATCGCGCAACCCTTGAAGTCGCTCTTGCGGCCAACGGAAATCGTTTCGACGGTTCGCTTCACTGTTGGGACCAGGCTTGATGGGAGCTTTCGCTGGGGCCTGACCGCGCGCCTTCCCGACTGCTTCGGCGGTACTTCGATTCTGCTGCGGACGTGAGGGATTCGATCGAGTGTCGTGGTCTCTGCTTTGTTCTCTGCCTTGTTCTCTGCCTTGTTCTCTGGCTCTCTCTTTACCTCGCGGTTCGCGGGTCTTTTCTCGCGCGGCATCCTGTGGCTCGGAAGCACCAGGCGGCTGGAAGTTCATGATGTACGTGAGCTTCTTTGAGACTGGTCGGTTCTCTGCGGACTTTTTCTCGCCGGACTCCGGGCGAGAGCCAAAACTCCTTGAAGGAGCTTGGTCTTCCGATTCCTCCCGCTGCCTTCCGAACTTGGAGCGCTGAGTTGAGTCGCGACCGAAAACCCCTCTCGTCGAAGACTCTGAGTCACGGCCGGAAGAGGCTGCGCCTTTACGACCGCCACCACCGCCGAGCACGTCTGCAAGGCTTCGCGCGTTCTTGATTTCTTTTCGGGATTTTCCTTTGGACTTCGACTGATTTGGGCCTTTTGTGGCGCCTCGACCGAAATTCTTTTTCATTAGCTCGGACGCTAGCATGCCCCTATATCCATTACAATGGAGAGACCGTGGAGCTTTGAGCTAAAAACCTGAAACCACGGTTGATTTTGCCGCTGTGATCCGATAGCTTCGGTCTCTCTCTGACAATGCCCGGGTGGCGGAACTGGTAGACGCGCGTGGTTCAGGTCCACGTTCCGAAAGGTAGTGCAGGTTCAAGTCCTGTCCCGGGTACCACTTAAAAACAAAAAGCCGATCTCCGATGGAGACGGCTTTTTTGTTTTAGAAGGGTACCAGTTTCCTTTTGCAGAAGCGCTGCATCCCGCAAAGGTGCCAGGCACCTTTTGGCGGGAACCATTCCGCATTCCATTTTTGCCGCATTCCATTTTTGTAAGTGGGTTTCGTAAATCCTCCGCGAGAATCTTGAATTGGGGGCTATAGATTTCAATTCAAAGTTCAATTGGGGGAACAAACGCATGATGCGTTTTAATTTGATAACGCTATCAGTTCTGCTTACGGGCAGTTTGAGTGGTTGCGGTGGCTTCGAGGCCGGAAGTCTCTCGCTCGGCTCAACGGTTGAAGGTTTCAAAGAAGGCTCGGCCGAGGATGGGCCTCCCGTTGACTTCCACGCCACGTTTACCGCGACAGCAGGTAAAATCAGCGTCGATGAGGCGCTCAAACAGCTAAGAACCATCTATCGCCAGTATCTTGCTCGCGAGGCCGACGATCAGGGACTTACCTACTATCTACGCCAATATTATTTCGACAACCGATCGCTCAACGACATCCGCCTCGAGATCGCAAACTCAGACGAAGCCCGCATCCGCGCGATGTACAACTATCATCTCCGTCGCGAACCTGATGCACCCGGAATGAAGCATTGGTTGAGCGTCAAGCAAAGCGGAAAGTCTTTGGAAGAAGTCCGCTCCAACTTCCGACGCGCGGTCGAGTGCAAAGTGGATTGTCTGCCACCCGCAGTCGTCCCTGCCGGATTCTTCCAAGTTCCGAATAACGGTGCGATCTACTACTCAAATGGAGTCAACGCGTTCTGCGGATTCAGGCACTGGGGCGACTTCGTAGGCGCTGGGGGAGCTCAAAATCTCACGAATGTAAACCAGATCCGGGACATGTCTCTCGTGAACAACATGGCCAATCAAGGAGTTTGCCAGAACTTCCTCTCCGACCACATCCGCTTTAGCATTGCCGGACCTATCGCTGGCAAACATTGCATCAGCATGAACGAACCTTCCACACCCGCAAACCTGGCTTGGGGGGACAACTTCCTCTGCAGCGATCAAGATTACGGAATTCGCTGGTCGATTGCTGGCGCGATTCCGGGAATGTCCTGCACGCAAATCAATGAACCCGCGGAACCCGCTTCCCACGCCTGGGGCGACAACTACCTCTGCGCACCGACGGATCTTGGATTACGCTTTAGCTACGCGGGCCCGATTCCGCTGATGAGATGCATCTCCATCAATGAGCCGTCTGATCCTCACACTTGGGCGGATAACTATCTCTGCACGCCCCTTTGAGGCTGAACTTTAAAGTCGCGGTTGTCGTAAATGCTGAGTGGCTCCAAGAACCAGTTACCGGGAGCCACAACTTTCAAGCTGATCTAGCATGCGGGTGTTACGCCGTGCATCCCGCAAAGGTGCCAGGCACCCTTTGGCGGGAACCTTTTGGCGGGCACCCTTCCGCGTGCCACTTATGCGCGCCCAAACAAAATGCGATTTCTCGTCGGCCCCTTCGTCCGTGTAAGTTCCACGCACATCGATTCTAACTGGATCGATTTATGAACAACACGTCCCGAGAAAGGGTGAACGATGACGATCCTAAATGAAGCCAAAAAACTGAAAATTCACGAAAACCTCCGCGACCAAGGCTACGTCCTGATCGAACGGAGTTCACTTTGGCCTCTCCGCCCAACAATCGCGTAAGCTCAACGACTTCCGACGTTGCTACGATTCCATGCCCGTCGACCCTCACCTCTTTGATGGTGAAGGCGAACGAAGACGAAGATACGCCCGCCTCCTGATCGATCCCGTCCGACGAACTCTCGAAGTCTTCGATCACGATCGGTTCTTCCAAGATAAAAAATTTGATCAGCTCTACGGAGACATCCATCGCGAATTCGCGCCGCTTGAAGAGGCCGAACTTCAAAACGACTTCTTCCAATCGCTGGTCGTGCAGAGCTACTCCGCGATGCCGATCCCACCGAAGCTGCGCTTTGAGCCCTTTGAAATCAGCGTGCACATGATCCGCATCCAAGCGACTCCCGCGAGTCAACTCGGGAGACCCGCGCCCGAAGGCATTCACCGTGATGGTTACCACTTTGGATCTATTCACCTCATGCGAAGGGAAAACCTCTCCGGCGCCGATAATCATGTCTACGACCTAGAGAAGAAGTTGATCGCGGCATTCCGACTTGAGGAACCGATGGATTCCATCTACTTTGACGATGCGGCGATCTTCCATGGCGTCTCGCCTTTTGAATGTGTGGACAAAACGTCGCGCGGAACTCGGGACATGCTGATCTTGCTCTATCAGCCGCTCCACGAATCTCCGCAGCAGACGACCTCTTCAAGGATTCTGCGAAGACTTTGAAGAAAACCAGAATCGCTTGCGCTCACAAACTTGGATCGAGTTCAATTGAGAGATGAACAAGGTCCAAGTCGTCGCGGCGATCATCGTAAACAACAGGCGCTTTCTTTTGGGAAAGCGAGCTCCTCATAAAACGGCGCCCGGCTGGTGGTCACCGGTCTCAGGCAGAATCGAGCTCGGTGAAACCGAAAGCGAAGCCGCCGAACGTGAGTGCCAAGAAGAGGTCGGCCTCACCGTTCGCGCGGTTCGCAAGATCACCGAAATGGACATCAACGAGGGAAAAGCACGGCTACACTGGTGGCTCGTCGATGTCGTAAGCGGAGAAGCGTGGCTCAAAAATGATGAGCACACCGAACTTCGCTGGATGACGATTGAAGAGATGGGAAGAACCGAGAATGTCTTCACCGAAGACATTCCCGTTTTCGCAAGCGTGCTGCCGAAGGAAGACTAAGGAACTCGCTTCAATTGTTTTCGTACTTCGAAATTTCTTCGAGCAACGCTTTTGCCGTCGCGTTGTCGATCTCCGCACCCGTCGTGCGGTTGAATGAGTGATACGCGAGATCCTTCGAAAGCTTCGTGAACTTTTCTAAGCGCTCTTTTTCACGCTGGCACTTTTCGGAGTCTTCGGCGCAGACCGTATCGAGATCTTGCTGGGCCTTCGGAAGAAACTTCGTTCGCAAAATGAAGTTGTGAACCGCAACCGCGAGGAAGAGGTTCTTGTTTGAAAGATGCGATTTGTGCTGCAGATACTCAGCATGAAGATTGCGGAAGATGCGCTCTTCTTCTTTGAGCACCGAACGACTACTCACGCATTTCGACATGCTTTCGGCCTTCGCGCAATCTTGCTCGTTCTCTTGGGTTCTTTTCTCAAAATCCGTCCAGGCAGGATTCGAATCGAGCTTGCGAAGTAAACCTAAGAGTTTGATCTGATCTTTCGTTTGGTCATCTATCACCGCGGAGTACACCTCGCGCAGCGATAAGCCCATCTCGCGCCGAGCTTGCTTATAAAGATCTTGGCGAAGATCTTCCGACTTCTTTGGCGGAATCGCGCCCAAACTCTGATTTGCGAGAAGGCAGAATCCAAGACAAGTGGCGAGCTGACTCAGTTTACTATCCATACGATCATCATCGTATCGGTGAAAAAACCTGTCGAGTCTGGATCCACCAAACAAGCTTACGGACTGGACTTGAGTTGGTCTTCCCGAGAATAGTTCAGAGCTACCGTGCAATCTTTCTTCATCCACTCCAAAGCTTGGGGTGAAAGCTCTGCTTTTTTTGCAAGGGTTGGTTGCTCGTTCAACAGAGCTAAGTTCAAGCAATTGATTGGTGAAAACTCATTGAGCGTAAGGATCGCGGGCTTTGAGTCGTCACCCTCATCGAGCGCAAAGAAGACTTTCGAAGTTTCACAAAGATAAGGCGTCCGCTCCGTTTTCACGCGAAAGGCGTACTGAGTACGAAGACGTTTGGATTGAGCCGAGACCTTGAAAGAACGATGAATTTCGAAGAGCCAGACCTTAGCGGTTTCAGAGGCAGCTTCTCGCGATTGAAGACGGATTTTTACAGAATCATTGCCGGGAGTGACTCTCTCGTCAAAGAAAGTCGGTAACTCTTGTTTCGCCTTTGAACGATCAAAAGCTCCGCGACCATTGGGCTTTTTGTCCTCGTTTAACGCTGGTAGACCTGCATCTTTGAGGAACGCGTCGGCAATCTCGCGGCAAGTAGCGGCCCTGAAGAACCCTTGTTTTTTAAGTTCACTCACCAGGGCTGAAGTCGTTGCTTTCTTCTCTTTATTTTCAGCCATCTCGCTTTTTGCGAAAGCCGGCGCGCTCGAGATCAAGATCGCGATGAGGGCCAGTCGATGACTAAACAAATTTTCTAGCGCCATACTCTATTCAGAGAGTCGTGAACGGGATTTGTCAATCCCGCCGCTTTACTTCCAAACAAAAGTCGACGGACGTCTCGCCATCGGAAAGACGTCCGGCCACTTACTTCGTGATGCGAGACGATTTTCCCGAGATAGGCTCGTGGACAGGTCCAGCCGACACGTCATCAGCACGATCGTAACCTGCTGTTTTGTGCGCGCCGCTTTTTTCGATCAGGCTTGCGACGGCTGTTTTGGGATCCAATTTTTTAATTTTTTCGTCGGCGTTTGATGAGCAGAGCTTGTGAAGAGGTACCAGTTTATATCGGCTTCCGTCACCGAATGTATCGCCAACCGTAGGTTCAACAACCATGTTTAGACCGCTCATACTAGTAATATGACAGCGCTCACCTTCTTGTGTTTTCCAGCCCCAACGTTTGAGACCCGGCGGAAACGCAGCACCTGCCGAAGCCGAATCAGCTGCAATTACCGCGGTCGTTGCAAAAGTAAGAGTCAGTGCGAAGAGCTTGATCGTTTTCATATTCCCACTCCTTTTATAGTCCCAGTTCAATGAGAGACCGGATGCCCGTTCGCTAGATCCTCTAGCTCGTTGGCTCCGTGCTTGACTGAGTGTCAGAGCAAAGGCGATGCCGCCTCTCCGCCAATTATTTTTGCTTCTAGGCGCGCAGGCTCCAGGCGCGCAAGATTGCGCTCAACACATGCCCGTTTGGTTGACGTTCCGAATCGAGACGTCTCAAATTGAATCGCACCGACTCATGCTTGAAGTCATGACTCGAGTTGTGCCCGTTGTCATGACTCTCTCCGTGACTGCGTGAGTGACGTCACCAGATTCGCCGTGCTAGCGTCGCCCTCATATGGATAGCCACTCGTTTCTCACCACCGCACTTATTTACTTGGGCGTTGCCGTCATCGCGGTTCCGCTTTTCAAAAGACTAGGTCTTGGCTCCGTGCTCGGATACCTGGCTGCCGGAAGT
>SYLX01000110.1 GCA_005808505.1 Bdellovibrionales bacterium | reverse complement strand
GAATTGGCGAAAATAACTTTGATGAGTCCCTATGCGGTGCCCTCAGGACTAAAAGCCAACACCCAAATGAAATCGGTCTAGTCTTGCCTCTCGACGACGGTCGGTAAAAGGAAAAATAGCTCTAGACATGGGACCAGCTTGAGATGCGGACGATACAAACTCCGTGGAGAACTGGGGCACGATACCCTATCATTGTCTTGTGGACAAAGATCGCGGCTAGCCGAGGCGAGTTTATTCAGACTCGCGCAAGTGCGATCGACGTTCGACGAACGTTTTAAGACATTCGTTCGTACAGACCTAACGACGAACAAGGGCGACAGCACACCTATGAGCAACTCAAGTACGCACACGTCATCCGTCCGGTTCAATGATTCCTCTGTTGTCGATCTCCTCGAAGGAGAACTCAGTCAACGCTACTCGGAGCAGGCGAGTGAAATCGCGCAGGCGCGCGAGCTTAACGCCGAACTCCTCGAGCGTCTCGCGGAGCTGCGTCGCCGCACGGCCGATTTCGGTAAGCTCGAAAAACTTCGCCGTGAAACAGAAGCCGAGCTTCAAAGACTTCGTGAGAGCGAGAGTGCGCTTCGCCAAGAGCTCGACGCCCGCGACAAAGAGAGAAGCGAGCAGCGGATGAAGCTTGAGGAGTCTCGAAGCAAGCTCACGGAGCTTCAGCGAATCTCCATCGAAGAGCAGAAAGGGTTTTTCCAAATTCGTACCGACCTGACAAAAAAGCTGACGAAGATGACGGATGAGAATTGGGAAAAAGATCTCGAGATCGAACGCCTTCGTAAATTTGGCGTCGACACGCAAAACGAAGTTCAGCGTTTGCGCCAAGAAACGATGCGCGAGCTTGAAGAAGCAAAACAAAATCACACGCGCGAGCTCGAAGCACTCCAGGAGCGGAGTGCGGCTTTAGGCTCACAGCTCACGCAGCTCGCTGCGGACCGAGCAAGTCTTCAAGAGCAACTCGCAAGCCTCAATCAAGATTTCAATGATCTTGAGCAGGCTTTCTACGGAAAAGAAAACGAGCTTGAGCAAGCCGCAAGAGAATTTGAAATTAAAGTCCGTGAAATCAAGGATTCGCACGCACAACTGATTCAAGATCTCCGCTCCGAATCTCAACGAGAGATGGAGAAGCTCGAAGCGTGCGCAAACGAGCGCTCGAGTATGATCTCAAATCTTCAGGCTGACGTCGTGAAACTTGAGCAAGCGTTAAGCGAAGTTCGTACCGCGCATGCGGAAGTCGAACGCACCTTGGGAATCGAGCGCGCTGAAAAAGAAGAAATGCGTAAGCGAGTGAGCGAGATCGAGCAAAAGCGCAGCGCAGAAATTGAAGGCTTCTGTCGTCTCGAGGCTGAACGCAATTCCAAGATCCAGAGTCTGGAAGCCATTTGCTCAGACCAAGGTAAGAAGCTGAATGATCTTCATCATCTCGCGACAGGTCTTCGGACCGAGAACGAAGCACTGAAGCTTGAGCTTGCGAAGACTCAAGAGAACGCTTCTCAGCTCCTTCGCGAATCTCAACATAAGCACGCGATGGACGTTGATACGTTCCGTCGCCAAGAGACGCAGCTGAATGCGAACATCTCTCATCTTTTGGCGGAGCGATCCGGACTCGAGCGGCAGCTGAAAGAGGCCGGCGAAAATGTGTCGGAACTCAAGACGATCCTTGAGCGACAGAAAGGTGAGCGCGAAGCCGAGCAGCGTTATCTCGAAATGAAAGCGTCTCGTTACATCGCTGATCTTCAAGCTAAGCTCGAAGGAGATTTCCAAGGGCAGCTCGAAGCCGCCAAACGCGAAGTGGACGATCTTCGCACTAAGCTCGCAGCGCGTGAGCAAGCGTCGGAGGCTGAGCAACGCAATCTTGATGAGTGGCGTAAAACGATCGAAGCGCGCGAGGATGCGGCTCGTGAAGAGCGCGTCGTTCATCAACGGACACGCTCCGAGCTCCTTCGTTTGACTAAGATCTTGGCCGAGGAGCATCGCCTCGCTCGAGAGACTCATCCTCTCAAGGATTACTTGAACTTTGCGAGTGGAGAGCTCAATAAGCTCCAACTCCAGCTCAAGAACACTCCCGCCATGGCGCCGGAGCGTCCGCAGATGGAGCACCATTTCTCGCAGATGGTAAAGGAGTTTGAGTTCCTCAACTCAGTCTTGGGGAAATCTCAAGCGCAACTCGAAGAACGCTCGAAGGTTGCGGCAGGGCTCATCGCGGGTGTTGAGCAGCTTCCGCAGTAACTCGTTCGAAAATTCCAGTTCCGTGATCCTTAGCCGAGCTTAGCTCGGCTTTTTTATGTTGTAACATAATGCTTTTTCCGGCCAGAGGGATTCAGGACATGAGAGTCAAATCGAGTTTGGAAAGAAAGGCCTTCCGTCTTTCATCGCTTCCAGAGGCCCTGCGTTTTGCAGAAGAAAACCCTTCTTGGATGAGCTACGAAGCCGATCAAATTCGGCGGTTTCTCGGTGAGCTGATCTCGAGCGAAGAACTCGTTTTTGATTACTACGTCGATTCAAAAAGGGTCTTGCTTGCATCCTTGATTGATCGGATCTCGAATCCAGGGAACTCGGCCTGCCTTGAAGTTCTGGGCGTTGCGCCTGAAGCAGCAGGATCTATCGAGTCACAATATTCTTCGATGATCGAGGACGCGAAAAAGGTTCTTCCGAAAACGAAATCGGCGATTGAAGTCGTGGTACCGCAGACGACTTCGCTTTCGGCGGAGTTCTTTACGCGAGAAGGTTTTGCGCCGTACTACGTTTCTTACATGATGGAATCGACGGAGCTTCCTAAAGATCTTGAGAGATTTTCCGGACTAGAAAATCTTCGTTTTGAAAAACTTAAAACCGAGCACCTCAAAACTTACTACGATCTTCTTTGTCGAGCTTTTGCGTCGAATGTCGAAACAAGCGTTCCCAGTTTTGATGAGATGGTCGAAGCATTCGATGAGCAGAAGACGACAGTACGTCTCATGAGGATGAATGGCCAGGCGCTCGGATTTTTAAAC
Source organism: Bdellovibrionales bacterium (assembly GCA_005808505.1). Classification (GTDB taxonomy): domain Bacteria; phylum Bdellovibrionota; class Bdellovibrionia; order Bdellovibrionales; family JAMPXM01; genus SYLX01. The sequence goes on along the minus strand of SYLX01000110.1, from coordinate 37,570 downwards.
GTGAAGGCATTGGGTGCTAAGCGCGGGGAAATACGAACTCTCGGGCTCCTTCCGGAGGCGAGAGGAAAAGGTTTCGGAAAGGCCTTGCTCGCGCAGGGTTTAAAGATCCTTCGCGACGAAGGGTGTAATCACTTTGAGCTCACCGTAGCCGCGGTCAACGTTTCTGCGCTTTCACTCTATGAGAGCTTTGGGTTCCAAGTTCAAAGGCGAGAGACGTGTTACCGCTGGCAGCGAGAGTGAACTGAGTGGAGCTTCCGAAAAAAAGAAACGGCGCTTTCTTGAAGCGCCGTTTTCATCAGTCTTTTATCTCTCTTTTTATTGCGAGAGTTGAGCGAGGTGAAGGCCAGACTCGGTCGGAGCCCAGTCGGGCGCCGTAGGCTCCATGATCTCGCCATCCAGTGCGCCGGCTTCACAAACTTCCCGGACCGGTTCGCTCAAGCTTGAGGAAATCGTAAAGATGAGATCTTCAAAAGCCTGATTGCGCTGCGCGATCAAAATCGCGGCGCGCGCCGGATCGCAATGATCAGCTAGCTCATTATCAGTTGAAGCCGCGGCTTCGTTTGCGGCTAGCGCCTCGATCAACGTCATTTCAGGTTTTCCGGCAACGACCGTGTCATTGATCGCGCAGTTTTCGAGAGCAATGGGCTCAAAAGGCGCAATTATCTCTTCAAAGGCAGAACGGGTCTGGAGAGAGTTAGCTATTTTCGACGGCGAGTCGGCAGACTGATTCGCTGAGTCGCTATCTTGCGAGTCGCCGGCCCAGTACCGCGCGCATCGTTCGTCTTGTTCCGGAGTCATTCCGGCTCCGAGTTCCAGTCGCATTTGCTGCGAGCCTGAAGCGGAGGCGCGTGCCTGGAGATTGGAGGAAAGCAAAATGAGGAAGACGGTGAGAGCGGTGCCGATCGTGAAGATGATCTCTTCGAGATGACGTCGTTTCATGTGCATACGTTGAGAGTAAACAAGAGCTCGCAAAGGTGAAAATAAATTTTGATGTTCGAGTTGCGAATTGGATGAAGGTTTTGGTGAAAATCTTTTGCGACACGAACGAAAGTGCCTGGCTTGTTGTCAAACGCTGTGACTATGATGACGACTTCTTTCTGCAGGAGGGTCCTTAGGGATGCAGGCATCAAAGAAAACAGAAGTCATGGAAGTAACAGAACTGAGATCTTCAAACTTCAACTCAACAAAACGTCTACGAGTCCTCGCGGTTGGGCTTGCTGCATTTGTTTTGAGCCTTCAGGCGCAAGCGGCTTGGCGCGCGGGATTCATCGAAAAAGAATCAGGAAAAAGTTTGCTTCACGCAACTGATCTCAAAGAAAACGAAAGTGGTTTCAGCCAGCGCGATCTTAAGTCGCCGGTCGAGTTGAGAAATCTACCTTTGTTCTTGCGCGAAGGTTCGCCGTCTTCGTCTGAGATGTATAAGGAGTATCTACTTTCGGATGAAGCATTCGCAAAGCTCGTGGATACTCCCTCTTCGAAAGTGCACGTTCAGGCGTGGCCTGGATCAGAAATGCGAGCCCTCGTAGAGCAAGGTCCGACTTCCAACCGCATCAACTTGACCATTGTCGGCGACGGTTATACGGCGAGTGAGAAAGAAAAGTTCTTCGGCGATGCCCAGCGCATCACGAACGATCTCTTTGAAGGCGATACATTTCATTCTTATTTGCCACTCTTTAATGTCTATGCCGTCTTTGTTCCCTCGCGAGACTCCGGAATCACGGATGTTGCGCGCAAGAACACGGCCCTTGGTCTTTTCCGTGAGCCCGCAGGCTCTAAACGTGCCATCGAGGTCGGAAATCCAGCAGCCGCCGAACGCGCTCTCGACTTGGCTCCTGCGACCGACTATCCAATTCTTCTCGCGAATGATGACTACTACGGAGGTCTCGGCGGTCGTTACGCCATTACGACCCGTTCGCTTACGAGCGGCACCATGGTTCTTCGTCACGAGCTTGGACATAACTTCGGGAACGTGGGCGAAGAATACGACGGAGGTTACGTCTATTCCGGAGCAAACTCCTCCCGCAACAAAGGTGCTGAGTGGAAGCATTGGGCAGAGGGTGGAGTCGTAAAAATCAACGAAGCTCAGTACCTCAATGGCGACTACGTTTGGCAGAATTTAGGCCGCGGGAGCTACCGATCAACTTTCAATTTTCCTGGAAACGGCTCGGTCTTCGGGATGATCGTGAGCGCCGTAGGTTGGTCCTCACCAGATGACGTGGCTGTCTTCATCGATGGCGAGCGACTTGATTTGAAGGGGCAGTTTCAAGCTGACCGCAGCTTCTTTGAGCCCGCGAACTCAAGCCTTCAGCTCTCGGCGGGTTCTCACGTCTTGGAGGCGATCGAGCAGAAAAAAGATGGCGATAACGTGCTGGCCTTTATTCAGGCTCATGCTTATCCGCCTGATTACGAATTCGATGGCACGAAAGTCGGTGCTTACTTGAACTTCAATGATTCCGGATCGCGTGCGGGATATCGACCGACTCACAACGGCTGCCTCATGCGCGAAATGCGCACGACAAAATTTTGTGTCGTTGATCAAGAGAACATGTGGGTTCGATTCTTGAGAAAAGTGCGCTTGATTGATGAGCTCTCGATCGATGCGCCTTCGGCCGAAGGTTTGCGTAACGTAAAACTTCAGCATCCACCGCTGCCGGGGCTTCAGATCCGCTGGTTCAAAAAGGCCGGTGGTAGCGAATATGAACTCACCGAACTCAAAGATAAGTCTTCGTGGCAATCAAAAGATCGCGGCGACTTTGTAGTTCGTCTGACTTTCGAGACGCCTGAAGTTCGTAAAGCTTCAGCCGACTTCCGCGCCGAAAAGTCTTTTAGTCTCTAAGGTCCAGAGAGAGCTGCAGACAACGATCCGCAGCTCTCTCTCTTGTTTTAGACGTCGTGCAAGCGAAGTCTAATTTTCTCTTCCAGCTCGACCAAGAACTCTTCTTTTTTCATGACGACGTTCTTTGATACCCTACGTTGCCTCAATGAAACGAGTCCGGCCTCGATCTCTCTTCTTCCTAGAACTAGGACCGAAGGAATTTTTGCGCTCAAAGCCTCGCGGACGCGAAAGTCGAGAGACTCTTCACGCGAATCAACTTCCACGCGGATGAAGCGGGATCGTAACTCGGAGGCAAGAGCGATGGCCGCAGCTTCCTGCGCACGGCTGACCGGAAGAATCTTGACCTGGACGGGCGCAAGCCAGCTCGGCCAGTGACCTTCGTAAAGCTCAAGCAAGAAAGCCATCATTCTTTCGTGAGAACCAAGAGGTGCCCGGTGAAGAATCACGGGTCGATGCTTTTCGCCATCAGGACCGATGTAACTCAAATCCATTTTTCCGGCCTGCGCGAAATCAAGTTGAATAGTGCTGAAGCTTTCTTCACGGCCCTGAGCGCTGACGAGCTGGACGTCAATCTTAGGCCCGTAGAACGCGGCTTCTCCGGGAGCCTCAACAAATTCCAAATCAAGTTCGCGCATGGCTTCACGCAAGAGATTCTGCGACCACTCCCACTTTTTTGGATCCGGGACGTAGTTCACAGAGTCATCTGGATCCCACATCGAAAGTCGCATGCGGTAGTTCTTGATATTGAGAACTCGGTAAACCTCCAAGTGCATGCGCATCACTTCTTTAAATTCTTCTTTCACCTGATCTTCGCGGCAGTAAAGATGAGCATCGTTTTGACAAAGGCCCCGCACGCGTAGAAGGCCCGAGAGTGCGCCCGACGCTTCCAGACGATAAACCTGGCCAAATTCCGCAATCTTCAGTGGTAGGTCTCGGTAGCTGCGAAGTTCTGAGGAATCGATCCGATGATGATGCGGACAATTCATCGGGCGAAGTCGGTAGATCTCGTTTTCATCAGCAGCCATTGCCGGATACATACCCTCTTTGTAATACGACAAGTGTCCGCTGAGTTCGTAAAGGGATTCCCGTGCGAGGTGGGGAGAACTCACTCTTTGGTAGCCAGCCTTGAATTCTAGCTCTTTTATGAATTTCTCGAGTTCCTCACGGATAGCCATCCCGTGCGGAAGCCAAAGAGGAAGTCCTCGACCTACAAGTGGATCGACGTGATAAATTTTTTGAGCGCGTCCTAAGCGCTTATGATCATTGTCTTTCATTTTATAAACCTAGATTATTTATATGAGAGAGAAGACCCTGCGCTTTGCCCGTTTCCCGTGCCAGGCGCGCAGTGATCTACAAGCGGCTTCGACGAGCAAAAAAACTTTTGCGCGTAGAGGCCGTGAGTCTATTCGGTTGTCGGGAAAAGCCTTCTATGACCCCTACGGGGTGGTCAGCGATGAGAGCGCAAAAGCGATAGAATGAGAGGAACGAACGAGGAGGTTCATACTCTCAAATATAAAGCGGACGAGGGCAGACCACAAGACACGTGTTTTTATAGCCGCTATAAGTGCAAGCTGCGGGGTCAGCTTAGCGCTTAATCTCGAATTCGACGCGGCGGTTTTCTTGTCGACCTTGGTAGTTCCCGTTGTCGGCGATCGGGCGAGTTTCGCCAAAGCCGATCGTTACGATCTTCGAAGCATCAATATTCAGCTTTGTGCTCAAGTGCCGTTTGATCGCGATCGCGCGCTTTTGCGAGAGTCGCTGATTGTAGCCAGCGGCCCCGATAGAATCCGTGTGGCCTTCGATCACGAGTTCGCGGAAGCCCGAGCGAAGATGGGTCGCAAGTTCTTCCAGTGCCGCCGCAAATTCACCGAGCATGCGGTCGCTGTCGAACTCAAATAGGATGTTGCGCGTACGGAAGCGCTCAACCGGTGCTGCCGGTTCGGGATCCTGCGGAAGAATCTGCGTGAGGTGGCGATAGCCAGATTCGCTCGATTCGTTTGCGGCCCACAGAGGTCCAAAAGTGTAGTTAACTCCAGTATAGACGCGCCAGTCCGGTGACGCGACACCTTGAATGAGCCCCGCTCCAGCGCCCGCGTGGAGGGCGAGGTTTGTAGACCAATCGTGTTTAGCGCCGAGAAGGAGTTCAAGTGACGTCAAGCTCCGCTCACCGTAAGAGGTCGAGCCTTCTGCCGGAAGGCTCCCGAAAATTTCCCCGATCACCTTCGTGTTGAGTTCGCTCATGTGATAGCTCGCCGCCGCGCTCGCAATCAGCTGATTGCCGAGCGGCTCGACCCGCGAGGTGATGATGCGCTCGCCAGGGTTGCGCGCGCGGTACCCGACATTCACGCCGTAAGCTACGTCACCGTAGGTCGTATCGGCCGCAACTTCGGCAGTGAACGTAGGACCGGCATTGCGTCCCACCCATGGGTTGTCTTCAATTCGATTCAAACTGACGGAGCCTACAAGCGCAACGCCGCCGGTTGCATCACCGAGAAGTCGGAACTTTGTATTCAAGCGAACTTCGGTTGCGCCCGTTTGCGCGAATTCTCCGCGTGCTCCGGTTTGATCTTCTACCGTTTGCATGAGCACTTGCGGAATGCTCAAACCGATATCCCAGTTCTGGGTTAAACCGAGGCCCGCGTTGAGATCCATGCCCAAAAGACTGTCGTTGAAGTTGAGGCGACCTTGAGGAGAGTTGTCGAAGTAGGGAAGCGAGTTCACCGCAAAGTTAAAGAATAAACCTAAGTTGACGATGCCCGGCTCGAGGGTCTCTGAAGATTGCACGGTGACGAAGTCGAGGCCTGAGCTAGTTGGGTTGAAATTCTGCGTGTCTGTTCCGACTACGTTTGCAAAAGCTGCCGAGGAGAACAAAGCGCAAAAAGCGCTCGAGAGAAGAAGTCTTGCCTTGCTGCAGAGTCGGTTGTGGAGATTCGTCTGATGTCCTTCTTCGGACTGAGCTGAGCGTGCACCGTTGATCATCGTCGCCACTTTCTCTTTTGTTCAACTGATTTAATCGGGCTGATCTCAGGCTAGTCGGGATCGTGCGCAAAGAAAAGCGGAACATGTGTTCCTGCCAGGGAACGATGTGGCGTATGCCGTGATCAAAGGAAGCTTCGTTTTGTTCAGCATTTACCGATCGAAGTGGCGAAAATGCAACGCCGCGAACAAGACGACCTTATTGCATTTTTGCTAGCGTAATTGCGCTTTTCATCACTAAACTCGAAAGCAAACGGTTCATCCGAGCCGCGCTTTAAGGAGGATCACTTGACTCAGTTCCAACAGCTCTGCAAATCGACTTCGCTTGCTCGTGTAGCTTTGTTCTCAGCGCTTGCGATGGCCATGGCTTCCGCGCCGAACTTCGCGCAGGCCGATGACGAAAAAGGATGGATCGGCGGACTCTTTGGAGTTTCGGCGCCTACGCGTTCAGATGCGACTTCGCGCGCTATCTACGGTCTCACCGCAGGAGCTAAACTCGGCACCGAACTCGGGATTGGCGTTTACTACCTCACGTCTCCCAAGGATGAAAACGTACAAGGGCAGACGATCGGCAACAACTTCGATTTCTACGGAATCGAAGGCGCTTATCACTTTGAAGGGGAAGCAAAAGGCGCCTACATCGGTGCCCGCATCGGGATCACGAACATCAAAATCAAGCCGTCAAACGCACTCACGCCTGCGGTTTCGACAACGCCGGTCCACTGGGGGCCGACAGTTGGTTACAACTACTGGCTCAATCGCAATTTCTCGCTCGGTGGAGACGTGAGCTATCTTCTCGTATCCGAATCGAGTGAGTTCGTCGGCGGCGCAACTGCGACGATTCCGGCGTTCAACGCTTTGAACATCGGCGCAACTGCAAAGTTTTGGTTTTAACGAGTCATCTTCAGGGAGTAGAGGCTGCCGTAGAATTTGTAGGTACGGCAGCCGAAGCTGCGGGCGCTTCCGATGCGGTGAGAGAGCTGCGTGAAGCGTTCGTTGCAGAGTCCGTCGGTTTTTTATGGAGCAAGACCGCCGTCGTGTAAGCGATCAGGACGAAAGTCAAGATGGTCAAGCTCAGCGCGTAGTCCCGCAACATTTCAAGAGTCCTTTGGAAATCTATTAGCCCCTTTAGGCTAGCACGCTCCGAAAGAGCGTGCCTAGATTCCCACCCTCGAAACCGGTCACTGGTCGAGTCAGTTCGTCGTGCGCGTGTAGATCGGCGTCGTCATTGATTTTCCGTACGTATCGGAAATCGAGAGAGCTTGGATCGCGTAATCGTGGCCGGGTTTTAAGCCGTTCACTTGTACCGCGTGCTGCGTGCGCAAGACATTGTCGCTTGTCGTAACGATTTGTTCTTTCGTCACGAGGTCCGTCACGATGACTTGGCTTGTAGCCGGAATGTCCGTTCGCCATACAACGAAGAAGCCGTCGCGGAAGCTTTCGGACACCGTAAATTCAGCGATCTTGGGCATGATGCCGTCTTTACAAGGATTGAAGACCGCACTGTTTGCGAGCGAGAAGTTTTCTTGCGAAAGTGGGCGCCAACCGCGAGCTAGGAGATCTTTGTACGCTTGTTTAGGGCTTTGTGTCTGCGGATCAAACCAGTGATCGTTTCCGCTTTGACCACAAGCGAGATCTTTCTTTCCATCAGCCGGAACTTTTCTCATCAACAGCATCAACGAGATGTGGTGACGAGGCCCTTGATGGTAATCAAGAGTCATCAACTTTTCGGTATCGCGCTTAAACTCTTGGTAGTTCGTTGAGCAACCGAGTTGAGTCGGATGAACGCCGTCATTTTGGACGACGTCTTCGTAAACGCCTTGAGAGTTGCGCATCTTAAAGATGGCTCCGTCGTCCGAAAGAACGGCAAATTCGTAGAGGCCTTCCTCTTGGTCAGACGCGAGGGAAACAACGCTTGAGAAGCGTAAGGCAAAATTCTCGATCAACTTATTTTGTTGATCATCGCGAACGGGTTCGCCCAGGTGATTGATGAAGCCGGTATCGAACATCCGTGTAGGGACGTCGAGCTTTTGGAAGAAGAGATCACGGTTCGCTTTTTTCCCACGTGTAATGACGTCGGAGACTTTTTGCGCGATTGCATCACCTGGATTGAGATAGTAGAGCTCAGCTTTCAAGCCCGCATTGGAGCGGGGATCAGGTTCGTTGCCTTCCATCGGATCGCAAACAAGTTTGTTTGCGGGATACATATTGACGTCAAGGCGTGAGATTTTCACTTGTTCAGGAGCGCTCAGTCTCTCGCTTGAGCCTGTTAGCCCAGAACATGCGACTAAGAGGAGGTAGGGGCTCAAGAGTGTCGCGCGAGTGGCGAGTCCAACAAACAAACGCGAGATCCGGTTCTCATTCACCGCTAAACGGCCCATGACGAACTCCTTCAAGCGCACCGCCAGGATTCTTTCGCTCCCTTCAAGAGACAACGCGAACTGAGGGAGTGATTCTGATCCAGCAAGTGTCTACAACTCAAAGCGTAGAGCGCGTTACCTGGGGCGTGAAGAGGGAATCGTTTCGTGCTTCGCAAAAAGACACCAACGTTTCGACGCTTCGATGAGAAGTTACGCAGTCCCGAAAACTTTGCGAGAAGCTTTGCAGAGCCTTAGCCGCACCTCTATGCGACTAGAAGTTGATCACTTCCGAAAACTTTTTTGAGAATATTGGAAGACTCGGATTAGGTGAGAAACAGCGCGATCATTGCGCCACTTAAAACGATGAGTTCATAGATCTGACTGGCCTTACGGTTTTTGCGAATCACGGTGTGCCCCTCTCGTTTTCAAAAATCCGTTTTTGAAACTTCACGGCCGAGTTCCTCATTGTGGCTCGGGCCGCCCCTCCAGACGCCCGCGCCGGAACTCTACTCTTGTACTCTAACGCTGACGGCAGTCATTGCCGCCTGAGCTTGCGCGAACGTCGCCTCAGTCAGTGAGGTTGAAGTCGACGCAAGCTGTGGATAAAGGCCTGTTGCGTATCGCAATCTAGATCGCAACCTCTGTAAAGTGCTCCGCCAAGGCGAACCTCCGTCACGCAGCTAACTTGCTTCGTGTGAGACTCTTCGATGAACGAAACTTGAAACTCCGCAGTTGGCATCTCTCCCGCTTCTTGCGCGGGAGAGTGGGATTTCACCCACTGATCAATCTTCTTCTCGCAAAAGCGATAGAGTTTCGATTTTGTCGGAGAGTCGTTGACGGTCACCTGGCCGTTCATCATTCCCATTCCCATAAGCAGAAAATCTCCTCCGGAATCATCAAGGGTTGTCGTACGAGTGAAGCAGAAACTGATCGAGCGCGCGGACGCGCTCGATCCGACAATTCGACAATGAATGCAATCAGTGCGTCGTCGGGTTTACACCAACGATGTCCTCATCCTCTTCGATTGAGAGGCTCTCGATGCTGCGCTTAAGAGCCGCACGCGGATTATCGGCTGATTCCCAAGCGCGCCACATGCGATCGCCGGATTGAAGGACGATCAAGCAGCTCACTTCTCCAAGAGAATCTTCGTCGAAGAAGGCGACTTCGTATTCCGTGTTATCCAGCATCTCGTTATCGTTGATCCAGTCTTTCATTTTCTCATCGACGAAACGATGAAAGCGCTGGCTCGGGATTCTTTCGTTAACAGTGACATGTCCATTCTGCTCAACCATAGTTCAGCCTCCATGTGCTATCAGCTTGAGGTTTTCAGGGACATATTGTCTTCAGAGCCCTATGAAGAAGTTGTTTAGAAAACTGGACGGCTGCGAGACTCGGTGGTACAGACTAAAACTTCTTTGCGGAGGAGTAAGAGGTTGTTTCGTCAGAAAAAACTTTCTGATTTCGAGCCTGTACTGAACATTGTCCTTAGGATGATGGCCAAAAACACTCGCTTCCGTTGTCGGCCCGGACTTCAACAAATTTTAAAAGAGAACCCTCGGCTCATCGTAGCGCTAAGCCACAGCACGCCCTTAAGCTGGCTTCCTTCAGCTGGTTTGCTCGCCCTCAATGCTTGCGCACGCGGCGGAGAAGAGCGCATTCCCTTAGGAGTGATGGATCACGCTTTTTTCCAAATTCCGCTCGTAAAATCCCTCGCTCAATTCTTCACGCAGTCCGAGCGTCCGGTGACGTTCCAAGATTTGTGCGTGCGCTTTCAATCGGCGGACCCCTTCGACCTTGTCCTGTTTCCGGAAGGATCGAACTGCTTTTTCGGATCTCCTTCCGAAATCCAAGATTTCCGCTCGCCGAAGTTCGTCGAACTTGCGGTTCGTACGAAGACACCCATCCTCATCGGCGCCCACCTAGGTTCAGAGGCTTGGGCCAAAGCTCTCCCGGTCAAAGAAGACGTGATGGATTATCTTACTCTCCTCCCAAATTTTGCCTATAACTTCGTCGAGAAGAGAATCCGAAAGACCGGGCATTTTGTTTTACCCGTCCTACCGAAGCCGATGGAGAAATTTGAGATGCTTTGCGAACTTTACCATCCAACGCTTAAGGCGGAGGAGCTGGTTGAAGACGCTTCCGCCCGTCGCGAGCAGCTTGAAGTGGAAGCGACCCGCATTCGCGAGCGCATGACCGAACTTCTCGACGAGCTCAAAGAAGAGTCCAAATCGGGTGAGGATGCTGAGCCCGGATCCCGACGTGAGACTCCGTCAGGTGAGCTTCGCGCCGTTGCGCACGAGAAGAAAACTTTCGAAGTGCGCTTAAACTCCTCTTATCCACAAACATAGTTTATACGACGCGGGCGATGTTGCTAAATCTAATCAACCCCTAAGCGCCTGATAATACATATAAAAATTCCTCTGGTGCCAGAATAGAGCTGGGGCTCTATGGCTCAGTCTTGCAATCTGTTCCAGTTCTGGAGTAGGGTGGCCTTCGAGGGCGCTTGTCTCTTTGAGTGAATGCTTTAAGCACCGTGGGTCAGCAGCGTTTTGGGTAAAGCTTGATTGATTTTGAGACAACCTCATTTTGTCGCAGCTCCGGTGAAGTGCCCTTATTCCCGATAGTCGGATTTCAGATATCAAGTGAACTCGTTCTCGCGAGCGAGTTTTGTTTTTAACGTTTGTTCAGGAGGCTCCATGACTCAATCAATGCTTAAAGGGTTTGAATTTATCGACTTCGAGCCCACAGCGAATGTCGCTGACAGCGCCAAGCAGAAGTTGAGCCGCATTTTCGGCGAGTCGCCCAGCGATTCTTCATCGCTGGCGTTCTTGAAGAAGACTTGTGACGGCTTTCAAGGTCGTCTGCATGTTCGCTCGGCCGTCGGTCATTTTGTTGCCGACGTGATGGGTGAAGACCCGATTCAGGTTCTCAATAGTCTTTCCCGGAAGGTTCGCTCGCAGCTCCGCCTTTGGAAGCGCCAGCGCGCTCTTGCGCTCGACGGATTCTAATCTTGCAGTGCCGCACCCGGAGCGACTTCGGTAACGGAGTCGCTCGTCGGGACGCGGACTTCCGTCGCTCTTTTTTCGAGCTCCTTCATCTCCCGGAGCAGATTTCCTCTCTCAAGCGTCAACTCCTCACCTTTTTTGAAGCGCTGGGGAAACCAAGCTAAAAACTCTCGCTCCGAACTCCGACAGTAAGCCTGTCGCGTCTTACCCTTTTCAATCAGCATGTCGCCGACCAGGCGTCCGTGCTCTCGTAGAACTGCCGGTGGTGGCGCTCGTCTGGCGAGAAGGTAGGAGAACGTCAGCGTCCGGTTTTTCATCGGGAGATGTTTTTCCATCTCCAGGAACCATTGCGGTGCTGCCCAGTGAATTCGGTCGTGGCACCAATCTTTGGCTGAGCCGACGAGGAGCGGGCAAGCGCCTTCATGGGTGCAAGGTGCCCATAGCCGGTAGCCTTTGCTCATTAAATCTTCGCGTGCGGCCATCAGCTTTCGGCCATCCTCTTGCGTACTTGGCTCCACGATCGCTAGGGCTTCGGCCTCGAAGAACCACTCAGGCCAAGCCGCCAATTCCGTGAGCGCGTAAGAGCTTGTGATGAGAAGTTTTGATGTAAATTCCCGCTGTTTAGGAAGTTCGAGCGGACGACCGGCTGCGCGATTGGATTCCAATTTCTCGTATTTCAAGGGCGATTGAGGGAGGCGAAGGTTTTGGCCTAACGTCATCGCCTCACTTGAGACGTCGAGTGCAAAAAAACGCAGAGCTTTGAGATCTTGGTTTTCCCTGGCGAGACGATCGGCGAAGGCAAAGAGTGCGCTGGCCGTACCGCTGCCGAAGTCGAGCACGTTCTCAAGGCCTTCCAAAAATCCAGTGCGCTTAGCTTCAAGCGCGACGGATGCGTTTCGCGCGTAGTTTAAAGGAAAGTAGTAGGCCAGCGACGCGGCTTGGGCCCAAGACTCCGCCCATGGTGTCGCGGCGAGTGGATTTTGGGTGTAGTGGTCCGAGAGACGTAGAACCGCATCTGCAAGCCTTCGCGGCTCATCTAAGCCGTAGCCCAAGTTTGAGAGAGCTAGCTTTAGACCTGGCTCGTACTCCGAAGGAAGTCCCCACACCCGCTGATTTGGACGATGATTCTGCATGGCGAGGAGACTACCCGAAACTTTCGTCATCTTCCAACGAGCAAGCGACTTGCTCATTTAGAATTTGCAGCGTTACATAAGGATTCAAGCTTTTCCTACTGAACGCGGCTTAAGGAGAATCCATTTATGGCGACAAAAAAGAAGCTCGCAACGAAAAAAGCAGCGGTGAAAAAAACATCGGTTAAGACGACGTCGAAAAGCGCTCCGCCCAGGGCCGCCAAAGCGGCCAAACCGCAGATTGTCTACAATCTAAAGGTTGGTGACGCAGCTCCGCGTTTCTCCGTTGCGTCTACGAACGGCGAAAAAATCTCGCTTAAAGACTTCGCAGGCAAGAAGCTGGTTTTGTACTTCTACCCAAAGGACAACACTCCTGGTTGCACGCTCGAAGGCCATGACTTCCGAAAGTTGCACACGGCATTTAAGAAAGCCGGAGCCGAGATCATTGGTGTTTCGCGTGACTCCATCAAGTCACATACAAGCTTTAAGGAAAAATGCGGCTTTCCCTTCGAGCTTTTGTCGGATGAGGACGGAAGTCTCTGCAAAGGCTTTGACGTCATTCAAATGAAGTCGCTCTACGGAAGAAAGTTTGAAGGAATTGAACGTTCGACATTTGTGATCGACTCGCGCGGGAAAGTGGCGCGCGAATGGCGCAAGGTGAAAGTCGATGGTCATGCGCAGGCCGTGTTAGAGTTCGTTCAGTCGATGGACTAATGCCAAGACGACCGGCCAAGGAGGCTGAGCTGATGAATTCTCCCATCGGGAAAATAATGATGGTTCTTGGAGCCGTGATCTTCTTGGTTGGACTTGCGATTCTCTTTGCCGATCGCCTGCCTTTTCTCAAGTCTCTAGGACGGTTGCCCGGAGACTTCAGTTGGAAAGGTGATAACTGGCAAGTGCATATGCCGCTGGCTACGAGTGTGCTTCTCAGCATCATCTTAACTGGCGCTCTGTGGCTAGTTTCACGTCTGAGCGGGAAGGGTTGAGAAGTGAATTCAAAGTCGACGGAGTTCCTTGATATCTCGCCGGTCATCTCTTCGCGAATCGGTGTGTTCCCGGGCGACGTCAAGTTCGAGCGCGCGGTCTCGCTCGATTTTAAAAAAGGGGATCATCTTCTTTTAAGCTCGATTCAAACTTCCCTCCACTTAGGTGCGCACGCAGATGGTCCCATCCATTACGCGGCGGATGGCAGAGGCATCGGGGAGCGCCCGCTTGATCTTTATATGGGAAAAACCCTCGTTGTTCACGCGGAGGCAAAACGAGGCGAGCGTGTGGGACTAAAACATTTGTCGGCGCGCTGGCAAAACGCTTCGTGGCCCGCCAAACGAGTTTTAGTTAGAACGGGAAGCTTCCCGAATCCCGATCGATGGAACTCTGATTTCTGCTCTCTTGAGCCTGAATTAATTGAGTTTTGGGCGAGAGCAGGCGTAAGGCTCATCGGAATTGATACTCCCTCAATCGATCCCGAAACCGCGAAAGACCTGAGAAGCCATCACATGGTTGCCAAATATGATCTCGCGATTTTAGAGGGGCTCGTTTTAGATGAGGTCCAGGAAGGTCTATATACCCTTGTGGCGCTGCCACTGCGAATCGAAAACGCCGATGCGGCTCCCGTGCGCGCGGTGCTTTTTAAGAACCCCGACCTTCTAGCCTTTTGAGGCTTAAGTCTCAAAAGCGGGCGCGCGACGAAATCCAGGACGTTTTGGTCGTTGCCTCGGATTGAGATTTCGCGAGAACATTTCGTAAAACGGCGTTCATTTCGCGCGTTTGCTCTCAACGAGTTCGCCGGGGTTCCGATGAGTTCTAGAGTCGCGAACGAGTCTTCAAAGGGGAGCTTCCAGCCATGTTAGACCTGAACTTCATCAACCCGTTCATCTTAGGCGCCGTCGATGCATTGAAAGTCCAGGGCGGCCTGACGGTCGAAGGCGGAAAGCCCTTCCTCAAAGGCAAAGAGCCTATGCCACCGATTTCGATCGCGGCACAGCTAGGCCTGACATCTGTGCAATTCAAAGGCGCCATCAGCTTGTGCTTTGAAGAGAAGGTCTTCCTGAAGATGCTCTCAAACATGCTGGGTGAAGAAATCAAAGAGATCACGGTCGAAAACCAGGACGGAGCTTCCGAGCTTTTGAACATGGTCTACGGTTTTGCAAAGACGGCCTTGAATCCGAAAGGCTACACGTTTGATCGCGCGATTCCGACGGTCGTGCGCGGAAAAGAACTCTCAACATCGCACGGGCGCTTGCCAACACTCGTAATCCCGCTCCGCTCGGACATCGGTTTCGTCTTCATTGAAATCACCGTTCATCAGGCGTAATCAGCGATCGTGAGCAAGAAAAAAGCCCGTGCCTAGAGCCGCGGGCTTTTTTATTTTTAAGCTCCTGCTGAGTAGTAAAATCCAAGTTTTTCTCGGACTTTCGCGGGAAGCGCGGGTAAACGCGAACGCGGAATCAAGAACGTCGCAAGATTAAAGAGATCGCTAAAGATGCGGTGTTTATCCGTGGCGTTCTTTAAATACTGAGCACCTGAGGAACCACCGGTCCCGATCTTTCTACCGATCATTCTGTGCGCCATGAGGGAGTGACGGTAGCGCCAAGTTGTCATGAGTTCATCGATATCTTGAAGGGCCGTGAGCAGCTGAAACGGAAGATTGAACACCGGTTGGTCACGGTAGAGCTGAATCAAAAGACTTGCGTGCAGCGCAGGATACGAGAGTCTGAACTGTCCGGCTTGGCGAAGTTCTTCGTACTTCGATTCGTCAAAAAGAGCTCGGAACGTTTCGTTTGTTGCCTCGATCTCTTTTAGATTTCTTTCCTTCTCGTCCGCTTTCAGAACCGGATGATTGCGGACGGTCTGGCGATCTTCCTCGAAGATTTGCGCGATCGTATTCTGGTAAACCTGCCAGAAATCAAATTCAGCCGTGCGCAAGAACGGAGTCCGGGCAAGCCACCGATCAACTAAGTCGAAAAGGGAGGCCTGCTTTTCGCTAGCGATCAACTTCTCCTGTTCTGTTTGTGTAACGTAAGAGTGATACGGAGCTGAATTGTAGGTGAGGCGCGTCTCTGAGCGTAAACCTAATTTGTTTTCAATCATGCGATTTTGCATGCTTTGAAATCCGCTCGCCGGGTAAAGGAAGTCGCGGAAATCTAGGAAATCCAGCGATGTCATCGTCTCCAGAACCGAAACTTGCTGGACAAGAAGTTTTTGAATCTCGGTGATCCGCTGAAGTCGCGAGACGGCTTTAGCCATGTCAACCTCGTCGATCTTCGGTTGATCAAAAACCGACAGCACCGAATCGAGCTCGGTCAGGATCTGCTTGAACCAGAGTTCATACGTCTGGTGCGTGATGATAAAGAGCATTTCGTCGTGCGCAGGCGAGCCGAACTCATCGCTTCGCTTATTTTGTAAACTTAGGAGTTCCTCGGTTTTTAAATACGCCGAATAACCGATCGGTGGATACGGTTTGCCCATGAGAAACCCTCCTGAAAAGAAGTGTCGAGATTGAGTTGCCACGAACCTTTTCACAAGCGATTTAAGAAGGCAAGGTGAGGGGAAGGGAGTTAGCCGTGAAATCCTATCGTGAAGAGCTTTGGATGTACGTGGATGCGCGCATGGGCTTTGAGAACATCACGCCCGAGGTTGAGCGAGCCCTTGCGAAATCCGGCATCGAAGAGGGCCTTTGTCTCGTTAACGCCATGCATATCACCGCAAGCGTGTTCATTAACGACGATGAGCGCGGCCTACATCAAGACTACGCTCAATGGCTCGAAAGGCTTGCGCCTCATGAGCCGACATCCTTCTATCAGCACAATAAAACAGGTGAAGATAATGGAGATGCTCATTTAAAACGCCAAGTCATGGGCCGCGAAGTCGTCGTGGCCGTGACCGAAGGAAAACTCGATCTAGGGCCCTGGGAGCAGCTTTTTTACGGCGAATTTGACGGCCGCAGAAAAAAGCGAGTTTTGATCAAGATCATCGGTGCGTGATCATACAAATGAGCCATCACTATGAAGCGGTCCCAATTCTTCGACCGCTTGAACAAAACCGCGAACATCGCTCTCCGTCGTATCCCAAGTCGTCATGAGGCGGCATTCGAAGGTTGTTTCGTTCCAAACATAAAAGAACGCGCGTTCTTTAAGGCGTGCGACCATCTTTCTCGGAAAACGTGCGAAGACCGCGTTGGCCTGAACAGCTTGAGTGATTTTCGCGTACTTTGATTGGCTTAAACCTTCGGCGAGAAGTCTCGCCATCCGGTTTGCGTGTGTTGCATTCTCAAGCCAAAGAGCGGTTCCGAGAAATTCATGAAACTGAGCAGCTAAAAACCGCGTCTTTGAAGGAAGCTGCATCATTTGCTTGCGGCGATATTTGAAATCTTCCGAGAGCCCTGCACGTAAAAACACGACGGCTTCGCCGAAGAGAAGCCCGTTCTTTGTGCCGCCAAGGCTCATGACATCGACTCCGCAATCGGTCGTGATCTCACGAAGTGAGCATCCAAGGGAGGCTGCTGCATTCACGAGCCGCGAACCATCGAGATGAAGCAGGAGTCTTTCTTTTCGGCAGAACTCACTGATGGCACGGATCTCATCTATCGAATAAATCGTGCCTAACTCCGTTGATTGCGTGATTGAAACCGCACGAACTTGGGACGCATGCTGATCGCCCCGACGAACGAGACGCGAGCGCAGGAGATCGGGTGTTACTTTGGCATCCGCCGACGGAAGCCCAATGATCTTGGCTCCTAAGTTCTTCTCCGGGGCTCCGCACTCGTCATTGATGAGATGCGAATGTTCGCTCGCTAAAACCGCGTGAAAAGGTTCAACAAGAGCGCTTAGCGCCAAAACATTTGCGGCCGTGCCGTTGAAAACGAAGAACGTCTCGGCCTCCGCACCGAAGATTTTGCGCATGAGCTGATTTGCTTCTTCCGTGATCGGATCCGTTCCGTAGCTCGGCATGTGCTCAACGTTCGCACGCTCAATAGCTTTCAGGATTCTCGGGTGCACGCCGGAATGATTGTCGGAACCAAAGCCTCTCATATCGAATCCTTCATCCAAAGGGGGCTTACGAAATCACTCGATGAATAATTTGGGCCGCTAGCTTTGAGGTGCGATGGTCTTGATCCAAAGGTGGTGAGACCTCGTAGATGCCGAGCGCTTTCACATCAAGGCGCGAGCGTAAAATGGAAAGAAGCGGAAAGAAATCTTGCGGCGTGAAACCTGTCGCCCAGCTCTGGCTGCAGCCGGGCGCAACCGCGCTCGAGAAGCCGTCGATGTCGATAGAGAGGAAAACGGGTCGACGGCGTAAAACCCAATCACCAAGGGTGCGGAGAACCATGGTGGCAAATGTTTCGCCGGAAGCTTCAACTTCTTCCTGCGTGAGGATCCGTGCGCCTTTTGATTTCGCCCATTCAAAATGCGAGCGACTATTGCAATGAGCTTGGATTCCGATCTCAGCGAAATCGAGCTCCGCTGATTTCTCAAGCATCCGATAAAAAGGAGTGCCGCTAGAAATGCCGCGCTCGGTATCGCGAACATCCAAGTGAGCGTCGAAATTCAGGATCAACGGCCTTTGCTTCTGCGTGCGGCACCAGTCGATGAAAGCCGACGCATCGGGAAATCCGTAATCATGCCCGCCACCAATCGAAAGCCAAGTTACACCAGAGGAAAGAGTGGCCAGCGCAAAGCCTGCGGCGGCCTCATGGCGCGATCTCAGCTCCGTGCTTGATGTGAGGTTTCCTAAATCCCAAATGTTGAGATCCGGAGGCCCTGCCTTGAGCACCGACGGGGTCATTTTATAAAGCGGGCGGCGAACTTCGTCGGGTGCTTGATGGGCACCAAGGCGTCCTCCGTTGGTGCGAATACCTTCATCATCGGGATAGCCGGCGAGAACATAGTGACGCGTCGTTTTTGCCGACGTCTGGACGATTTCTTTCAACGTATCGGTGAGAGCATCAGCTGACTTCATTGCCGGAAGTGCTTTAGCGAGTTCGCCCAAACGCGGATCACGTGCATCGCTGCGTGAGAAGAATAGACTCGAGTCAACGGGTTCGAAGCTCATTGTGGATCTTCTCCGTCAAACGCGATCTCTGCCTTAAGGTGCGGTTTGAGTTTGCGGTGAAAACCCAAGATCTCTTTTTTTACTTTGGATCTCCAATCTGGTTTTTCTTTGAGCTTCTCGACTAAGGAAAAACAAAGAGCGCGTGCGCCTTCGACGTCAAAAAGTGAGATCATCTCTTGCGCTGGGCCGTCTTCTCCCTGGTTGTGGTAGTTCAGGAGAGGAACGCTAATGGCCGCAACTTGAAAGCCAAAAATCGTGAGGGGAGTGCCTTCGCAGACCCCGCCGCTCATGAGGCGACGCTGAAATCGAAATGGATTTTCGGATTTCTCGGTCGATGCCGCAAGTTCTTTGGCGAAGGTCCAAAGAAGCGCAGAGAATTCCGCGTCGAACAGACACCAGGCATCGCCGATGCGCAGAACGGGACCGCGACCCATTTCGGCCTCTGGCAGGGCCTTTGAGGCTTCAAGCGATAAGAACCAAGTGTTTTCCGTGAACAGCTTGCGAGCGAGAAGGTCTGTGCAGCCGATAAAACCAACTTCTTCGGCGCGCGTGAAGACCGCTAACAGCCTTCGCGGATTTTTCTCTCGGGTAAAACGCCGGCGACTCGCATGAGATGGCGGTAGCTTTTCTTCTTTACGAAGTGCTTGCTCCTGATCGATCAACGCTCCAAGCGCGATCACGCAGCCTGCAAGATCGTCAGCAGCCCTGGTCCGAATGACGTCATCGGCAAGTTGAAAGCCTTCTAAGTCGAATGCGCCAAAGCTTGCCTCCGAAAAGCCTTTTAATTCGCGCTCAAACTCCACCAGAAACGGAATGCCTTCTTCGTCCCGATTGAGCGGAGTTTCGAACTTGGTGATCGTTCCTTGAGCGCTCAGTTCTCGATTGAGCGGATCGAAGACGCGCACGCGTGCGCCCTCCATCTGGCGATAAGGAGCGCCGCCGAACCAGAAGCAGCGATGTTGGCGTCCCTTGATTTTTGGACCAAGGTGAAAGCCTGGATGATCCATATGCGCCATCATGGCGACACGAAACTCAGAGTTGAGTTCTTTAGGGGAGCTTACGCCAGCGATCAAATTTCCGATTTTATCGGAAAAGTGAGGGATTTGATTTTCATCGAGAATGCGACGGATCTCCGCTCGAACCCAGCCTTCGCGAAAAGGCGCAGTAGGCTGTGATAAAACGCGCTCAAGAAGAGCCGATGTCGCCGTCAACGATTCACCTGTCGATGTTGTCGACCCCGACATTTTCGTCGTGACTAGCGAGCGTGCGCGCTTTGAGGTGCGGGTTGTGACTTCGGTAGATGATGGCACGGAGCAGGCCTCCCCTTGTGATGCGACCAAGCGGAGCGATGAAATACTTCACGATCGTATCAGCCGTTTTGCCAAAGAGCCTGGCAAAGCGCGTGCGCTCTCGCTTTCAGCTAAGCTAGCCTACTTCAACGAGAAAGTCCTGCAAAACCAGCTTGCGCCGATCCTCTTGGCAGCTAAAAATCCCAGCCGTTTACTGTAGGTTGATCGGTGAAAGCGAAATATTCTCGGTGACGAGACCTGAATTATTTTTGAACTGCGTAACCGTTAGGTTGAGCTTGTTTTTTTGGAGTTCAAGGAACGCCAATTTCACTTCGCTGTCATCGGTGATGAAGATTGAAAATCCGTCGCCTTCGGCCGGAGTCACAACGTAGGAAAGTGAATGGGTTTGCGAGAACGAGATGCCGCCTTCAGCTTTGTAAGTCGGGATGTAAAGGTTGAGCTGGTTGAAATCCTTGAACTCAAAAATTTCGTAGCGATCGCTCTTCCATGTGCCGAGGAGCTGCTGGATGCCGAGCGAGTCGATGGATTCCAAGTGAACTTTCTTAGTTTCCGAAAGCACCGAGCCTTGAGCCGTGATTAGATCGCCCGTTTTCAAGCGTCTAAGATCCGCGAGGAGCGAAGTTCGCGCCTCGATCACGAGAATGTCGGTCGTATTCGAGAGGACGAACTCTAAGGGTTTCTCGCCGCCGTTGTTGCGAAGAGTGCCGACAAGAGTTTCTGCAGAAGCTGTATTTGCGTATGCAACGCCGATCACGATAGTGATGGCGGCGCACAAAGTCCTGAGAAACGATGAGAAAAACGAGTTTTCCATAGGGCGCAAGGTATAAGAGGTTGGGGTAGTCAGGTCAAAATGAAAAAGGAGCTTTTGCCCTTTTTGTTGCTCAAGCTTGCGGCAGAATCGCCAAACGCAGAGCATCACTGGGACGAACTTTCTTTTCGTGGGTGAAACGGACGCTCATCGATACAAAAGATCTGCACTTGAGCGCGTATCGTGACCTAAAAGAGACACACGAGGAAGCGATGTTGGCAAACTCATTTTCGTGAGAGAATCTTGTTCGTCGAGAAGCAACAAAGACGGGACATCATCATGGGACATATTCAAGTTGCTCGCCTGATTCCAGCTTCACCAATCGAGGTCTTTCGCTACATCACCGATCTGGATGAATCGGCCGAAAGCGTGAGTGCTTTCTTGAATCTGGAGTTTCCAAAAGAGCTTCGACTACGAGAAGGAATGGAATTCGAAGCCCACGTCTCACGCTTTAAATTCCGTGTGCACTTCGTTGGTCGCGTGGAAGAGTATCGACCTCACCAGCGATTTACATATCGGCAAGTAAGCGGATTTTTCCGCGCCTGGTCTCATACGCAGACGCTACGCGCGCATGATGCAAACACGACCTTGCTCACGGATTTCGTAGATTTCAAACTCCCTCTCGGGATCTTCGGCTCGATTGCAGATGATCTTATCGTGAGCCGCGATCTCGGTCGAATTTTGAATGAGCGCTTGATGAAAGTGGAAGAGTACTTCCTCTCGCACCGAGATTTGAGTCTATGATTTCCGACTTGCGTCGACCGACGCCCGTGCTCGAGCCCAATCGTTGGGTCGATGCGTCTGCCGCTCGGCTGGCTTCTGAAATTCATCTCTCCTTGGACTTTGTCGTTTCAATCGGCGGGCCCGGCAGAGAAGTGATTGAACGGATCCTTGAAACCTCGACGGCAACTCAACATCGGGCGAAAATTGTTTGGTACGTTGATCCCATTCTTCTCAGGATGGACCGCGTAGAAAGCGAGATCGGCCGCATGGCCGCGCGCCACTGGATTGAGAAAACGCCGAAGCCACTCTGTTTCGTGGTCTCATCGGCTGAGCGCGAATTGGCCTCCAGTCTCTTTAAATCTTTTAACTTGAGTGAACCGATCGAAATTCGACTCGACGAGAAAAGAATTCCATTCACAGACGAGAAGAGCGTTACCGACTACGTCAGGTTCTTTCGCGAGGCGTTTCCGCGCGCATCTTCTTTAATGTTCGATCCCGAACTGCGCGAGTCCTTGAGTGCTTACGCGCGCGAGCTCCCCGATGCTTTTGATACTGCATTTGAAGGCTTAAGATTTTTTGCAGGATTTTTGCGAAGGCAGAAAAAACGGGAAGTCGCCGAAGCTTTTGCCTTCGACTGGGCTTACTTGAGAGCGCTCTTTTCACCGCAAGACGAAAAGCTTGAGAGGGAAAGACTGTCTCTCAAAAGCGTCATCGCAAACCCAACGCTACAGCTCGTGCAGTTTGAGGAAGAGGGAAGACCCCGAGTTCAAGGCTGGTTTCGGACCAAAGGCATTGTTCACGAAGCGAGTCTTGACGTTTTTGCGGCAGCCCTTCTCGATCAAGTGCACGAAAATCCTCGATCGTCGAAAGACGACATCCTTCGCGAGGCCTTGCGAGAAACTCATCTCGAGGAAGGTGAGCTTCATAAGGCTTTCGCGCGTCTTTGTTCTCAAGATCTGCTTCTGATCGGCGATTAACGGGAGCGAAATTTATTTCGCTGAAAGTTGGTCCCGCGTCCAGCGCGCAAGCTCAAGCAGTTTCTTGTTTGAAGCTTCGTTTTCATTCTCGCGTTCGATGAGTTTTTCAACTTCACCTAGACATTCGATTATTCCAAGATTCGCGCAAACGATCAGCGCGTTACGCTTTAAACCAAAGCCACCCGCGCGTAGTAAGGGTGTTCCGCGAAATGCTTTTTCTAACCCCCGGTGACTTGAACTCAGAATCCAACTGAGATCGCGAATAAGCGCTTGGCGGTCTGAATTGGGCTCCGGATGAAGCGCTTGAAGACGTTCGCGGGAGTAAACTTTTTGATTCCAAGGGCAGACGGTTTGGCAGAGATCGCAGCCAAAAAACCAGCCGCCGATCTTCTCGCGCAAATGAACGTCCGGAACTTCGCGCGACTCAATCGTTAGGTACGAGATGCACTTTCTTGCATCTAGTTCACGAGGATTCACGAGAGCGCCGGTCGGACAAATCTCAAGGCAACGCGTGCAGCTGCCGCAGTGATCGCGAGTTTGAAGTTGTGCCGTTTCGAAGGCGAGCGTCGTGTAGATTTCGCCGATGAGAAAGAGGCTTCCACGATCTCTAGAGAGCAAGCAGGTGTTCTTGCCTATCCAGCCCAATCCCGCACGGGCGGCTAGATCTCGCTCGAGCACGGGTGATGAGTCGGCGAAGCAGACAAACTCTTCTCCGGGAAATTGGGCTTTTAGAGATCGAATGACGCGCTCCAAGCCTTCTTTCAAAAAATGATGGTAGTCGCGGCCTCGAGCGTAGCTCGCGATCCAGAGTTGGTCCGCGACGGGCCACGCTGGTGCCGGTGCCGGGTGTGGAACATAATTCTGAGTGACGACGATCGCGCTCTGCGCTCGGGGAAGTAAACTCTCTGGGCTTCGTTTTTGCTCTAGATGACGCTCGAGATACTGCATCTCTCCCTGATACCCATTGGCGAGCCAAGCCTCATAGAGATGGATCGAAACGGGCGTGGTGAGGGCCGTAAAGCCGTGGTGCGGGAACCCCTCATGATTGAGAACGGTCGAGACTTTTGCAGTGAGCGTTTGCGGGGTGGGGTTGGCGCTAGACAAACTCTCAGGCCCTCATTAGCGTTTAGGGATGAAGGTCTTTGAAGAACACAGACAATGGAGTGCTGTCAAAGAGGTCTGCTCGCGGTTAAGGCAAATGGGCCACGCAGCACTTCTCGCTGGCGGGTGCGTCCGTGATCTTCTCATGGACCGGACCCCGAATGACTTTGACATCGCTTCCGATGCTAATCCCGATGAAGTCAGTGCCCTGTTTCCGAGTGCGCTCACGGTCGGAAAAGCATTCGGCGTAACGATTTTGCCTTTCGATGGCTTTCAGCTAGAGATCGCGACGTTCAGAGAAGACCTTGAATACAAAGATGGGCGAAGACCCGAAGGAGTTCGCTTCTCGACGCCCGAGCGAGACGCGCAAAGACGAGATTTTACCGTCAACGCGCTTTTCTACGATCTTGAAACTCAGCAAGTGATCGACTTTGTCGGCGGCCAAGACGACATCAAGAAACGTGTGATTCGCACCGTCGGCGACCCAGATCAACGATTTGAAGAAGATAAGCTGCGCATCCTGCGAGCGGTTCGCTTCGCGGCTCAGCTCGATTTCGAAATCGCCCCACGGACACTTGAAGTCGTGATCCGGCGGGCGAATGATGTAAACGTTGTGAGTCGCGAGCGGGTGCGCGATGAGCTTACGAAGCTTTTCAAATCGCAAGCTCTCGAATCAGGCTTGAGCCTTCTTTTGTATACGGGACTGTTGCGAGCCCTTTTTCCGGAGCTTGCCCGAGCCGTGTTCCTAGAGGAAACGCTTTGGCTCCGAAGGTTTGAAGTCGCTTCGGTGATTCTCTCGAGTTCTGATGCGAACACGGCCTCTATAACTCCGTTAGATTGGTCGGCCCTTTGGTTTTCGCTCTTCTTCTATCCGCTTTACCAAGAGGGAAAAGAGAAAGAATTGCGAACCCATTTTTCGCGCGATCTGAAACTCGAAAACAAGCTGATCGATAGCGTTCTCTTTGCACTTCGCAATCACCGAAAATTCCTGTCACCAAGTGGCGCGCGTGAAGGCGAACTCGTTCTTTTGCTCACGCATAACGATGCAAAGCTTGCGCTTCAATTAGCTGGTGTGGTTGAGCGCTGTGCCGAGACGCTAGGAAAGTTGAGTCGCGCACCGACAGAGCGCGAGAAGAAAATCGAAAAACTTTGGATCCAGCGGCTCGGACCGCAAAAACGAAAACCAAAACCGTTTCTCAGCGGTGACGATGCGAAAACGTGCGGCTTGATGCCGGGGCCAAAGCTAGGCGAGCTTTTGCAGGAGTCTTATCTGATGCAATTAGAGGGACGACTCGCAAATCGCGAAGAAGCCCTCACTTGGCTTAAAACTGCGGCGGTGACTTAGGGTTTCTGGGGAGAGCGATCGCCCGACTTTTGAGCGCGTTCTTTAGCACCGTGCTTACGCCAATCATATTCCGGATTGCCGCTGAGGCGCTCATTCCATTTTTGCCATTTCTCTTCGGGGAACTTATGGCGAACGTTGCCCTTTTCATCAAAGATGTCAGGGTCTTTACCGAACAAAAAATCTCCGATGGCTTTCATGATGCCCATTTCGACCTCAAGCGTAAGAGAAGAGTCTCCTTATCTATGACATTTTTCATCTAACGGGTGAAGGAAAAAATCCTTTAGCCGCACTTGATGTTGGCGCAGGAGTCGATCACGGCAAGACCAGTGTCTTCATCGAAAGACTGACCTTTTTTCATCCTGTGGAGTTGCTCACGACGTTCGAAACACTTCGTGGCCGCATCTTCGAAGGCGGCTGAAGGCGAACGACCTTTGCCGACGATCGTGCCGATGTCGTTCGTTGAGACTTTGCAAGTGCTCGCTTCCTTCGCTTGCGCGCTAACTGAAACGCCGAGGGTCAAGACCGAAAGGGCGGCGAGAAACATCAGATTTTTTGTCATTGCAACTGACTCCTGCGGTCGCACTTGCACCGCTATATACAGGAGTTTCATTGCAACGAGCTGGCCTCAATTCTCAAATCGAGAATGCAACATAACATCTTGATTTGACGAGTTTTTTAAAGACCGACGGAATCTAGCTTCTGGACCACGATGGCGGCGAAAACGTAACTCCGCTCTCCGGTTGCCTAAAGAATTGACACTAAAGGGATGGTGAATAAGATCACACTTTCCCATGCGCAAACCCCTCCGCTACGCCCCATTTTATGAACGTTGGTTAGGTCCGCCGCCGATTCTGGAAGACCGTCTGGGAGAAGCGCTCGACTGCGGCGACTGCGCAATGAAGGAGCGGTATCGAGCTGACTTGAAGTGCTGTACGTTTTTTCCCTTCCTGCCGAACTTTGTGATTGGTGCGATTTTTCACGAAGGTCATCCTGCAACGCTCAATAAACTTCGTTCGGCTCTCACGACGGCTAATGTTTCTCCTCTCGGTCTTCGGGCATCGGAGGGCTGGAAGGAGCTACGGAGCACCTTGGGTGTAGAAGCTTTTGGTCAGGCCACGGAGCTTCTTTGTCCCTTCTTTGATCGCTTAGAAAACAACTGCGGAATCTGGAAGTTTCGGCCAGGCGTCTGCGCGAACTATTTTTGTCGATCCTCGCTATCACCGCACAAATGGAAGAAGTCCGAAGAGAGCATTAACCTCGTTGAATGGACTCTTGCACACTGTGTTCTCTGGGAGCTTGGGCTTACGAAAGACGAAACGGATGTGGTTGCTGCGACGGGCGAATGGTTCGAATTCGGCGACGACAAAGAAGGTTTTTTTCGACGCTGCTACGAAAAAGGACTCAGTCTCAGTGACCGCGAGGTGGAAGAGCTTCTTGGGTTTGAAACCTAATTTGTGCTAGGGTCGCGCGCATGGCGGAATCAAACGGTACTCCTTTGTCCACAACCTCTAATGAAGTCGAAGCGCGCGGTCAGCGGCTTGTCGACGAGTTCTCACGTATGTCAGGCTGGGAGGAGCGTTATAAAAAGCTCATCGAGCGCGGCAAAAAGATGCCGGAGTTTCCGGCGGATCTGGTTGATGAGAAGTACAAAGTGAAGGGCTGCCAAAGCCAGGTCTGGCTTCACGCAACCCTTTCTCCAGATAAGCGCGTGTTGCTTCAGGCCGATAGTGACGCGATGATCGTAAAGGGATTGGCCGCCGTTCTCTTAGACGTTTATTCAAACGCGAAACCCGAAGACATTCTAAAAGCGTCGCCGCAATTTTTGAAAGACTTGGGCTTTGAGGGGCATCTTTCGCCTTCGCGCGCAAACGGTCTCTACGCCATGCTTAAACAAATTTTGTATTATGCTCAAGCTTACCAGGCTCTCATCCAACTGGGTCGGGCTTAGAGAAGAAAGCGACCGGCTGCATTGGCTGAGGCCGCCTTCTCTCGAATCTCGAGTGGGGAACGACAGAACTAGCTAACACCTAGAGATCTACGGTCGCGTGAATTCGGTGGGTGTCGTCGTTATCATCCAGAATTTGGATGAATTCGAAGACTTCTTTCTTCTCGGCTTCACCAATTTCCGCCAGGTTCTTAGCCTTGTAGCTGAGCTCGGCGGAAGTGATTTTCCATCCGCGGCCCGAAAGTGCGGTCTCGATCGATTTCAAGTCGGTAGGTTCACCGTAGAAACGATAATTCGCTTCGCCGACTTTCTCCACTTCGTTGGCGCCTGCTTCGATAGCGTCTTCTTCGGCATCTTTGAGATTGGGATTTGATCCCTCAACCATCGCTACGCGATCAAACATCCACGCAACGGAACCGACCTCGCCGATGCGGCCGCCATTTTTATTGAAGATGTTTTTAATTTCGCTAGCCGTGCGGTTGCGGTTATCCGTCTGGCATTCGACGATAATCGCAACTTGATGGGGGCCGTATCCTTCGTAGCTGATCTCCTCGATCTGCGCTGCTCCGGCATCGAGTCCCGCGCCTTTTTTGATCGCGCGCTCAATCGTGTCTTTCGGAACGGACTCCTCGCGAGCAGCGTCGATGGCGGCACGAAGGCGATTATTCGTTTCGGGATCAGGGCCTCCGAGTTTCGCGGCGACTTGGATTTCGCGCGCGAGCTTGGTGATTTTGGCTCCTTTTTTAGCGGCATTTGCCGCCATCATCGGGTTCTTCCAACTTTTTCCCATGGTCCTTCGCTCGTGCTGAGGGTTGATGTTGCGCTCGGCAGGTCTTGGCTTGATTTGTCACAAAAGCCGAGCTTTTCAACGTAGTTGTCTGGCCGTCTTGATGTCCAGATTTTTTCTGTTTGCGCAAAGCTGCCGCAGAATGGCACGACAGAGGAGATGATCATCAACAAGGCTCATGAGACCAAAATGCCCTATTCCTCTACTGAATCGATCGATTGGTTTGCGATCCAGGATATCGGTGAAAAGCTCAGACACTTGCCTCATGCTTTAACGGAGGGCCTGAATCGGACGCAAGTGACGCGGGACTTTGTGCTCGGGCGGGATGTCAGAGTTGTTCCGACGGCGGCACTTCCGGCAAAGCCGGGCCTGGCGAGCCGCGAAGGTCAGGCGCGCCTGCTACATGATCTTGCGAGCATTGAACTTCAGGCGATGGAGCTTGCCGTACGGACGTTGAATGAGTTTCCGGAGGCGCCGCGAGATTTTCGTCAAGAACTCGCCGAAATTGCGGCCAGCGAAGGCGAGCATCTCAAGCTCTGCTTAAGGGCGCTCGATTCTCTCGGATTTCGCTGGGGCCATTGGGATGTTCACTTGGGCCTTTGGAACACGGTTGGACGAGAAGACACGCTGCTCGACCGCATTCTGATCGTGCACCGCTATCTCGAGGGCTCAGGCCTTGATGCGGGTGATTCTATTCTGCGGCGGCTTACGGGAGTCGGAGACAAAGCGGTAGGCGAAGCCGTGAAGGTGATCGTCACCGAAGAAGTGGGTCACGTTCTTTTCGGCAGCGTCTGGTTTCGGCGCGTGGCGGAAGCTGAGAGATTGGATCCAGAAAAAGAGTTTCGGGAGCGCATCGGCGCCATCTGCCGTCTGGCGCCGAGACGCGAGCGGTTGGCGCGCGAAGCAAGACGCCTGGCAGGGTTCACCGAAACAGAGATGGATGAATTAGAGCGTCATTTCCCACCTCTGAAAGCTCGGGGAGAGAAGCGACCGTAACCAGTCTCGATACGGAGGAGAAGAAACAAGCGTCTTCGGCTGTCGGAGCGAATCAGAACATTTCATCAGGCCGTAAAAAACGCCATTTTCCTTCGGGCAGTTTGCCTAATTTCACTCGTCCAATGCGTACGCGCTTTAAGCCTGCGACTTGCAGACCGACCGCCTCGCACATCCGGCGGATCTGGCGTTTCTTCCCTTCGGTCAGGATGAACTTGAGTTGATCCTCATTCTGCCAAGTCACCTGCGCGCGCTTAAGCGGCACGCCGTCGAGTTCTAATCCGAAATTCAAAAGTCTCAGTCCCTCTTTGGAGAGATTGCCGCGAACGCGGACGAGGTATTCTTTTTCGATCTCGGAATTTTCGCCGATTAGTTTTTTCGCGATTTGTCCGTTTTGCGTGAAAACAAGGAGACCTTGAGAGTCGATATCCAAACGCCCAGCGGGGGCTAAACCATCAAAGTGATAACGCTCTAGACGGCGGTTGGAGTCTTCGTCCTTTTCGTGGTTCTGGGGAGTGATCAAGCGGACGGCAGGCTCGTAATCTTTCTCAGGCTGGCCCGAAACGTAGCCAATCGGCTTATTCAGTAAGATCGTGACGAGACGATCGAGGTTGGATTTTGCTTGGGGTGCGAGTTCGATTTTCGCGTCAGAAGAAATTTTAGTCCCTAGCTGATCGACGATGATTCCGTCGACCTTCACCCATCCT
This sequence comes from Bdellovibrionales bacterium, assembly GCA_005808505.1. Classification (GTDB taxonomy): domain Bacteria; phylum Bdellovibrionota; class Bdellovibrionia; order Bdellovibrionales; family JAMPXM01; genus SYLX01. Next base: position 8,516 of record SYLX01000110.1, on the reverse strand, counting down.
TTGGCGATGAGTTCATCAGCTTCACGTCGGGAGCAAAGGCCACGTTCGGCCATGATTTTGGAGAGTCGCACCGGTTCTTTCATGTGGGTGCTTTTAACAAACTCTCCGCTTCAGGGCTAGTCTCGCTTCATGGGAGCGCGGCCGAAGGGTATTCGAAGTAGTTTTTTCTCGTCTCCTGAACCCCAATCTTCACGAGTCCGGGAAGGAAGGGACGAAGTCTTTGGTAAAACTCGAAAGCAACGGCTTCGCAAGCCGTGTTCGGGAAGTGAAGATTCAAATCCGCACCATCGTAGGGAGCTATGATCTCCCTTTGAAGGATGTGGTCAAGTTCATCCCGACTGATGACCCAGCCGCTCATCGGGTCCACGGAGCCCCGAACGGTCACAAGAACGTGATAGTCGTGACCGTGCCGGCCGTAGCAACGGCCGTAGAGATTGCGATTGGCTTCCGGAGTGAGGGCGGAGTTTTCTAGATGATGGATGGCCCGGATCACGATCTCTCGGGTGAGGGTCGTTTTCATGCCGTGACCTCCGCCCACAGATCGTCGGTTTCGTAGAGGCGCAATCGATCAAGTTTTAACGTGGGCCAAACTTTCAGGCGTGAGAGAACAGCCTCGTGAAGATAGAGCGCGATATTCTCGGTTGTCGGGATCTTTGCTTTGAATTCATCGATATCGAAGTTGAGATGTCGGTGATCAAGCAATGCCGCGACCTCTTTCAACATTGCATCGAGGTCGGCGAGATCTATAACCAATTTCGTGTGCGGATCGATCGGCCCTGAGACAAACACTTCGAGGATGTAGTTGTGTCCGTGGCCGTAAGGCGTATAGCAAAGCCCGAAAGTCTCTCGATTCTTTTCGGCCGTGAACTGTTTCTGGTTGTAGAAATGAGCGCTCGAGAAAAGCACGCGACGAGCAAGGGTCGCGCGGATTTCGTTGGTATCGTTCGCAGGCTGTTCTCGCATGAATTGATCTTCAGGCGAGAAAGATCCCCCCGTCAACGTTGAGAATGCTTCCCGTGATCCACTCCGAACCTGGACCTGCGAGCGACCACACGCCGTGGGCGATATCGCTCGGTTGGCCGATCCGGCCCAGAGGCTGGAGTCCGCCGAGAGAGGCGGCTTTTTCGTCTTCAGTTTGGCCGTGAAAGGCGTGAATGGGTGTGTCGACTATCCCTGGGCAGATGCAATTAGCGCGAACGTTTTGCCTTGCGCATTCGATGGCAAGCGTTTGCGTCCAATTGATCATCGCAGCTTTGAGAGCGGAGTAGGCGCTCGTTCCGTCGACGGGCTTTAATCCGAGAGTCGAAGAAACGTTTACGATCGAGCCTTGATGCTTTTCCAAAAGCGGCAGGAGTTCGCGAGTCATCCGCACGGCGCCGAGAAGATTCGTTTCGAACATGGCCTGCCAGAGCGTGTCGCCGGTTTGTTTGAACGCCCTTTTCTCGTAGATGCCGGCGTTATTTACGAGACAGCGAACTTGGTTAAATCGCGGCTCGGCCGCAATAAGATCGTAAGTTTCATGAACGCTCTCGGGCTTGGTGAGATCGCATTGTAGAACCAAAACATCTTCGGGCTGTCGCCGTTTCAAATTTTCGAGTGGGTCAAGGCGTCGACCGATGACGACGGCGCGCCAACCCTCTTTGAGAAATCTTTCTGCAATCGCAAGGCCGATGCCGGTTCCACCACCCGTGATTACGGCGCTTGGTTTTTCTTGGAAGTTTGGCATCGGTGATCCTCCGTATTTGGGGTCGGATGATGGTGGGCTGATAACGAATTTGGCCCCTCAAAAGAATTTTCTCCATCGGGAGGTCATCTTCGGAGGAGCCAAATCTTCAACTCAAATCAAAGACACGATACCGCGTCAGGCGGTCTCGATCGTTGATTAGAAGTCGTAACCGCGAACTGTTTTACGGCCGTTTTCTTGTGCGCGCTTAACGGCACCTTGAATCATCGCGTGAACTTTTTCGTTCAAGAATTCGATCGCGTCACCAGCTACGTTGCAGCCAGAAGAACGAATCGCGTCTTTCATTTTCGAACCGACGATAACGATTTCGTTTTTCTTATTGCCGCCTTTTGCGCCTTTTTTTGCTTTTGCCATGGAAATCCTCCGTTATGAGCAATGCATGTTGTCTGCGACTTCAGATTTCATAGGAGGGGAGTGGGTAAAGTCAAAGAAAAGGTCGGTTTGCTCAACGAAATAGCAAACCGCGCCTTAAGAGGCTTTGCGCATGCGCATGCCGTCGGCCGTGCGGAAGACCTGTGCTTCAACGAAGATCTTAAGGAGATCGAGATCAAGCTTTCCACGACGGGCTTCAAGCTGCAGGATCTCGAGCGCCCGCTCCGGCGACGCGGCCGGCTTGTAGGGGCGATCCATCGACGTCAGGGCGTCGTAGATATCCGAGATCGTCATCATCTTAGCCTGAATCGGAATATGTTCATTCGTAAGGCCACGCGGGTATCCGGAGCCGTCGCATTTTTCGTGATGCGCGTGCGCGATGTCGGGAACGCTCGCTAAATCTTCAGTCCACGCAATCTGGCGAAGGAATGAGTACGTGTGGCTGACGTGCGACTCAATCTCGCGACGCTCCTCTTCGCTCAAAGACCCTTTAGGCAGAGAGAGTTTGATGATCTCTTCTGGCGTCAAAAGTGTTTGATCGAGATCGCGAGAAGTCTTGTTGATCCAGCTCATCAGCGACGCGATATCAAAATCTTCTTCGACGATTTGCGGTTGGTTAGCTTTCACGATCGATAAGCGAACCTGTTGGAGTTGCTGGGCGAAAAGATCAATTTTTTTCGAAATGCCGAGCAGCCGATCTCGCGTGGGAGCTTGTTCGCCACGCTCGATCATTTGCGCAAGCTCTGTTGCCATATCTTTCCACGCGAGCATTTCTTGACGTGCTCGGGCGGAATCGAGGCGTAAGAGCACCGTCTCCATCTCGTGAGGGTAAAGCTTGAACTGTTTATTTAGAACCGATTCGCGAACGCCGATCTTGCCGAAATCGTGCAAAAGCGCCGCGTAGCGGAGCTCGCGGATCTGTTGTTCGGAGAACTCGGTGGTCTTGAGCGGACCTTCGGGACATTGGTGAACCGCGCGGGCGAATTCGACCGTGAGCACCGCCACGCGATCGCTATGACCGCTCGTTGTGGGGTCTCGCGCCTCAATGGCAGTGACGGATGCGCGTATAAAACTCTCGAAAAGATTTTCGATATCTTCAGTGAGGCGGGCGTTTTCAAGCGCAATCGCCGCTTGCGATGCGAAGACCTGCATGAGTTCTGCGTCTTCATCCGTAAACGTAATCACGTCGTTTGCAAAATCGAGTTTCGCTTTTTTGTTTTGGGCAGAGGGGCTGCCCGGACGAATTTTATTGAGGATCTGCAAAACACCGCGGACTTTTCCACCTGAACTCTGCATGGGAACGGAAAGCATCGAGATCGTGCGGTAATCGGTTTCTTGATCCGTCGCCGGGTTGAACTTATAGGGAACATCTGCGGGAATCTGGTAGCAGTCGTCAACGCGCACGATGCTCCCGTGAATCGCGACGAAGCCCGCGATGCTCGTATCGTCGAGCGTGAGAACTTTATCGTGCAGATGTTGTTTGAAGTTCCGGTTCGCGTTGCGGTGAAACCGAAGAACAGGAAAATACTTTTGCCCGGAATTTCCGATGGAATCGATGCGGATATTTTCCGTAAGTGAGATGCTCGCGGCATCTGCATCCGTCGTCTCGAGCGCTTTTTCCAAAATGAGATCGAGAATGCGACTGACTTCTTTTTCGCTCGAGAGAGCGATTCCGATATCGACAAGACTGCGGTAGCGGTCCATGCGCGATTGATTTTTTTTGATCTCAGGCGGTGCAACCGAAGGTTGCGTTTGCGCCTCGTTGATCGAGCCAACGGGCTTAGAAGCCTTTGATCCATTTGAGTTTTGATCCGAATCGCTCATGCTCTTAGTCTATCGACGTCTCCATCGGAAAGCTTGAAAAGCCGATTCGGATCAAGACAAAGGACCGCTGTTTTAAAAAGAGATTTACGGACGGAACTGTAAATTGGCTAGGTCGAGTTGATTCATTTCGTTGAGCTCCCAGCCCTTCCACCGGGGATTGGCCAAAAGCGCAAACGCCACTTCGCCTAAAGGGATCAGCATCGCACGATCGAGAAGCCACTGGATCGAATCTCCGCAGATCTTTTTATCCCTCGGTTTTTGCGCGAGTGTTGAAATGAGCCGCTCAAATTCCGGATCCGCAAGTTTGATGAAGTTCTCTGATCCGCCTTTGCCAAAAGTTTCCACGGCGGCAAGGCAGGTCGGTCTTTCAAGGCCGACGCCTTTGCGAAAAATCGCCGGAGGTGCGGAGCGCAGCGTTTGTAGGTAAACGCTTTGTTCCGTTTGCTCTAGGTCGATCGTAAGGCCGAGATTTTTCTTCCATTGCGCTTGAAACCATTCAGCCGCAAGCTTCACGTTGTCGCCACCGAGCTTTGAAAAGTAGAACTTATACCGTTTGGTGCGCGCCTCGGGAGAGACTTTCGCAAAATGCGTTTTCGCTTTCTTCAGATCGAATTCCACGCACCGCTTTTTGTCCAGGTGAGAGGATTTGAGCCCAGGGCATCCGGGGATTCCGCCGGCGAGCGCGTCGAGAAGCTTTTGAAGTTCTCGAAAGTCGGCTGAGTAGGAAAGGGCGTGACGAAGGTCGGCTTCGCTTTTGAGTTCATCTCCGAAGCCGATGTAATCAAAGCGGGCCATGAGTGCTAGGTGGAAGTCGTTTCGATCCTTAAATTGCGCAACAAAGGGAAGCGGTAGCCTCCGGAGGAAGCTCAAAGTTTTTTGATCGTAAAGCGTCAGCGCAGTTTGATCGTCGTCGATGAAGAGGACCTCGACGGGAGGGCGTTTCGCATGTCCTCTTTTGTAGAAGGGATTCGGCTCAAGGCGCAGTCGTCGACCTGAAACCCATTCTTTCACGACATAAGGTCCATTGAAGAGTGCGCCTTGAAGCGAGGGTTTTTCAGGAAAAGTTTCGGTCCTTACGGGAACAAGTACGCTCGCGGTCAGCTTGTAGAGAAAATCGGGATCCGGAAGATCAAACTCAATTACGATTTTCTCACGCGTCGGGGCGCTGATCCCCAGCTGCTCGGCAGGAACTTCGCCTGCATTCACTTTGATCGCGTTTCGCACGTTCTTTAAAAGTTCAACGCTCGGATTTTTTGATTTTGAGCTCACGAGTCGGCGAAAGGAGCGAATGTAATCTTGAGCCTCCACGCGGCTACCGTCGCTCCACAAGAAATCATTGGAAAGCTCACACGCCAGACGTGTGGGCGTCTCAAATCGACACGCTTTTGCGCCTTCGGGTTTGAGACCTTCGCGATTGGAGTAAGAGTACAGGCCCCTCATGACGTTGTTAAAGAAGTAGCTCGCGTCGGTAGATGTCAGCTTCGAGGGGTCTAATGAGTGCGGCTCGTTGGGGATGTGGTAACGAAAGACTTGAGGTGCTGTTTCTTTTTGAGACAGCGCCGGTTGAGAGCACATGAAAATTCCAATGAACAGAACGGCGCATCTTGCGGATATTGCTGAAGAGTTCCCAGTAGGGGAGGGGAGTGCGCCGGAAAATCTTGTGCCGATGCGTCTGGACTGAAGTCTTTGTCTCATTCTGTCGATATACTGTGAAAGGTCGAGACATTGGGTCTGGCGTCTTCGGACGTCTTCATGATTTGGATGCGGTCGTCTCATATGAAGCGATTCTCAAAAATCCTGAATTTAGTCGTGGTCGGACTGGTGGGCGTGTTTCTTACGCTCGGATTCCAGAACTGCGGCACGATGGAATCCGCCGACAATCCTCTCTATGACGATGAGGATATTAAGCCTTGTCTCGGCGTGAATTGCGAGGAAGATCTTCAATACGTGCGCATGGATATTTCGATGCAACTCTTCAGCGTCGAAAATCAAATTGCGGGCACGGGTTGTAATGCTTCCTCGTGTTTCGACGTCGCTGGGACTTGCGACACCGGTGGGTACCCGGGCTCGGTCTTTTACTATCAATGGATTCTCGACGGTGCGGCAGATGGTTCTACAACCCAGCAAGCCGTTCGAACGACGGTCGCCTGCGATGAGAATGGGCGCTTCCGAGTCCTGGTGAAGGTGCCGACCTCAAAGTACCGCTGGGATCGCCAGCATAAAGTGAAAGTTTACATGAAGGTCATCGACGAGAGCGGCAGGGAGATCGTCAACAGTGTTGGCGATTCGGAGCGAACGCTCGATGTTATGACTCGCACTTAATTTTTCTTCGCATCGAGGAGCGCGCGAATCTCTCGCGCTCTTGAAAAATCTTTCCAGACGATCACACGGTTAAGCGGCACTTGTCTTAAGTAAGACGGCTTTAGGCGCGCGTCGATGTCCGTAGCCTCAAGGGTGCGGTTCGTTGAGGCTTGGCGATAGCTTTGAACCAAGTCGAGGCTGGAATCCGTTTCAAGAAGGAAATCTAAAAGCCTCAAGGCCTCTGCTTCAAAGCGCGCGTTTTGGTGAAGCGCAAACGAAAGCGTCCAGAAGAGGCCGCCTTCCTGGGGAATTTGAAATTTAAAATGCGCTTCGCTCGGTGTGCCGAATGCGCTTTCTCCGTGGCTGATGATCAGAAAACTCGGCGGATTCGCACTGCGCAAAAGGCTTGTTGGGCTTAAGTAATCTTCAGCGAGCACGATGCTCTCAAGGAAAGTGTTCAAGCTCTTCTTTAGGTCTTTTCCTTCCCCAATGAGGCGCGCGAGTTCCATGGTCGAGTTAGGGAGACCCAACTTTGCCTTGCTATTGAGAGCGCTCTGGATCGTTTCCGGCGGTTGCGCGATTTTTCGCGTGTCGGTCAACAGACCGGAAATTCCCCAAAGAACGGGCACAACGGCTTCAAAACTTCGATCGACCGGGATCTCGCGGAAGTCAGGTGAAATCGACTGAAGATTCTTGAGCTTTGAGAGAGGAAGCGGCTGAAGTCTCGTGAGGCTCGCGGCTAAAGGGATCTGGTAGGAAAAAAGCGTAACTAAGTCAAAAGTCTGAGGAGTTGCGGATTCAAGTTTTTCCCAAAGAGCTTCGGGAGTCTCGGCTTCCGTGAGCACAACGCGAATCGAAGTTTCGCTCTCAAAGCGCTTCAGAAGTGTGGAACTCAAAAGCCCACGGTAGCTGAGAACATGAATTTCGGCGGTGGCATCAGAGGCTGCGCTCTTGAGCTCTTGATTGCGACGGATCCAAAGACCCCAAATCGTTCCAACGACGACGGCAATAGCAAGCGGCAGGATGACGGAAAGACGAAGGCCTCGCATAGAGGCCTTCAGTATAGGTCGTTCAGTTTTCAGAGGGCAAAGAGAGTTTCTAAAGCCCGTCGGTTATTCCCGATGGAGATTACCGGAGACCTTTCGGGTCGAAGCTCACCTGGATGCTTGCACCAGGTCCAGGCGTGTAACCATCACCTACGAACATGATGCTGTTATCAGACGAGTCGTAGATGAAGCCACCTTCTTGAACACCAGGTACTACTCGCGGGATTTCCTGACCGTTCACGATTACGCGGATCGTCTCAGGATTCGGCTCTCCATTGAGATAGAACTTGGAGCGGAGCTGGATGATCTTTGCGGAGATGTCGGCAAGTGTAGAGCCGAAATCACTACACAAAGAGCCTTTGACGCCTCCAGTTGCATTTGCCAACTCAATGTAACGTCGACCAATTTTTTGGGCGCCATTGCCGCCGGGATCGAGCTTAAGGCGACAAGCATCGTCGAGAATCGAGATAGCATTCACATTATATTTCGAGCTTCGTCCCGCTTTTAGGGCTTCCGTAGTCAAGCCCATCTTCTCATCAAGAAAATTAACGTACCGTTCAATTTTATGGAGAGCAGGATCGTTGTAATTTTCGTTTAGTGCGCCACCATCGTATGAAAAATCATCCTCATCGCTGACGATAATCACGGCAAGGAATGCGTCAGGGCGTAAGAAATTGCTGGGAATGAACTCTTTGTTGATTTCAGAGTTCAATGCCCACTCGAATGAAGAGAAAGCTCTTTCGTCTCCAGAGCCGTAAACACCCTGCATGATGTTCGTGATAAATGTCTGCTCCAGATTGGGCGTGCTAGGTTCAATGACGAAAACTCCCGAATGATTTTGTCCAGCACCATCGCGGAACTTTTCCCGGTTGTCCTTCGCGCCCACGTATGGAGCCACCCGGTACGCATCGCTACCGATGACCGCGATACGGAAATCATATCCTTTATCTTTGAACTTCGAGATAAAGCTCGAGAAGTTCTTCGCGACGTTCTCCTGCGAAGTCTGCATCGAGCCCGAGTTGTCGACAACCCAGAGGACGTCGATTTTACCGTTGATCTCGACGTCGTTCTGTTTGAACGAATTGCCGTCAGAGAGGAGCGAGAAGCTACCCGGCTGCTTGTTACAACCCGCCGTCGTCAGCGCCAGCGCACAGAGTCCGATACCGACAGAAGCTTGGACCCGCGACTGGAATTTCGAGAAGAGTTTTTGAGCAGACGTTTTCATAAAT
>SYLX01000109.1 GCA_005808505.1 Bdellovibrionales bacterium | reverse complement strand
TTGAATGAGCTCTATAAACTCCGTGCGCACAAGCCGATCTTCGTAGGAAAATCCGGCCTGCTCCCGATGGGCGATTCGTTGAAATCCGTGTTGACCGATCTTTCCGAAGACCGTGGCCTCTCAGCTTGGTACTACTGGACGCCTGAGATCGAATCGCGCCTGGCGTCGATGGATCCCGCGGCCCAACTTGAACTCGAATTACTCCTCGCGAACAGCTACCTTCAATACGCTAAAGACGTCTCGACCGGCCGGACAAACCCCGCCGACCCCGCGCAAAACATCACCGACATCGAATTGAAAAAAAGAGCGCTCAAGGATCTCACGTATCTCAACAAAATCGTTTCGGGAGACACGGCTTCTTTTATCGCCGGCTTGGAAGAACTCGATCCTCCGCACACGGTTTACCGCCGTCTCGTCAGTCTACTCGCCCGCTATCGCCGCATGGACCCTGCTGACTTTTCCACTATCGTTGGTAAAACGCTGCGCCGTGGAGATCAAGATCCCGTCATTCCGCAGATTCGTCGTCGGCTCTATGATCTCGGCGTGATCCGTGACCCCAAGGAGCGGATGAATCCGAGTGTTGAGTTTGACTCGGTCATCGCTCAAGGCGTGATTTGGCTGCAGACTTCTCACAAGCTTGATGTTGACGGTGTCATTGGAAAGGGTACTTACAACGCGCTCAACGTCCCGCTTGAAAATCGGATTCGCCAGATTCGGGCGAACCTTGAGCGTTGGCGGCTTCTACCGCGCAACCTCGGCGATCATTACGCGTTCGTCGATCTCGGTCACCAAACTCTCGAGGTCTGGAAGAACAAAAACTTGACCATGTTCATGCGAGTTGTCGTGGGTCAAGAACTCCGTCAGACGCCGACTTTCATCGATCAAGCCGTCTCGGTCATCGTGAATCCTTACTGGACCGCACCGAGTTCGATCGTTGTGAAGGACATCATCCCTCACTCACTTCAAAATCCGAATTACTTCGAGCAGCTGAAAATGCGGGTGTTCAAAGGTAAGACGGAAATCGATCCTCATTCCGTCGATTGGACGCAGTACACGCTCGCAAATCCTCCTCCCTATACGTTCCGCGAAGATCCAGGCGATCAAAACTCGCTAGGCCGTTTGAAAATCGACTTAAGCGAAAATCATCACGCGATCTACATGCACGACACGAACGCAAAACATCTCTTCGAGCAAGAGAAGCGCGCCTACAGCTCGGGATGCATCCGCCTTGAGAAGCCCGTCGAATTTGCCGAATACCTACTGCAAGACCAAGGAATTTACCGCGAACACATCGAGGACATGATCTACAATCAAGGCCTCGTCGCGGAACGCATCAAGATCAAGACGCCTTTGAAGGTCTACATCGTCGGCACGACGATCGCGGTTGATGCTCAGAACATCGTTCGCTGGGGCGTGGATATCTACAAGCAAGATAACCGAATCCTCGATGCGATGGATGGCAAGCGCGTATCGCCTGAAGAAGGTGAAGCTAAAAAAGAAGTCGAGCCCGCCGTACTCGCGCCTGCGCCCGTTGTGGGCCCGGCTCCCGTGGCTGCGCCGCAACCAGATCCTCAGCCGGCTCCGAAAGTCGTGAGCAAGCCGTCTCCCAAACCAAAAGCCACAAAGAAGCCGGTCGCGATCGATCCGCCTGATCAACAGGATTACGAACCTGTGAATGAGCAACCCAAAGATTTCTGGCAAGCCGTTGAGGACTTCTTCGGCGGGAATTAAATCTCGCGACAATTCATCCCAATCCATCGGGCCGGCGTATTTCATCGTCGGCCTTTTTCGTTTCCCGACCTCTGCTCAACTTCCGAATGTTGAGAGAGCTTCACACCCCCGAGAAGATTCCTGAGGCCCATGCGAGCTAGAAAATGAGGTGAGGCAAGAGCGTATCAAACGCTCACGCGCTCATAGCGGCGCTCATCGTAGCGCTCTCGTTGAAAGGGGTTTTAAAAATGGCCAATACGAATACGATCAATGGCGGAAGCGGCGACGTTCTCCGTGATTCAGTAGCAAATGCAGTGGGTAGCGTCGTTTCGGCGATGGAACCCCAACTCAACCAGATGGCATCTAAGGTTGCAACACAAGCGATCGATAAAGCCGGTGACCTTGCAAATACAAGCTACCGCGCGATCCAACGTCAACCGTGGTACTTGGTTGGAGCCGCAGCATTTCTGCTCGTCGGCGCGGCACTGATCATTGGTTTCGGCACGCGCGAACTCGTTGAAGATGCGGATCGCGCTGAAGTCTGATTCAGTTTTTAGATGGGTCTAATCATGCAGCCTTCGCGTTTCTGCGGGCTGCCGAGTTGGCATTTATTCGCAAGAATAAGTACGGCGCAGGCGCTCGCGAAAACGCGGAGAATGCTGAGTTAAGCACTCCACGACATCTGAAACCATCGGATGCTGACCATCCCGTACGTGATCGCAAGTATTCGGGAAAGCGGACGAAGCCGTTCCACTTAAATCGCCTAAGAGAAGTGAGAACGCCACACCAACCGATTCTTCCATATAGTGGCCGGGACAGAGCCCGGGGCATGGCCGATCGACGAGCTGTTTTTGATTCGCCGTCGTCAACTGGAAGAGACATTGCGCAAGTCCCCGACTCTCTCCCATCGATTCCCAAAAATCGTAGTAGGCTTCGGGCAGCTCCAAATCTGTACTGCAGCGCTGACGGGCGCGATCTAACCAGTGAGTCGCGCGGAGGGCCTTGGCATTGATCTCGGTAAGTTTAGCCGTATCGCCAAGTGGTTTTGCGGCGTCGATCGACTTTCCTCCGAGCGCGGCATGTTGCATCTTGATCATGCTGCAGGCGTGTCCGAACTCATGAAGAATCGTCGGCTCAAGCGAAGCGATGCCGTTGGCTTTCGAGACGTAACTTGAAAGAACGATACTTCCGCTCGTCACGCCTGAAGGTGCGTTCGGGACACTTGCGATCGCTCGAAGGTTCTTCTCAGCCAAGCGTTTGAATTCCACCGCTTCGCTCGTGCCATACTGCTTTTGGATCGCGCGGAAAATCGAGCTGTAACCTGATCCCGGCATCTTGTAGCTTCCACCGAAGACGCACGGATCCGGCGCGTTCGGATCCGGATTTGGCTTACAGACCGTAACTTCCACACGCTCGAAATCCTGACGGCAACTCACATCGTCGCCGCAGCACAATTGCGCCGACGAATTGCGAAGCTCCGTTATCTTCTTCATCAGGATCGGAAGCTGCGGCTGCAACTCCGGATCGGTAAACAAATTGCCCTTACCCTTACGCGCCATCTCGTTGCGGCTCGCCCAAGTAAAATCGGAACTCGTAAAATGAGAGAGGGACTCATTCATCGCTTCGCTCGACCGCGTTGTATTTGATGCGGTGGTAGTCGCGCTGTAAGGGTCTTTGTGAATATCACCGCAGCGATCGAGATCACGGCGCGTGGCCTTCACGAACGGCTTACACATTGGGCTGATTTCGCCGGCTTCAAAACTCAGCTTTTCGAGCGGCGTTAGTGGATACCGCTTCAGGGCTTCGCAAACGGCCGCAGCTCCGCGCGGGCGCGCTGGCGCCGGGTGTTCCTTCGCTTCCGGCGCCGGTAGCGTTTGCGCCGAAACGGACCCTTCCGTTGCGAACTGGCTTACGCCAAACCCGCTCGTAAGAAACAAGCTGAATGCGATGAGAATGAATTGCACAGTGAGAAGACTTTATTTCTGCGTTTCCGTGATCGCAATGGTCCGACCCGAAACTCCTCCAAATCTGGTCCTACCCTAGGGCATTCCCGAACGGTCTAACTGGGGCCGTCCTGGACCTTCGTCGTGCCTCTCTCGCCTCACCTGTCGCTTCATCTGCAAATCCTCCTCACTTAGCGTTCAAGCTTTGATAATTCGTCTCGTGAAAAATCCTGACGGTAGAGCCACCAGTTCTTTTATGGCTTTCACGCAAACGTATCGAAAACAGGAGACACAAATTATGAAGCTCAATTCACTCATGGCACTCGCAGCAGCGGCATTGCTCGTTACGGCTTGTACGGATCGCGGCCCCGCAGCCGACAACACGGGCGATGCTTCGACTTCCGCAACAACGGGTACAACTGGAACAACGGGCACCACGGACTCTGCGACGGGATCCACTTCGGGCACGACTTCGTCGGGCGCGATGGGCTCCGACACGACTTCATCTGGTACATCTTCCGACATGTCGTCGGGCGCGAATTCGGGCATGGGAACATCGGGTACGACTTCCTCTAGCGACATGGGATCAACAAGCGGCACGGGCACGTCTGGCGGCACTGGTGCATCCGCAGGTGCGGCGGGGACAACAGGAACAACGGGCGCGACAGGAACAACTGGCAGCGCGGCGGCTCCGACAGAAACACCCACTGCAAAAGGAAAGAAGAAGTAATTTCTACTTTTCAAATTTGACGCTCAAAAGCCGCTCGCGCCCTAGGGTCGAGCGGCTTTTTTACGTGAGTTGAAGGCGAAAATCGCTCATCCAGCACCATAAGAATATCTTATCCGCCGTCTAATTTTATACTGCTGTACCTTATGGGTGCCTCGCGATAAGTCTAGCTTCATCGCTTCGCCAGCACCCACGGCGAAGTCTCAAGCGATCCCGTCACACTCACTTCCCAAAACCCACCACCGCCCGGCCTCGAAAGAGCCAACCGGGTCCTGTCCGCGCGCGAATACCCATTGCCACGCAGGTAAAATGCAGCGAGGGTGAGGGCTCGCATGAAAGTTCACGTTGCATTTGAAGGTTTTGAAAACGAACTGCGCACCGAGCTTGGATCCACGCTTAAACGCGAAGAAGGCCGACTCTTCTTTGCAGAGGGCTTAACCCTCGGTGATCCTGCCTGGGCCCAAACTACGTGGCTCGATGCCGAAGAAGTTGAGATCCAGTCGATCGGTGATGCCGCCAAAAAATTGCGTGCTCTGCAACCGTTTTGGGCGCACCTCTCTCTCAATCATCATCGGCGCGCAAAGTTGATCGAAGAGAAACTCCCGCGCTTGAAAAAGGTAGAGGCCGAGTTCCTCGCCCCGCCTCCTCAGAAGTCAATCGGCGGCTGGACACTCTTGGAACCCAATCGTCTACTCTACGGAACGCGAACGACTTCACCGTACCCCAACGGTGAAGTCATTTTCGAAGGCGATAAACGCGCGCCTTCACGGGCTTACTTAAAGCTTTGGGAACTCTTCACCGCCTACGGCGTACGGCCGCATGAAGGTGATAAGTGCGTCGATTTTGGCGCCTGCCCTGGCGGATGGACATGGGTTCTAGCTCAACTGGGCTGCCACGTAACCGCGATCGATCGCTCGCCGCTTGATCCTGCAGTTGCGAACCTCAAAAACGTGACTACGGTCCTTAGAAACGCGTTTACGCTCAAACCTGATGACGTTGGACCCATCGATTGGTTTTTCTCCGATATCATCTGTTTTCCGAAGGATCTTTACGAACTCGTGGAAGCCTGGCGCCGAAGCGGTCTCTGCCGGAATTTCGTCTGCAGTATCAAATTCAAAGGCGAGACCGATCATGAGACGGTCCGCAAATTCGCGGCAATTCCTGGTTCCCGACTCAAGCATCTCTACAACAACAAACATGAGATGACTTGGTGGCTCGTCGCTGACTAAACAAACTTAGTAACTTGCTCTGTCAAACTTTTAGACGGCGCCGAAAATAGGCTTTGTGTTAAGGCCCGTTTGCGCCCGCTTTCTTGGGTGCGAACCTATTACGTCCCCAGCCGGTCTTCGCTTTGCAAAAACTTCCGAATTGAAAAGCTTTATCAATTTTTCGGAGGCTTCCGTCATGGCTAAGACCACGTTCGCACTTTTCGCGTCCGTAATGAGTTTCGTCGCGTCTTCAGGAGTCGCGCTCGCTCAATCGGGCGACATGAAATCACGCATTACTCTCGATCTCATCCACACGGCGCCCGAATGCGCTTACGAGGGCAAAGCGTCGACTTGGTGCTTAAACGAGAACAACAATGACAACAAAGCTGCCACTGAGCGCGCCGGAATGGTTGCGCGGATCAACTCGATTCTCGATCAATACGCGCTTCAGAAAGTCGATTCTGCGAAAGCTAAAGGTTCGACTCCGAAGGTTTACGTCGCTTACTTCAGCTTCTCGAACAAACTCGTTCACAAAAAGCTCTGCGAAGTGGGTAAAGCCGGAATCCCGATGGAGATCGTGCTCGATAACGGGTCGCAAGGCCAAGCGGATACGGTCGCCGTTTGTAATAAGGATGAAACGAACCCGAACGTGAAAGTCTCTTACCTCGGCGGAATGACATCTTCGCCGTGGCGCTTGCACCACAATAAATTCTTAGTTGTTGATCCGGGCGATGGAACGGACTGGTCGATCAACTTCTCGTCGGGAAATTTGTCGGCGTTCGGAACCGGTCTTCACCTTGATCACTGGGTTCTTTCGACCGCTCCTGGTGAGTCGAACTTGGCAAAGTCGCACACTTGCGTGATCGATGGTCTGCGCTCGGCGATCCAGCGCGCGAAAGAAGTCGGTATGTACGACGATGGCATGGTGAAGTCTGAATACGACGAAGAAGTGGCGTATCAGTACATCACGAGCCGTGAGTCGTGCTTTAAAAAACTTGGCGTCATCCCCACAACGCAAACCGAAAAAGCTCTCGCGGCTGAAGGCATTTCGCCCGTTTACTCACCCAACGAGAACAACGAAGCCGCGCGCGTTCTTTCTTCAGAAATCCGCCGCGTGACCGACCTCGCTCGCCAAGGCAAACCCGCATTTCTCTACGTGGCTATCCAGCACTTCTTGCATTACCCCACGATGCAAGGTCTCCGTGACGCTGCTGCTGCAGGTGCCGACGTTCGTATCGTGATGGACGACGACGTCGTATCGGGTCAGTCGGAAGTTGCCGGTGTAGGTGACTTCTACGAGCAAAACTTGAAGAACTCGGGCATCAAAATCCGTTTCGCACAAACGAACGCGGACGTTCGTCAGATGATGCACAACAAACTTGCGATCTTTAACGGTCAGCGCACGTTCTCGGGCGCGGGTCACTACACGACAGCTGCTCTTCGTAACAACTGGGAAAACTTCTACCTGATCGACAACAAGGATCTCGCACGCAAGTACCTCGTTTACTTCAAAGAGCTCTGGGAAAAATCGATCACGGAGAGCGCTGCTCAAGGTGGCAAGAATTCCGCTCCCCAATCCCTTTCGCCCGAAGCTTTGAAGATCATCAACGGTCAGTGATTTTTTAGTCGAACTTCCGGCGCTCGCAACGAGCGCCGACGTATTGAAACTTGAAGGCTAAGCTCTGACTCGGCCTGAGGAGACTCGGATGAAAAACAAATTCTCCACGGCGCTCGTTGTCGGTCTGATCACAAGCCAGGCGCTTGCCGATGTTCCTCGGGTTGAGCCAAAGTACAACGAGAAGGTCGTTGAAGCCGCCGTTGAAAAGACCCTCGACCGAGTCACGAAGAAAGACACGGCGGCCGATCTCCGTTCAGCCGGCGCTCGCGATGCGATCTCTCGCTACATGAGCTTCCTGCAAATCGATCCGACCAACGAAAAGGTCTTCAAGAACACCTTGAGCCGCATCTTGGAATCCTCCACGCAGATGATCCTTTGCCCGTCCGTGGTTGATTGGGAATGCTTAGAGAAGAAACCGCAGATTACCCCCACGGCGGAATTCCGTCGCGACACCGACGAGACGTTGGGTCAACCCGTTCTCGTCAACGAGCCGCTTCGCTTGGAATACTTCTTTACGAAGCGTTGGGCCGACGCTAAGCGCGGCCTCCCCTCGAACAATACGACAGTCGCGGAAATCTTTGGGCAGAAGATTCGCAACGACGCGAAGAACTTCGCTCTGCTCGCGCTTTATGGAATCGACGATATCTCTGGATCGATGGCGCCCGTGTACAACGCCATTGAAGAGAAAGTGAACGCCCGCGTTCCCGTCTTTGGGGTCTTCGACGTGACGCAAGAAAGCGCTCCAAACGCATTCCTGCGCGATTACAACGTGAAGGTGACGTCGAAATCACTCACCGTTGATCGCATTGATGAACTTGATTTTAGCTACGTAAGCCCTAAGCATCCCGATGCGTGGGTTTGGGGTCGTCCGGATTGGATGGAGCAACTCATCGGTCTTGATCCAAAGTCGATGACCGTGAAGGTCAATTCCGAAACCGGTGTTTCGAAGTACGAGCGCGATTTGAACTGGCTCGCAAATCCTAAGAAGGCTGCGGAAGCGATTCGTCTCACGTTCCAGTACAATGGCACGATGAACTTGATGCGTCTTCTCAATCGCGACGCTCGCGATAACAATTCCTCTCGCGCGCGGATGGAATTTCCGATGGAAACCATCATGCACAATAAATTCGCCGTTCTCGACAACGGTGGCCAGAAGTCCGTTTGGACAGGCACAACAAACGTATCGCGCACCTGCATGGGCGACGAATCGAACTCCAACATGGCCATCTACATCAAGAACAACGAAGTTGCGAAAACTTTCATGACCGAAGTCCAAGAGATGTTCGACGTGGATCCCGAAAACACTCGCATCACGAAAGCTAAGAACTTGGTGACCGGCCGCTTCCATTCAGCGAAGCGCCCGAACACGAAGCGCTACTTCCGCTTCGCTGATGGTCACGAACTTCGCGTTCACTTCGCTCCGACCGACGACGGCGAACACCGCGCGATCTTGCCGCTCCTTCTCTCCGCGAGGAAGGGCGACCGCATCCGTGTTTCAATGTTTGGTGCTGGTGGAATCGAGTATGTTCGCGCCTTCCAATACGCGGCCGCACAAGGTGCAAAGGTCCAAGTTCTTCTCGACTCCGTGACGGGTGCATCCCCCATGGGCTGGATGAAAGATAAGACCGCCAATTTATTTGATGAAAACCCTTATTCAGCTAATGCTGAGCCGATCGAAGTCAAGATCAGCACTTGGGTGAAGAAAGGTTTGAATCACCATAAGACCGCGTCGCTGACACGTTTTGAAAAGGGCCAAAAAAACGAGATGCGCGCCGAGGCTCTCGTGATCGGCTCGCAGAACTGGAGCGCTTCCGGCAATGACTTGAACGACGAGAACATGGTGACCATCCGTCACCTTAAACGCAGTCTTGAGCCGGCTGATGCGTTCAACCGCGAATTCGACGAGAATATGTGGCCGCTCGCCCAAACGATCACCAAAGAAATCATCGCGAAGAAGAAGGCCGAAAAGGATTCAAAGAAAAAATCGTCAGCACGCGACGATGAAGAAACCGAAGAGCCTTCCGAAGAGTGATCCTCCAGGTCTAACCTTCAAGCTCCGCCCAGCGCGCATAGAGCGTTTCTATGCGCTTTTCGAGCTCCGCCATCTCGGTAAACATCGCACTCACCTTAGAGGCGTTCGCAACGTTTTCAGGTTTAGCACTTTCGGACTGGAGCTCCGCTAAACGAGCCTCGGCGTTGAGAATCGTCTCCTCCATTCCTTCAAGCTCACGCTTATCCTTGTAGCTTAGCTTCTTCTTAGAGCCGGTCGGCTTCGCTTCCGGCTCGGCCGTCTTTTCGGCCGAGGGTTTTGCTTTCGCCTCAAGTTGGGGTTTGCGCTTTTCGGTCTCAAGCCACGCCTCCCACTGTAGCGTATCGGCGAATCGCTCGAGCTTCGGATGATCTTTTTCATCCCGCGTAAAGGCGAGAATATGGTTGGCGACTTGATCTAAGAAGTACCGATCATGCGTAACGAGAATGACGGCGCCATCGAACTCTCGCAAACTCTCTTCAAGAACCTCCAGCGTAGCAAGATCGAGATCATTGGTCGGCTCATCGAGAATCAAAACGTTTGAAGCTTCGAGCATGAGCTGCGCGATGCGAAGTCTTGCCTTCTCCCCGCCGGAGAGCTTTTCAACCGGCATATCCATCTGTTCGTTGCGAAACAAGAATCGCCCCAAGTAGCTGCGATGAAAAACGAAGCTCCCCCGATAATTGACGTAGTCGCCTTCCGGGCAGAGAGTTTTCAAAACCGACTTCTTTGGATCAAGCTCCGCGCGGTGCTGAGCAAAGTAAGCAGCCTGAAGACGTTCGGCCCGTTTGACTGAACCTTTATCGGGAGCTTCTTCTCCTAAGAGAACTCGGATGAGCGTTGTTTTACCGCTACCGTTCGGCCCAAGCAGACCAAGTCGCGTTTTCGGGGTAATCAAGAGATCCACATCGCGAAAAATCTCTCGACCTTCGTAAGTTTTTGAGATGCTGGTTGCTTCGATGAGCTTCTGAGGGTGTCGCTCAGCACTTTGAAAATCGATCTGCGCCGTGCGATTTTGGTTTCGCTGCTCGAGATCTCCTGCTTCATCCATCATGTCGTGAGCGCGATCGATTCGAGATTGGCTCTTTGTCGTGCGGGCTTTCGCTCCCCTTCGCAGCCATTCAGTTTCGCGACGGAGCGTGTTTTTCAGAACCTCTTCGCGACGCATCTGCGAATGCATCAACTGCTCTTTCGCTTCCAGATAATCCGCGTAGGTCCCTTTTACGACAAGAAGGCCGTCAGGATTGCGGCGGTCGAGATCGAAGATTCGGTTCGCGATCCGCTGAAGAAAGAGTCGATCATGCGTCACCGTGAGCGCCGCAAAGGGGGCCGCTTGGAGAAAATCCTCAAGCCACAAGATGCTCTCGAGATCGAGATGGTTGGTC
>SYLX01000108.1 GCA_005808505.1 Bdellovibrionales bacterium | reverse complement strand
AGAGCACGAGTCATTCCGAGTTCAGGATAGGCTTCAATCTCGCCGCCAGCGCGTTTTAAATCGGCGAGCGCAAGCTTTTCGTGACCGCTCTCCTCACGTAGGTGCTCGATCAGCCGCTTGTAATAGGCGGCATTCTCGGTGGATGCAGCCGCAGCCGCTAACATCCTGGTTGAGTAGCGAACAAAATGATAAATCTGCGAAACGAAAAGTCGATAGAACTCCTTCGATTCCCAGGGAGCTTTTTGAATCGCGTGAATTGCGGGGTCGATATTCAAATCCCAGACGGTTTTTTGATTTGCTCCGTTCTTCATTTTCACGCCACCTTTCTGTTACTTGAGCCGACGTGGATTTTTTCACGCCTTGCCCAGTAGTAATCCGTCCAACGGGCGATTTCTTCTTTCGGGTTGGGTTTTGGCTTGAGGCAAACCATGAAGGCCACCGAAACGTTATGTAACGTCGCGGTCGCAAGCTCCTCGAAACCGTGTTTCTTGGCCAGATTCGCAACGGGAATATCGGTTCGCGCGATGGTGAGACTCGCGCTAAGCTTGCTCTCGGTTTGGTGATTGAGCGAAAGCCCACCGATGATGGCACCGAAATTAACGAGCGTATTTGCAACCGAGTATTTCTCATCGATCATGAAGTACTGCAGTGCCTGAACCCGCTTGAGCCCGAGTTCTTGAAGCTTCGCGATTGCTGGCGCAGGAAAGTCTTTGAAGTAGTCGTATTTGTCAAACTGCGAGAAGTCGTACTCAGAGAGAAGGTGAATGCCGATCACATTTTGATCGAGCGTAAGCACGGTAGCCTTATCTTGACGAAGAAACTCTTGATCATCGATCGAACTATTGAGGCCTTCCACTAGCTGGGGCCAATGATTCTTCCAGTACTGAAAAGAAAAATGATGACGAAGATCGCCCGTAAAAATCTGATAGCGCACACGTCTTAGCTCGAGTTCTGAGATTCGACTTCTCATCTTCCATCCCCTTTTCAGCATACGTTCAAATTTTTCTGACTCCTCCTTGTATCGGAGTTTTAGTTTAGTTCTATCGGTTCGAATTGTTACGATTAGTTGGGCCGAGAGGTCTTAGGGGGTTGGCTGGCGTCTTAACTGCGAGAAGTCGTTGGCGAGGCCTTTCGGCCGTCTCGATTTGAGATTCGCCTATGGCACCATCTCCAAATAAAATAAATAATGTTTATTTTTGAGCTAGCAGAGGAATGCAAATGATCCCGCGAACCTAGTCTTTGAGAAGAGTGAGCGACGCCAAATATGCCGCACGAGCCACTCGGTCTTTCCCTTGATCGCGCGCGGAGACTAAAAGTGCAATGTTCTCAAAAACCGAAAATGCACGAGCTTGGATGAGCTGGGTTTCAGAAATCTCGCCGTAGCTCTTCAGGAATTCGACCCGCTCCTCCGGCAGGAAAAAGCTCCAGTAGATTTGAAGATCGACGGCCGGGTCATTGCGATGGAGATCCCCCCAATCGATAACGCCCGTTAGCTGGTTCTCGTCACCTAAAAGCAGATGGCGAAAATGAAGATCTCCGTGAACAACCTGCCGACAAGGAAGTCGAGGAGTCGCGAGGCCTGCGCGGAGAAGTTCGCGCAGCGGAGTATATGGAAGATCAAACCCACTTTTTTCAAGCTGGTCTAATCGAGCCTCGGTCATCGGAACCCGCTTACCGAAATCAAGTCGGCCGAGCGGGTCTTCGGGCAAATCCATTTCGGATACTTTGTGCGCCGGAAGCGAGTGAAGTTTTTTGAGAAACGTCCCAAGAGTTCGCGCAATTTGCACCTTTTGAGATGAGTTCAATTCACATTCGCTCGACTCTCGACCTTCAAGTGGCTCGTAGCCAAAAAAAGGCCATGGATAGTTCGCAGAGGGCTTCCCAACGAAGATTGGGTTCGGAATCATCTCAAGATGCTTGAGGAGAAGAGGAAGACAACGAATCTCCCGCTCGACTCCTGCTAGCGCGATTTCCCGCTGCGGGAATCTAAAGAGATATGTACCGTTCACGCGGATGACTCGATTGTCCCATCCGCTCTCGAAAGCTTGAAGACGAATCGGCGCTAGCTGCGGGAACTGATCTTCGATCAGCTCACGAGCGATTTCATCTGTGACTTCGAGTTCCGGGACCCACGGTTGCATCGAGCTACTCTAGCCTTCCTAGGGCCTCTCAGCAATGGCAAAGGCCGTGGTGTTTTCCTCAAGCCACGAGCGACTTGCGTATTTTCTCACCGCTTTTTCCGTAAATCCGAGCCCGCGTAAACAAAACTCGAGAGCTTCGAGGTTTCGGCTAGGAGCATCACCTTGGTAAGAGATGGCCTTTGAACTTTCCGCCAAGATAATGAAGGCCGCGATATGATGGCAAAACCAGATCGCATTTTTTGTCTGGATTTTTGTTTCGACAAGTTCCTTTCTGCGTTTTGCGTCGTCTAAGCACTCATCAAGAAATTCGTAGTACGGGGGAAGATTCTCCTCCGTCGTTCGTCGAAAGAAACGACCATCTCCGAGCAGACTAAAGATTGCGAGGCGATCCAGGGTTGTCCGTGACGGTCCTAATCCGTGACCTTCCACAAGCACCATGATGTTAAAGGCAATCGAGAGAGCCAAAGACTCCGCCTTCGGTGGAAGTTTGAGAACCGTCGAAAAGAGCTGATCCATGTTCACTTTGATTTCATCTTCAACGGCTCGAACAAGATCGTCTTTCTTGGGGAAGTGTTTAAAGAGAAGAGCTTCGGAAATTCGCAACGATTCGGCGAGTTCAAGCGTCGTCGTGGAGAGAAACCCTTTTCGTGCGAAGACCTCCATCGCGCCTAGCAAAATCTTTCGTTTTCGCTCTTTGCTTGAAAGGCGTCTGGACTCACTTTCTCTCTTTCGACTTTTGAGCGTGCGTCTTTTCTTCGTCTTTTTCACAAGTTACAGGCTCCGAAAATTCTTATCTTGGTGAGTATTTACTCACCATCTCTACCTTCCTACCCTGGAGTCAATCCAAACTCGCAAGGGAGAACGCAATGCTAAAAAGCCTGTTTGTCGCTGTCGGAGTTTTTAGTCTCTGGCCAGCCCTCCTCGTCGGCCCGGTGATTACGGTGGCCTTGGGATCGACGATCTTGATTTGGATCTTCGGCGTTTGAATTTCACACGTGCGGTGGAGGAGAACGTTCAACGTGGAGCGGTCGAAACGAGTGCAATTTTGGTTTGTTCGCAGGCAGGAGTTTTACGAGTTCGGCGAGACGCTGGGTTTTTGTCGGAACGCGAAGTGCTTTGCGGATCGCTAACAACGATCCGCGTGGAGCAATTTTATTTTAGATAGCGAACGATCGTCGGTCTTTCTTCCACGCAGACATCAGGGCCACCTTTGGCGGTCGCGAGGATTTCCAAATCAGACCGTAAACTCGTTGTTAGGTCGATGTCGTTTCCATATTTAAATTCGATGGCATCAGCGTCACCACCGATGATCTTACTTGCGTCGATCGAAACACGATACTGATCGCCGTTGTTGTCGTTGTGCGGATAATCGCGTTCACCGCACCTCACGCTCGTTCCATTATCGACGTATTTAAGACCGGTCAGCTCACCGAGAGCGAAGTCGCCCCCGCGAGAGAGATCATCACCTTGCATGACGACTCCGCCCGAGAATTTGAGAAGAGCATCACGCGTCTTCGCTAATCCCATGGGTGCACCCGGGTTATTGAACCAGACAAGGTCGAACCCTTCGAGATCTTTGTCCGTAAGCCCTTCTCGAGGTTCGACTAAGTAAGTAACGTCGTAACGCGACAGAAGGGACTTCATGTATTCGGTGTCTTCTGGATCTTCAGATCCTGCCTTTGAATCTCGTACGAGAAGGATCTTCGGGTCCTTCTTCGGGCTCGAGTACCGAACGACCGTCTCGGCAATGAGTTGAGATGAAGCTCCATTTACAACCAGCTGGTCGTTCGCTTCATCACCTAAGGCTAAAAGAATGGTCGTAACGGCTGGTCTGAAAGTGAGCGGATCGAGATCACACGAGATTCCGTCGCAGACGCCTAGCGAGCCAAGCTTTGCTTCTTCGAATTTGGCCGTGTTGCTACAGTTTTGATAGGCGATGAGTAGCGCCCCAATAAACGCTACGAGCCCGATCGCCTCGAGCTTACCCCTTTTCATCTTGCCCCCTAACGTACCTCAGTACAAACCCTGTGCCGTGCTTACATGCCATAATGCAAACCTCAGAGACCAGGCGCACGACACTACCGTAATTTCGTCGCATTCTTAGACAGGAGCGATGGTACTAGGTCAGGGCGCCGGAGTCGGGAGTTGCTCGGTTACGATGGTTACTTGACTCTGCAGCAAGTGGTGAATTGGGCACTTATCCGCGATTTCAAACAGGCGCTTTTTCTCGTCCGGCGTGAGATCGCCGACAAAGTCGATGCGACGAAGGATCTTCGTTGCTTCCTTCGTTTCAGATTCGATTTTAATTTCGACGACCGTCGATTGAAGTTTAAGCTGCTTGCGGTTGGCGTACATCTGGCACGTGATGATCGTGCAACCCGCAAGCGCCGCTTCGAGCAGTTCATGGGGGTTGGGACCTTCGTCGCCTCCACCCAGATTCGGTAGGACACCTGAGAGAATACTGAAATGACCGGCTACCATCTCGGCGCCTAGATTTTCGTAACGATGTCCTTTAACCATTTGCACTCCCCCGATCTAACATCCGTTGAAAAGTCGATTCCCTTGCCGCTGCCGTTGTCATGGACACTTGACCATACCCCGCCAGCCTCACATTGCAAACCCTTCCTGGCCGTCTGAATAGTGAAGACAATATTCTGACCTGCATCGCGAAGGCGCGCCTTTCAAAAAAAAAGCCAGAGTCACGTCAGACTCTGGCTCATCATTTTCAAACGCGATCTCTTGTTTACTTCTTAGGACCCAAGTAGCGCGAAACATCAGCCGCTGTAGGAGCGTGGATACCACAGCCGCGGATTTCTGCCGTCGGCGAGTGATCGATCACTCGACCTAAACGGTAGAAGTAACCAGACGTGTTGACCGCACGGATCATCAAGTCTTGCACGACGCTCTTTCCGGGTTCGCAAGGGAGAAGCTCCCCACGAACGAGGACTTGTTCCGAAACCGTTTTACCGATGTACTGAGCCGCGGTTTTTTCTGAGCCAACGAGCTGCGCGAGCGGAACGTTTTCGCCGAACACCTTCTCAACAAGTTCGCTGCCTTTTTTACCGCGGAAGTTAGCTTTTACGAATCCGTCTGCACCTTTCGTGACCGTCATCTCAACGACGTAGTCTTGTTTGTATTGAGCAACGAGTGCGGATAAGCGTTGTTGATCCGCTTTCATCCCGAACATCTGCGCGATGTTGAGCTGACGAGCCATGAGTTTACCGATCGCCGCCGTCTTCATGAAATCGGGCCAGTTCGTTTGGTCGAGAATCCACTTCAAATCGTCTTCCGAAATTTCGAGAATGTGCTTCGCCATCCAGAGCATGTCGGAGTACGTCGAATGGAGGTAAATCTCCGGACGATACAAGAGGGGCTCGTTGAACGCGAGGCGAGGTCCTTTAAGCAGACCGTCTTTTACTTCAATGAATGTATCAGCGAGGTTTCCGAATTCCGCGGCCGCTTTTGTCGAACCCATCGAGAATCCTTGGTCGTGGATCGTCTCGATGTACTCA
The DNA here is from genome assembly GCA_005808505.1 of Bdellovibrionales bacterium. Lineage (GTDB taxonomy): Bacteria > Bdellovibrionota > Bdellovibrionia > Bdellovibrionales > JAMPXM01 > SYLX01. Next base: position 21,890 of record SYLX01000108.1, on the reverse strand, counting down.
AGATCGCCATTTTTACCGGGCACCAAAAGGCTGCGAGCGTTGTCTTCTTTCAAGTCGCGGTTCGCGATCCAGAGTTGATAGAGAATTTGTCCGCGGAGGGCGCGGTCCTCTAGTGTGCCGTGGCCACGAAGACCGATAGGTCCACCGCGTACCATCGTTTTCTTACCTTGAAATTCGACGAGCGATTCGCGGAAGATGACAAACGATTCTGTCCCCTTAACTTTTCCGCCCTGCTCTTGGGCCACTTTTTCAACTTGCGAGCGGACGTTCGAGAACTTTGGATCGTTCAGTTTACCGTGGAGCAAGATGTGCGACTCGATGTTCGCATCGTAGCGTGACGTCTTCAAACAGTTAATGAGGCTCGCGGCATCTACCACTTTTTGGCCGACACAGCTTTTCTCTTCATCTGACTCTTCGGCATCGATCAGAAGAATCGTGCCCGTACCGTTTGCGTTCGCGAAATCAGGACCTTTCACGTAAACGAGGTCGCTCCACTTACCACCTGCCGCGATGTAGAGACGGTTGGCAATCGTTTCCGAGTGAACCTCGTCACCCCACTTCAACTTCCACTCTAATCCCTGAAGGTCTTTAACTTCGATCTTAGGTGAAGTCGCGGAATTCTTCGTTTTCTCGTAAACGAGAAGACGGCTTGCCGACTTCAAATCGTAAGTCGGGATTTTTTCGTCATCTCGAACGATAGACTCGATTCGCTTTTCGAGAGAAGCCCAACGTTCTGCCGCGTTCTTACCTGCTTCGAGCTTTTGCGCACGGTTCATCCACATGAAGTGGTTGGACGGAACATCAAATTTGAAAGCGGCGTCGACGACGCTAACTCCGGGAGTCTTGCGCAAGTCTTGACCTTTTTCGTTGACGGCTCCGCGAGCCTCTTTTTCATTTTCTACGGCTGCCGATAGAGATTTCGGCAATTCGACGTCAACGGGATCGGCCGAAAGGTTGCTTAAATAGAATTTGTGGATGTTCTTCATGATGCCGTCGAGAATCGTTTTCTTCGGTGCCGTACCGGGGATCAACGTTTCCGTTCGCTCCGGCATTTCGGCGTAAGCTGAATAGAGAGCGCGGCGTGCCTTCTCGAAAGCAAGCTCACTAGCTGTTCCGCCGGTGCTTTCAGCCTTCAAAATTTTGTGGGCGCCGCCAAGCAGACGGATGATGTTCGAAGCGTCTTTCGCTTTTAAGCCCGAAGCGGTAATCGTTTGAGTTTGTTGCGGACCAAAAAGGGCCGACGCCTGTGCAAGGTTTTGACAGACCTTATCGGCCTTGCCTTTCACCTTTTTGTCGCCGTAATCAGCGAGACAGAACGCTGAGATTTCGGAGACTAACCAACGCTCTAAATTTTGTGCTTTCGTTTGATCGTAAGCGCCCTCAATCCGTAAAGAAGCAAAGATAACGTCTGGATCCGAAAGAATATAAGAGCCAGTGTTTGCTTGGGCCTTTACCGCAAACGCCACCACCATCGTGGCAGCCAATCCCGAGATCGCGATCTTGCTTGTTGTGCGCTTCATTTTTTTCTCCGCATTAGGTCGTGATCTCAGTCACGACGGTCTAACTCGGAGAGATTGCAACGGCCAAGCCAGTCGATCGCAACGAACAAGCCGATCCTTTGTTTTAACCAATAGATGGCCTGAAGGTGCTGTCGAACTTTTGAACGCCTACGTTTTCTGCGGTTTTTCGATGCGTCCGTCAGGGTACTTCGCGAAACGCTCAATAGTATCACCGTGAACCATGTCGTTGCGTGGCCACGGCCACCCACCGAATCCGGTTCGTTGGTAATCTTGAATCGTACGGACAATATCGTCACGAGAGTTCATAACGAAAGGTCCGTGTTGAACAACGGGCTCACCAATTGGCTTCGCCTGTAACAGGAGAAACTCGGCGGGCCCAACAGAACTCTTTACTTCCAGTTCGACTTGGCTTTCGAGCGCGGCTCCGGTTTTCGCGGCGAGTTTCGTTCCATTGAGTTCGAGTTCCTCTCCATCAAAGAAGTAGAGAGTGCGGTTCACTTTGCCCTTCGACGCAGGCAAACGAATCGCACCGCCTTTCTCGAGCTTCACCAAAAGAACCATCACTTCGTTCTCGGAATCCGCCGCCCAGCTGTCTGGCGGTGGTGCTAACGCTTTTTTCCCGCCTAGGTTTCCGGCGATCAAATTTACCGACGCTTTCCCTTCGCTCACATCAACGCGCGGAATTTGTTCTGACCAGAGCATTTTGAAATGAGCCGGAACAGTTTTGCTCTTCTTCGGGAGATTCAACCAGATTTGGAAAAGCTCGAGCGTGTTGCGGTCTTGCGATTTTAGAAGCGGAAACATCTCGGAGTGTTGAACCCCGGAGCCCGCCGTCATCCATTGAACGTCGCCTTCTCCGTAGCGGCCAGCAGCACCTAACGAGTCGGCGTGATCAACGTAGCCTTTTCGAACCACCGTGATCGTTTCAAAACCTCGGTGCGGGTGGACCGGAAACCCTGGGACTTCTTCGCCGTGGTACATGCGAAAGCCGTCCTTACCTTCAAAGTCTTGTCCCATGTCTCGGCCGGCGAGCAAATGCTTCTCGGGACCAAAAGCTTTCGTACCTTCGGGATACAGATCATGGTGGTGTACGCAGAACAGAAAAGGCTCTTGTGTCGGCCATTGAAAGCTCAAAGGGAAACGTTCTTTGATCATGGCTCCTCCAGTTGCGACTTCGCTCGATGGCGCCGGAAAAAATTTAGCTTTGAAGAAGGCGCCTAATGCCGCAAGGCTACCTAGAGCTGCAAAATAGGAAATGACTTTACGGCGGCTCGGCATGGCGACTCCCTGGTGTTGTCCAGTATAGACGGCCGAGCTTTTGGTTTGAAGAGAACGAGACGTAATACGATCGGAATCACGCCTCGACCTTCGTCCTACTGGAGATTGGGACGCGAACTCGAAGCCTTCTTGTTTGATTTCTGCGAACGTGCGTTCTTCCGCGCGCTTTCGGAGAGAAACTTTACCAGCTCTGCATTCACCTCTTCTGCGTGCGTCCAGAGAAGACCGTGCGGCCCGTCGCTGAGTTCTACGAGACGGCTTCCTTCGATTTTCTTTTGAAGTGGCTTCGCGGTCGATTCGATGGGCAGAATCCGATCCTCCCCGCCGTGAATGATGAGTGTTGGGATTTCGATTTTCGATGCGTCTTCACGGAAATCCGTAAGCCATGCATCGACAGACTCAAGCGAGCCGATCGGCGAAGATTCGGAAGCTGCGTTCCAGCTCCATCGCACGACTTGTTTGCTGATTCTTTTTCCCAACAGCTTGTCGGTGTTATAGAAATTTTTGAAGAACTCGGTGAAGTAGAGAAATCGGTCCTTCTCAAGGGCCTGTTTAATTTCGGCGAACACTTGTTCATCGATGCCGCTTGAGTTGTTTTTCGTTTTCAAGAGAAAAGGCGGAATGCCGGCGATGAAAACAGCGCTCGAAACGCGGTCTGATCCGTATGAACCGAGGAAGCGGACGACTTCACCAGCTCCCATCGAGAATCCAACAAGGGCTACGTCCTGGAGGTCAAGTTCAGTGAGTAGATGGTTGAGATCCGCCGCAAACGTATCGTAGTCGTATCCCGAAGAAGGCTTACTCGATTTCCCGAAGCCGCGGCGGTCGTAGCTGATGACGCGGTAGCCTTCTCTCAAAAGACGAGTTGTTTGCTTCTCCCACGACCGACCATTCAGCGGCCAACCGTGAATCAAAACGACGGGTGTCCCTTCTCCAAGATCCTCGTAAAAGAGCTCAATCGATCCTGAGTTCTCTTGGCCTACCTCTAGATACGGCATGGATGTTCTCCCTCGTCGCGAACGACTCTTAGAAAATGAAAAATCACGCAAGTCACCGCCACTCTAGCAAGTGAGAAAGTCGCACGCGTGCAAAGCCTGTCGATTAATTTTGTTGAGTGAGACAAATTCGCGACGCGCGCTCTCCAAGGTCTTCGGAGAGCGCGCAGAAAGATCTATTTTAACTAGATGGACTCAAAGAAAAAGATCACTGCCCTGCGAGTTGCGGCTGCTTATTTGCGTTCGCTGATTTGTAAAGACCGTACGCCGCTAAGCCGAGCGCACCAGCTCCCACAAGACCCAGAGATCCCCAAAGTCCCCAACGGCGGCCCGCTGGACGATTAAGTTTAATCGGGTGATCTTCAATCAGATCAGGATGGGGACCGTAAAGGTCAGGTCCTCCGAGATCGGCCGTGTCACGACGATCCTCTGGAAGCGCTTCTCCAAAATCGGTCGAAGTCTTGTGCACTAAATAATTATCATCGGTTTCGTAGGCCGGTACAGCACCCGCATCAATCGAAACTTGATGAGAGAGCGCTTCCATTTCCGAGTGTTGACTTCCGGTACTATGACCCGAAACCACAAAATCCTTCGAGGATTGGCTGCCGTCGTAGATGCCTGCTTTAATAACCTTCGATTGGTTTTCAGCTACGGGATCACGACGCTCTTGAGAATTTTTCTTTTTCGATTTCGGCATTCTTGTGTCCTCCTGTCTCGCCCTACATGCTAGCGCCAGGAGCCACGAGAGTTGCGTGGATCTCTCGTTTGAAATGCGAAAATTTCTGAAAATCAGACCGCTCGTGCCAATTTGTCAGCTAAGAACATTTTGATTTTGTGAATGGTTTCTTCGGGTGCGCTCAGGTGCGGGCAGTGGCCCTGTGCCTTCATGAGCTGGTAGCTCGAGGATTTGATCTGTCGGTGAACGTACTCACCCACGAATTCCGGCGCGATGACATCATTTGCGCACTGAAGAATTAGCGACGAGACCGAGACCTTCGCGAGATCGGCTCGATTGTCACTCGTGAAGGTCACTTGCGCGAAGTGCTTGGCAATTTCTGGTCGCGTCGTACAAAAGCTCACTACGAGTTCTTCGGCGAGGGCGACGTCATCTGGTCTTCCCATTATGACCGGAGCCATCGTCTTCGACCATCCTTCAAAGTTACTCTCCAGCGAACGAAGTAATTCTTGGATCGCCTCGCGAGAAAACCCACCGCGGTAGTCGCCATCATCCATGTAGCACGGCGAAGGCCCGATCATAATCAGCTTCGAAAACAACTCAGGTCTTTTATTTGCGGCAAGCGCACCGATCATCGCACTTACCGAATGACCGACAAAGATTGCCTGCTCGAGATCGAGCTGCTCGCAGATTTCGATGACGTCGTTCGCATAACCTTGGAGTGAGTTATACTTCGCGCGGTTGTACGAAGCCGTATCCGAGCCGCCCGCTCCAACGTGATCAAACAAAATAATTTGATGATCCTCGGCAAAAGCTGGCACGACTTTGCGCCACATGTTTTGATTGCAGCCGAAGCCGTGGGCAAAAATCATGGGCGTCTGCCCCTGGCCAAGAACTTTCACATTATTGCGACCGATGACATTCACAAAAATTCTCGCTTCCAATTAAACTGCGTTTCGGTACTCACCGCGAGTCACGGGCCGCTTCTTCGGCAACTTGACGACGAACCGAGTCCACTCGCTCGCGGAATCCAAATAGATTTTTCCACCGTGAGAGCGCACGATCGACTCCGAGACGCTCAAGCCTAATCCGGTGCCTGCTCCAGCCGGTTTAGTCGTAAAGAAGGGATCAAAGATTTTCTCGCGAATCTCGGCACGAACGCCAGGGCCACCATCGATGACCGAGATCTCAATATGGTCGGCGTGCTCGACAAAATCGACTCCGACCCACTTCTCCCGGCAGTCCGGACCACTCACGGCATCGTGAGCATTATTGAGTAAGTTCAGGAGCAGCTGCGCGATCTGGACCGGTCGACATTCAATCGCAAGACCTAGGGGGATGGCTCCCCTCTTCAAACGCACGTGTCCTTTGTTGAATCGCGAAGAGCAGAGATCGAGAGTCTCCTCAAAGATCGTTCGCAAATCGCCTCTTTCGAAAAGATCAGCACCGCCGTCGCGAGAAACCGAGCGAAGAGCCTTCACGATTTTCGCAATGCGAATGCACGTATTCTGAATGCTCTCGATCGTACCGTTCACCCAAACCGGCTCAGCGCCGCCCTCAGCGAGACGGTCTTTCAAGATGTCGACCTTACCTAGAATGATGCTCAAAGGATTGTTGATTTCGTGAGCAATCCCGCCTGCCATTTCGCCAAGCGCGCTGAGCTTTGAAGACGCGAGCATCTTCGCTCTTTGCTCATCGATGACGCGTTGGTTTTCCTTATGGGCTGTGAGGTCTTGCTCGATGCGCAGATACGCAAATTGCCGACCCGGCATGTTTCGGATTTCTGTGGCGACTGCGAGAACCCAACGAATTTGGCCACCTTCAGATTCATAACGGTACTCACAACTGAAAGGGACCTGATGCTGAACGAATTCTGCCCATGCCTTTGCAACTCGTGCGCGGTCGCCATCGTGAATCGCCTCCAGCCATCCATTCCCGATGGCTGCGCGCAGGCGTAATCCGGTGAGTTCATTCCACTTGCTATTGATGTACAAACATTCGCCGTCCGCATTTGCTAAGAAGACGCCCACCGGAGCGACTTCCATCAGCGCCTTCTGAAAGCTCTCGCTCGCGGCAAGTGCTGATTCGACCGCGCGCCGCTCGGTGATTTCGAATCCCACGACTTGAATCGATTGAAGATTGCCTGCTTCATCCAAAGATGGAACTAAGTGCGATGATGTCCAAACGGAGGAGCCAGCTCGGCTCTTATGCTCGAATTCACCGGCCCAAGTAAGACCTCGCAGAGCGGTCTCCAAAGCCGTCCCGTAGACGGTTTGGACACACTCCTCCGAAAGAAGTAACTGATAGGACACACCGACCGTGTCGTTCTGGGTTCGACCAATCAGGCGCAAAAACTTATCGTTAGAACTCTTCACGATCCCGCTCGGGTCCAATACGAGAAGTAATGCAACCGCGTCGACGGCCGACACTAATTCCATATCGAAGTGGAACTCTGATTTCCGGGATGAGTCATGTTTCATGTTCGCCCAATTGCCGATAGGTTTAAAAATTCATCGACCCTAGGGTTCAAGAACTTTAAGAACAGTGAAAAGATCCAGAATTCTCGATGGAATTCGTGCTTTTTTCGTTCGTCTTAGTGATCCATGCCGTTTCATTCTGAGGAGCTTGAGAACCAAATCTCCTCACTTTTTAGAGTTCCTCGCTAGGGTGTTAAACGGTGAACCTCTCACCCAAGACCGGTGCGCCGCGCAATATCTTACGTCTCCCTTCACCTTAACGGGTCGATCTGAACGCCGGCACCGGCAAAGCGATGACAAGACCCAATGATCTAAGCTAATTTGTCGGTTCCGCGAAAGGTCAGCGAAAGATGAAAAACACTCACGTCCGTGAACTTTACCGCAACACCGAATCCCTTTTGGATCAGGAGATTCACCTCTCCGGCTGGGTCCGCAAAATCCGCGATCAAAAAAGTTTCGGCTTCATTGAGCTCAACGACGGAACCTTCTTCAAAGGGGTTCAGGTTGTCTTCGATACGAAGCTTGGAAACTTCGAAGATGTCGCAAAGCTTTCGATCGCGAGTTCCATCTACGTTACGGGAAAGCTCGTGAAGTCACAGGGCGCTGGCCAAGCGTTTGAAGTCCTCGCAACTAAAATCGAAATTTATCAAAAAGCGTCACCTGAATATCCGCTTCAGAACAAACGCCATAGCTTCGAGTTTTTGCGCGAGATCGCCCACTTGCGTCCCCGTTCGAATACGTTCTCGGCGGTCTTTCGCGTGCGCTCGGTCTTGGCGTTTGCGATCCACAAGTTTTTCGTCGACCGTGGTTTCGTGTACGTCCACACGCCGATCATCACGGGTTCCGATGCCGAAGGCGCCGGCGAGATGTTCCGTGTAACGACGATGAAGCTCGATAAGATTCCACGCAAAAGCGACGGCTCGATCGATACGTCCCAGGACTTCTTCGGCAAAGAAACGAACCTCACCGTCAGCGGACAGCTCAACGGCGAAACCTTCTGTGCGGCCTTCCGGAACATCTATACGTTTGGTCCAACGTTCCGCGCGGAGAATTCGAATACGTCGCGGCACGCGGCAGAGTTTTGGATGATTGAGCCGGAGATCGCGTTCGCGGATCTCAATGTGGATATGGATCTCGGCGAAGACATGATCAAATACATCGTCAAGTACGTGATGGACGAATGCCCAGAAGAGATGGAATTCTTCAACCAGTACATCGAAAAAGGTCTCTTCGATAAACTCAATAACCTGCTCGACAATCAGTTCGCACGCATCACGTACACGGAAGCGATCGAATTGCTAAAAAAATCCGGAAAGAAGTTCGAGTTCCCCGTCGACTGGGGTCTCGATATGCAATCGGAACACGAGCGCTACCTTGCTGAAGAACATTTCAAAAAGCCCGTGTTCGTTACGGACTATCCAAAACAGATCAAAGCTTTCTACATGAAGCTGAACCCCGATCAGAAAACCGTTCGCGCGATGGATTTGCTGGCTCCCGGAATCGGCGAGATTATCGGGGGCTCCCAACGCGAGGACAATCTTGAGCTTTTGGAAGAGCGCATGAAGGAGATCGGCCTTCATCCCGCCGACTACTCGTTCTATACGGACTTGCGTCGTTACGGGAGCTTCCCGCACGCGGGCTTTGGCTTAGGCTTTGAGCGGATGCTCATGTACCTGACGGGCATGTCGAACATCCGGGACGTCATTCCCTTCCCGCGTACGCCAAAAAACGCTCTCTTCTAGAATCGGCTTTAGAACATTCGTGATCAGGTGGCCGGCGGAACTCCCGTCGGCTTTGGTCCGCCGGTGACCGAACAGTGGCGCAAAAACGGGAAAAACTCGGCAACTTGAGCTACACTTCTGACCCTGATGCATACAAGCGCCCAAGCTAAAACACTCAAAAATCAGGTACCAACTACGGGAGCCGAGGCTAGCCTGACGCCCCCGCAAGGTTACCAGCTCAGGCCTTACCAACAAGAGGCCGTGACGGCGACACTCAAACACTTTCGTGCGGAGCGAACTCCAGCGGTCATTGTTCTGCCAACGGGCGCAGGTAAGAGCCTCGTCATCGCGGAACTGGCGCGGATCGCGCGGGGTCGCGTGCTCGTTCTCGCGCACGTGCGTGAACTTGTGGAACAGAACCATAGCAAGTACTTAAGCTTTGGTTTAGAGGCGGGCATTTATTCGGCAGGTCTGAATCGAAAAGACATTACGCAAAAAACGATTTTCGGCAGCATCCAATCAATTGCGCGAGCTCCAGAAGAGTTTTTCGAAAACTTCTCGCTGGTCGTCATCGATGAGTGTCACCGCGTTTCGATGAACGTCGAATCCGAAGGCGAGACTCAATATTTTCAGGTCATTTCGAAACTGAAGAAAATCAATCCCGAGCTCTGCGTGCTGGGCCTTACGGCAACTCCGTATCGCCTTGGTTACGGTTGGATCTACGAGTTCAATGCCCATAAGAAAATGCGGCAGACAGCATCGGACCGCTTCTTCAAGAAGTGCATTTTTGATCTCCCGACTCGCTACATGATCAAAAACAAGTACCTGACGCCGCCGATTAAGATCGAGGCTCCGGTTGCTTGTTACGACTTCTCGGATCTCAAACTTCGCGGCACCAGCTACGTGATCGAAGAGATCGAGAAAATCCTAAAAGATCAGAAGCGGATCACGCCGCTTATCATCCGCAACATCATGGAGATCGCTGAAGATCGCCAAGGTGTCATGATCTTCACCTCATCGGTCAGCCACGCGAAGGAAATTTTGCAATCGCTTCCCAAGGAGAGTTCGGCTCTTGTCGTTGGCGATACGGAGGATAAAAAGCGCGACGAAATCATCGAAGCCTTCAAAGCAAAACGGCTCAAGTACCTCGTGAACGTCTCGGTTTTGACGACGGGTTTTGATGCCCCTCACGTCGATGTGATCGCAATTCTTCGGCCGACGGAATCGGCCAGTCTCTACCAGCAAATCATCGGGCGGGGCTTGCGATTAGCGCCTGGAAAAACGGATTGTTTGATTCTCGATTACACGGGTCAAAATCACGATCTCTTCTCGCCCGATATCGATGAAGACAAACCTTCAAGCGAATCGGTCATCGTGGATGTCTCGTGTCCTGCTTGTGGACTCGTGAATCAGTTCTGGGGCATCGTGAATCCGGACGGATTCGTTGAAGAACATTTTGGCCGCAAATGTAAAGGCGCATTCGAAGATCCAAGGACTCACGAAATCAAAGAGTGCGGTTATCGTTTCCGCTTCAAGCGTTGTGAGAAGTGCGGAGAAGAAAACGACATCGCCGCTCGTGTTTGTCGTTCGTGCGAGAACCTCTTAGTCGACAACGATCAAAAACTCAAAGAAGCCATGTCGCTCAAAGACGCTCACGTCATGCGGGTGGATTCTATGATTCTTCAGCCCTCGGCCGATAAAAAGGGAAACGAGCGCCTTGAAGTTCATTATTACGATGTCGATGCAAATGTCTTGAAGGAATACTTTTATCTCAACTCGCCCGAAAGTCGCCGCGCCTTCTACTTCAACTTCACGCGCATGCACAATCGATTGCCCGAAAAAAACCTTGAGATCAAATCTGTTGATGAAGCCGTCTCCATGCGGGAGAGGTTCCGCACGCCGATGTTTGTGATCGCGCGCAAGCAGAAGTACTTCTGGGCCATTCGCGAGAAAATCTTCGAGTAGCCTCGAAAATTTTTATCCTGCTTTTATCTGAATTGCCGTCGGAACTTTCGGAAGCGTCACGAGAAAGGTGGTATTCGGGCGGGATCGATCCAACCGAAGCGTTCCACCATGTGAATCGACGATCCCTTTGGAAACACTCAAACCCAGCCCCGTTCCCTGCCCGACACCTTTAGTCGTAAAAAACGGCTGCATGATCTTGTTCTCAATTTCGACCGGGATTCCGCTACCACTGTCCGAAACAAGAACTGAAATCTGGTCCTCTTCTTCAACGACGGATAATTGAATCCACTTCGTAGGCTGAAGGACAGCTGCATCAAACGCATTGTTCAACAGGTTGACGAGAACCTGACTGATCTGCCCCGGTCGGCAACGGATGATGGCGGCCGGATTCACCGCTTCTATCGTAATTCCGACTTGGCTATGCTTAAACCGCTCTTTGCAAAGATCAAGTGTCTCGTCGATGATCCGCGCGAGAGGAACAACTTCAAAAGGATCCCCGCTTCCATCGCGTGCAAATTGCTTCAATGATTTTACGATTCGCGAGATCCTCATGACCGTTGATTCGATTTTTTCCGCCGTGACCGTGACGCTTGAAGCATCTAATTCTTTGCTCTTCGCGAAATCTCGCAGCAAAGCGGCACGAGCGTGAATAATCGCAAGCGGATTATTGATTTCGTGCGCGATGCCCGCAGCCATTTCACCAAGCGCCGACAATCTCGACGACGAGACCATCTTGAGACCTTGCTCCTGAATAAGCCTTTGAGCTTCAACTTCGTTTGTAATGTTGCGGGTGATCCCAACGACACGGCTGACATGACCGGACTCATCTTTAAAAGAGACCGCAATCGAGTTGAACCATCGCATTTTACCGTCGATGCCCACGACTCGATACTCGCAGTCGACACGATTCTGCCCTTGAAGAATGAGTCGCATCTTCTCCTCAACCGAAACGCGATCCGACTCTTGAACGTAGTTAAGAAATTCTCGCATGTTTGAGATCGGCTCCGAAGAACTTATCCCATGGAGGCGCTTGCCAGCCGCCGACCAGTGGATCTGCTCATTTTTGCAGTCCCACTCCCACGTTGTCATCTGCGCGATGTCCATACCAAGTTGGAGTTGATTTCGTTGTTCCGCGATCAACCTCTCGTTACGACGCTGCAGAGTCACGTCGCGAAAGAACCAAACGCGACCGTGAACGGTGCGACCGTCTGAACCGCGAATCGGTGCGGAGTAGCGATCGTAGATAGAACCCGTACACAAGTGGACTTCCGTTTGATCCGTCTTCTCCGGGTGAGCGTAGAGATAAGCGACTTTCTCTAGAAATTCTTCTGGCTCTTTCAATTTGGAGAGTACGGCATCCAAAGCCGCTTGATCCGACTTCGTTTGCAAGACGTCGGAATCGAGGTCCCACAACTTCGCGAATTGGGTGTTGTACGAAAGAATTTTTCCTTCAGCCGACACGACCAGAATGCCGTCGATCGCGGCTTCACCCTGACTCTCTAAAAGGTTTTTCTGAAACTCGATTTCTCGCTGAGCTAACCGCGTTTCGGTGACGTCGCGGCAAATCGCGAGTGCCGTCTGTGTCCCCGAAAGTCGAACGCGCGCCTCGTAGTGTTTGAGCACCGAACCGACTTGCATCGTGTATTCAAAAACCTGAGCTTCTCCCGTTTCGAACAGAACTTTGGTTTTCTGACGGAGTGTTCGTGAAGTCGACTCGGGCAGGAAATCGTACACAGATTTTCCGACGAAGCTACCTGGCGCAACGATGAGTTCCGCAGAATCGGCTGTGTGATACGAGAGGATTCTTCCATCTCTCTCGAATTCAAAGAGCAAGTCCGGAATCGCAGCCAGGATCGCGCGGGCATGTGCTTCTGCTTCTTCGAGACGAGTGAGGGAACTGACAAGCTCCCGCGTTCTCGATTGAACAAGAGTGTCCAACTCGAAATTCAGAGCGCGAGCCTTCAGCTCCGCCTCACGGCCAACCGCAAGCTTCGCGATGGTGCCGCTGACACGATGGGCTCTTCCGTCGCGAAAGTCGCTGAAAGAGGCGCGGTGAAAAACGCTAACCCACTTTTCATTTGCATCCTTGAAACGATACTCGCCGATCCAGCGAGCACCTCCAAGTTGGGCCGCTTCGCGAAGACCATCGAGCACTCGCGCGCGATCTAGAGGATGAATGGACTCGAACCACAAGCTGGCAGGCGTCTCGCCGCTGAATGTTTGAAAACCAAAAATATTTGTTACGCCTTCGCCCCACCAAACAACATCGCGGGAGAGGTCCCACTCCCAAGCACCCTGATTCGCCGCAAGGCCCGCGCGCTTGTAACGAGCAAGCTCTTGCATCAATGCCTCACGGCTGAGAATTTCGATCTGTTTGTCAGGATGCGAGTGGGACACTTTTCTCTCCGAATCATCGTCGCGGTCACGGACCTACCGCATTTAAGATCGGAGCATTTGCCGTGAGCTTGAGATCAAGACGGAATCCGAAGCCTATTTTGGGACGCGAATTTTTTGAAAGTAAACCATCCCGCTGCAAAGCGCCCCGGAGATGATGGCTGGCAACAAAAATCCCAGGTATCCCAACTGCGCGAATAGCAAACCGCCAAGGACGGAACCTAATCCGAAAAAGAAAATGATCCCGATCCGCATGAGATTTGCGTGGACGTCTTCATCGGTAGCACGTGCTAGTTTTCCTCGATTGAGAACGCGGGCAAGGCCGATGCCAAGGTCCGTCGTGATGCCGGTCAAGTGTGTCGTTCTGATGACGGATCGGGACACGGTCGTCACCAAAGCATTCTGCATTCCGCAGACTAAGCACAAGAGAGCGAGAAGCAAGTAATCACCACTTTGCTCAAGGGCCTGACCGAATTCCCCAAAGAGCTGATTGTGTCCGCCGATGACAACAGAAAAAAGAATGAGGGAAAGGATCGCAAAGACGAGAAAGTAGCGCGGCTTCCTGCGGGATCTGAGTTGGATATCGACGAACTGAGCACTCACCATCGCGCCTAAGAGAAAAAATAGAGGCACGAAGAGCATTCCGAGCGCCCGTGTCCAATCACTTTGCACGAGCTCCAAACCAAAGAACGTTGCGAATCCCGTCACGTGCGAAACGAAACGATGGCAAGCCATGAAACCGCCAATGTTTATCGCGCCCGCTTGAAACGCCATCGCCATCCAAATAGTTATGTTACTTCTCGTATAAGCGGAGATGGATTCGTTTCCGTAAAGCATGGCGGTTTCCAATCTTCAGCGGCTTTGAGCTTTGAGTTCAGCTCTAACCTTATCATGCGGTGTCGTTTCTTCAGAGTCCGAGGTTGCGTGCCGGTTCATCAAGGAATAGGTGTCGCCGATAGCAAACAAGCCCCCCAAAGCATTCAAGACCTTAAATGCTTTCGTCATCAAATCGGGATGAAGAGTGCGCCGCCAAGGAGTTCAATGGGTTGAACCTCAACAATGATCGCAAAACAAAGGAGTCGCTCATGGCAGAAAAAACTCCCGGAACATCCAAGCGAGGCTTCGCTAGCATGGATCCAGAAAAACAACGCGAGATCGCCCGCAAAGGGGGCATTAGCGTTCCACCCGAAAAGCGTCCGTTCTCGCAGAATCGGCAATTGGCTGCGGAGGCTGGTCGCAAAGGCGGAAAAGAGTCAGGCAGTCACCGGACTCATTGAGACGAGTACGGAGCGTCAACCTTGGACATCCGTTTTTAGCAGGGGCAAGGTGATCGAGTTGAACATCCCGATTTTCGGAGGATTTGACCGTGATCAATGCCCCTGGTGTTTGCCAAACGCCCGACGAAACAACTCGCACCTATACTTTCAATCACACAATGCTACGCGTGCGGGACCCCAAGGTTTCACTCGACTTCTACACCCGCATTCTCGGCATGCAACTCATTCGCAAACTTGATTTCGCGGACTGGAAGTTTTCGCTCTACTTTCTTGCTTACGTTCCGCAAGGTACGGAGGTGCCAAGCGAAGGTGCGGCGAACGCTCGCTATACGTTTGGCCGCGAAGCCGTTTTAGAACTGACGCACAACTGGGGAACGGAAGACAAAGAAGCTTCGCCTTATCATAACGGAAACGCAGAACCTCGTGGCTTTGGTCATATCTGCATTTCTGTGCCCAATGTTCACGAAGCCTGCGCTCGTTTTGAAAAACTTGGCGTCGCTTTTCAGAAACGACTCGGCGAAGGCGGAATGAAGAACATCGCGTTCATCAAAGATCCCGATCAGTACTGGATTGAAGTCGTTCAGCCGGGAGTTCTTTGAGCCCTTGTTTTTGATGGTTCATTTGTCAGCTCGTGAGTTGTTACAAGCTGGGCGAATTCCTCGTTGAGACTCGCCAACGCAATTTGATGAACGAGATCGGCCATAAAGATCTCCCCGCTTGGACCTTTGCGTTCAAAGGTCGCGGTGGCGTCGTTGACCACGCGGACATTGAAACCAAGATTAGCGGCCATACGTGCGCTTGTGGACACACAGTGATCCGTCGTTAGTCCAACGATAACGAGATCATGAACATGCGATTCTTTGAGTCGTACTTCGAGATCAGTCCCGATGAAGGCGCTATTGACGTGCTTAGTGAAGATCGGTTCGGAGGGATAGGGTTCGGCGAAGTCCATGAAACGGGCGCCATCTTCTCCGGGGCGTAAGGGAGATTTCTCATCGGTCGAAAGATGTTGGACGTGAATAACCGGCCAGCGTTGCGATCGCCAATGCGCAAGAAGCGAGCGCACGTTTTTTTCGAAGTTAGGATTGTTGCGAGTTCCCCATACGGGAGCACGGAACCCTTCTTGAATATCAATGAGAAGAAGGCCTGGCTTAGAACCGCCGCGACTGCCGCAACATTCGTGCATGCTTGCACCTCTCTTAACGAAATTTTGGCCATCATCTCTTGACCTCTGAGGTGCGCGCCAGTCCGAATTTGCACAAATGTCCTTGCTTCGTTCAAATCAATTCGATGAATCGAAGGATGATCCGTGGCAATTAACGCATGGGAAAGGCGTGTTCCTTTTCCTCTCGCGTGAAAGGGGGCCTTTGATGGCTAGACCTATGAAGGACGACGTCAATTTTGGTCAGGAGAATTTCGGTCAGGGGAAGATGGGACAAACCACTGAGTCCGTTCTCGATTACGATCTTACGGGAGCCGCAAGCCTTCCGGAGACGGCCGATCGCACTCACCAACCTGACCCGAACACGCTCGGGGTCGGCGCCGGAGGCGGCGCAGGAGTTGAACGAAGCTCAAAAGCTCTGCTTCGCGACGTCCTCGAGGCTCTGCAGAATGTTTCGGATGTCGATGCACCCGCGATTCGCGCCGAAGTTCATAACGGCGAAGTCACGCTGGCTGGCGACGTCGAAGACGATCACCAAAAAACGATCGCTGAAGATGTCGTCATGAATCTTCAAGGCGTCAAACAAGTTCATAACAACATTCAGGTGGGAATCGCGTAAGGGACTCTACGGACCCAAAGAGTGTTGAACATTTAGACAGCGGCCCGCCAAGTTGCGGCCGTCATAGGTAAAAAGAAGGAACAAGTCCTATAGTACAAAAGCGCGGTCCGTTTAAAACGAAATAGGCGGGCCGCGATTCTCCAGCCATCACTGACTAACCGGTTCACTCTGGTAGCTGATTTGCAATCTCTTCCCGCGTGATCAATTCGCACGCGATTCAAAAACATCGGGGAATTTTCTCTTTGAGCCGGCGGCTTACGGGCTCGTTTGCACTTCTATTGATTACGGCCTTCAGCTTTTTTGCCTCGAGTGCCCAAGCGCAGAACGCCTGTACCGACTTTTTATCCTTAGGTCGCAGTTCTAACATCGATCCAAGTTATCAAGAGACCATCTCGAGCTGGAAAAGCGCATGGCAACGCAACGCTTGGCTGAGGCTCACCGGAGCCCGCTCGCCGCATACCGAAGGCGACATCCAAATCGAGAATTTCCTGAAGGCGCGTGAGTTCCGCAGCTGGTTTGAAACTCATAATCGTATGAAAGAACGTCTCGCTACGGACTCCGAAAAAGTTTCGGCGCAAATCAAACTTCTCCCGGATCCTCAGGCCGCTCTTCAAGCCAAGCTGCTTGCTATGCGCGAAGCCAAACATACGATCGATGTCGCCTACTATATTTTCAGAAACGACCATTCGGGCCTTGCCTTCTTAAACGAAATTCGCGCCGCGCTTAAGCGCGGAGTGACGGTTCGATTTCTCGTCGACTCAACCGGAACTTTTGGTATGAGCCCGCATTCCGAACTCCGTGCGCTTATCGATTTCGCGGCTCGCGAAGGCGGACAAATTCTCGATTTAAATGGGGACGCGACGGGAAAACGCGCAAGCGTTGAGATCGTTTTGTTTAATCCAATCAGTTCGACGATCACCAACGCCGTTCGCAACTTGGCTCGCTGGGTGATGAATCAGGGCGCACCCATTTTTGGTTACGAGAAAGTTGATCCGCTCGCGCATTCTTTGAATCGCCGCACGCACGATAAGATTCTCCTTATCGACGGGGCCTTTGAAGAGCGCGCGATCGCCTTCATGGGCGGAAGAAACATCGGCGATGAGTATTACGGGATGCCCGAGATCAACGGTCACACGTACGTCGACTTCGAAGTCATGATGAAGGGTGTTGCCAACAAGCCCGGCGAAGAACGCAGCACACTCGGTGCTCAGGTCACCGAATACTTCGATACGGTTTACTATCATCTTGGAAACAAGGTTCTCACGCGCTCCATTCTTGGTCTGGTTAGCGGGTACAAAAAGCAGCTCACAAATCTTGAAGAAGCCGGACTCCAAACCGAGTCGTATTTGAAACTCGACAAAGATGCCGAAGCCATTCGCGACGAGCTTTTTGAGAGCGGTTGGAGCGATCAGAAAGTTGAGATCGCAACGACCTTCCATAACCTCTTCAAAGAAAAGGCGTCGAACCGCTTTGAAAAACGTGACCACCGCTCTGAGCTTCGCAACGCTCGCGCTTTAGTCGCGAAAGTCGAACAGTTGATCGCAAAAGAGCAACAAGAGATCACGATCGTGTCTCCTTATCTGTGGCTCAGCGAAAAACAAGTGCGTCTCTTAAAGAGCTGGTTACTGAAAGATCCCAAACGCAAACTGACCATTTACACCAACTCGCTCCTTACGACCGATAATATGCTCGCGCAGATTCTCGTCGACAATGTACTTGGCCCTTCGATGATGCTCGATCAAGGTCTTTCGAAACCTGACGGCCGCATTGTTCGAAGAAGTGTTTCAGATCAAGTCAAGATCTACCAGCATGGTCGCAAAGACTCGCGTGAGCTCGGAGGAGAAGCCGAGTACGGGCTTCTCCATGCCAAAGGCATTTGGCTGAAGTCGCTGGAAACCGTGGTGATCGGAACTTACAACAATGATCCGCGATCCCTTCTCTTGAACACCGAAGGAGCTGCCATCATTCAGGGCCGTGAGCTCAGCCAGCGCTTTGCGGTTGAGATTGAGCGAATCCACTCCCATAGCCATCTTTGGGGAAGCGATGAGTATCACCAAATCCGTGCGAGCGAGCAGCTGCCTTCGAACAAGAAGCTTTTTGCGGAGCACTCGCAACGTTTCTACCGATGGGTGATGCGTCTCAATCTTTGGTGGATCCTCTAAATCGTCAAGAAAACATGACTGGTTGTCACATCACTCGTCGTTTAACTTCGAGGAGATGAGTTTTCCGAATCAGTACTTCCAAATCAAACTGAGTCTCTCCTCCGGTGGCAATCAAGCGGAGATCATGCAGCTCCTTCGCTCGCAGGGCGCCGACGTCATTCAAACCAACGACGGTCTGTGCGTTCGCGCGGATAAGAGCCTCGAAGAGCTCCGCGACGTTTTGAAAGAAAAGGGTCTAGATTCAGGCCTTACTGTAGCGCCGCTTGATCCTCGCGAACTCGACGAGTCAGCGCCGCAAGATCTCAAGGCTTTTACTCATCAAGCTTAGTCCGCAACTCGGCCGTTCTTTCCTCTGACGCACGATTTGTGCGTTTCTCACGCCAGCATTGATTCTGCTTACGCCTTCGTTTGTCTAACCACGAACCGAAGGAGACGGCATGATGTCGAACGCGAACGAATTCAACGAAAAGTTCAAAGCTCACCGTATGGCGGAAATAGAAGCTAGCGAGGAAGTCCGCGCGATGCTCAAAGAGGCTTACGAAAAGAAAATCTGGAAGGAAAGCGGCTACCGCTCCCTCACCGAATACTTAGAGAGTAAATTCAACTACGACCCCTCTGAAATTCGCGATCATCTGATCGCAATCGGCGCGATTTTACCGGAAGCGCAGCTCGTCAGCGAAGATCCGAAGTTGCAGACTCGGATCAACGAGCTCAAAGCATGGCGCAAGCAAAAAGCCGCCGGCCTTGCGGCTTACCGGATCATGACGAATCGAACCTTGCTTGAGCTTGCTGAGAAGCTTCCGCAGTCGCGCGAGCAACTTGCACAGATTAATGGCTTAGGTGAGAAGAAGCTCCGCGACTTCGGTGACGAACTTCTGACCCTATGCGGATTGCTGAAACTGAACGAAAATTGACCCGTCCTAGCCCTTCTCGATGGACCGGTTTGAAGGATTTTCTCCGCGCAGACTGGTCCGCGCACTCTCCCATCCCTATTAATTCCAATAACTTGAAGAAATCTGAGATCACTGGTGATTTAGTTGTGTACAATTGAATTGCAAACAACTAAATTGGATTCATGAGCCAACACGGACACTTGTTACTCGACAATCAGCTCTGCTTCGCTCTTTATGCGACCTCGCTTTCGATGACGAGAGCTTACCAGCCGCTGCTGAAGCCCCTCGGTATCACCTACCCGCAATATTTGGTGATGCTCGTTCTTTGGGAGCGCGAGAATTTGACGGTTTCTGAAATCGGTCAGCGCCTTCATCTCGACTCGGGAACGCTCACGCCACTTCTGAAGCGACTTGAAGGAGCCGGGCACATTGTTCGTGAGCGTTCGGCGGAAGACGAACGTCAAGTGCGAGTTCGATTGACGGCGGAAGGGAAAGTCCTTCGCAAGAAAGCGAATCAGGTCCCGGAGCAATTGAGTTGCGCTGCCCAGTGCTCGTTGAGCGAGGCGAAGACAATCGCAAAGCACTTAAAGAAGCTCAACGCCGCTCTCTTGCAGAGCGACTTGATCGAAAAGAAGAAAACAAAAAAAGATTAACGGCCTCTAGGCTTTTGAGATACGAACTAATAACCAACCAGACACTAACCAGATAGGAAGAAGAAATTATGAAACCTGAAAAAATCCTCTACCGCGCTCAAGCAACAGCAACCGGCGGCCGCGATGGTCGTGCTTCGTCTAGCGATAAAGTTCTCGACGTGCGCCTCACAACTCCCAAGGAACTCGGCGGCGCTGGCGGCGAAGGCACAAACCCCGAGCAGCTCTTTGCTGCGGGTTATTCGGCTTGCTTTATGGGCGCGATTAAGTTCGTGGCTATGCAACAGAAAATCAAGATTCCGAACGAAGCTTCGATCACTGGCCTCGTCGGCATCGGTCCTGTAACCGGCGGATTCGGATTAGAAGTTGAGCTTCAAGTTTCTCTCCCCGGCATCGAGCGCGCTCAAGCCGAAGAGATCGTGCAGAAAGCGCACGGCGTTTGCCCTTACTCAAATGCAACTCGCAACAACATCAACGTGAAACTCACGGTTGTTTAATCTAGCGATCGATAAGGGCTTGCTTCTCTCAAGTGGCAAGCCTTTTGCTTTTAATCGGATTCACACCGGAAACTGTCTCTGATCTTCGCGTACATAGAGAGCATCTCCCCACTTATCCGTCGTCATTCTGGTCGCGACGCGCTTAAAGCCTTGGCGGCCTAAAAAATCGTCGAGCTCCTCTTTCAGACAACAGCCTTCAAACAAATAATCATCATTTACTTCAGTGTAGACGTAATCGATGTGGGGCAGTGTTCTCGATGCGCCCTTAAGGACGAGAAGCTCAGCGCCTTGGATGTCCATGTTCAAGAAGTTGAAATCTTCGCGCGAGAGATTTTCCTCATCGAAAAAAGAATCGAGCGTCTTTGTCGGAACGCTGATCTTCTCGGTGACCGTGATGCTTGGGTAAAACTCGAGATGTCTTTTCGGATAGAAGATCGACGACGACATCGTGTTCACCATGACATTGAGATCCACCGAGAGTCCGTCTTTCTCGTGCGCCGCGAACTGATACGCCTGATGATGCGGATAAGGTTTCAAACGCTCACGCAGTCTTTCGCTGACGGTTGGATTCGCTTCAATCCACACCACGCGCGGCACCTCGTGCTCGTTATAGCTCTCAAGTTCTTGCCCTTCGTGCGCGCCCACGTGAACGATGCCTTTTGGCTTAACTCCGTAATCGCGGATGAGTTCAGATAACGGGATCATCATGGCTTCTTCGCTCCTGGTTTTAGGACCTGGAGCCAAATGTAGTCAGAGGATGTCTTGAGGTCTCCGTTAAGACGTGAACGATCCGTCAAGTTCACTACAAACCGACTAATGTCCGGCAAACGAGCGGAAAAACTCTCTAAGTTTTTGAGAATGGAAGCGCTCGAATTACACTAGGCAGATGAAAAAAATTATCTTCTTCCTCACCCTCGTATTATGCCTCGGCTTTGCTGACCGCGCGCAAGCGGCGCTTTCGCCGATCTCCGTCAACATTCTTTCGCCCGTGCAGTTCCCGCCTGCGGATTTCTCCGTAACCGGCGCGCGCGTGAGCGCGCTTTGGGGCAAACACCGCGACGTCTACGGCCTCGATTTTGGACTCATCGGAAACATCACCGATCAGGATTTTGTGGGACTCGCTGTCTCTGGTCTCTTCAACCTCACGCGCGGACAAACAACTGCGATTGGTGCTCAGCTCGCGGGCCTCGCGAACGTGAACATGCAAAAAACCGCGATCTACGGCTTGCAACTTGCGCTTGGGCTCAATTACAACGACGCAGCTTCCAGCGTTACGGGCCTTCAACTGGCGCTCGCGAATGTGGCCGCGCATACCGACATCCGCGGTTTTCAAGTGGGCATCTACAACCGGGCGCAAGAAGTCTATGGTCTTCAGATCGGTCTTGTGAACGTCGCCTCCAATCTGCACGGAGTGCAGATTGGATTGCTCAACTTCAATCATAAAGGAACGTTCGCGGTTTCCCCGATCCTGAACGTTGGCTTTTGATTCGCCGGTTAACTAGCGAGTTGAAAGAACGCGACGGCAGCCCCTAAGAGGACCGTCGCGTTCAGAATCAGAATCACGTACATGGCCTGAATCCCGCCTAATGCCTTCATGACTTCTT
>SYLX01000107.1 GCA_005808505.1 Bdellovibrionales bacterium | reverse complement strand
TGGTCGATCGATACCGCCACGGCGAAAACCTTCAAGCAGAAGAAGTCGTGCAAGAAGCGAGTCACTAATCGAGTTCTGATTGATCGCTAGAAATGCGAAAGCCGCGGTTCACGCCGCGGCTTTTTTTATGGGTGAGTGTCTTGCTCAACATTTGGCTCAACATTTGGCTCATTGTTTGTTTTGCCCAGAAGCTGACGTTGTCAGAAACAATGCGTGCGACCGCGAGATTCCCAATCCGCGTCTGTTAAGTTCTGCGTTCGCTGGCTCCAGAAGGGATGCAACTGCGAGAGAACCATCGGATGAAACTGAGCGTATTTATTTGGATTCGCCGCAAACGCCGGGAGAAGCATATCAGATTCGGACACACTTCCTGACGCGTCGGTGACTACGATTTTCAACGCACTCCAGTTGTAATCCACACCGATCGGCACGAGGGTTACGCGATTGAAGAAGTCCTGCGCTGAGCCCGTGAGTCCTGAGCTTTGCTGGAAATAACTAAGATCCGTGCCGGTGAGATTGTTCATAACTCCCGAGATGGGATAATTGATGTCGCTTCTTTCAATCGTGAAAGTGAGTGGGGTGGAATCGAGTTCGGGTGAGCCTGAGCTTGCCGTGCGCCATCGGTACATGCGAACGCTCGCGGCACTTGATCCAGCAAAACTTGAAGAGATCGTCGTGATGCGAACGCGTACGCGATCCTCTTGGAGAACGCCGCCGTTAACATAGACCATAACTCGACCAGCGAGACGAACGTCGGGGCTGCTGAAGGGGCTGCATTGGAGGTTTGCGGTGCCGACAGAGTTATTTCCAGTTGGTGGGAGCACGCTCGAGTAGCTTGTTGAGCCTGAGCGGGGCTTTACGGTCGTGCCGCCGCAGCTTGTGAGGAGAGCAGCCGCCGCAAGCCATAGCAAAGGCTTCATCATCGTCTCGACTTGTTCGCGTGCGTAAGCTGCCATTTTCCCCTCCATCGAGCGCGAAGACTCGCTCGCTACAAACTAAGAGAGCAACGACGATGCCAGTGCAGTAGGCGCTTTGGGTCACGTTCCGGTGCTTTCGACTTGAATTTGCGCCTCAATCTGAGACGCTTTTGGAGGGCGTGAGCGCGCAGCGACAATTCGCGCGCTCGCAGATTTTTCGGATCCTTTTCTCGATGGTGCAAGTATGAGAATGAGTTCAGGTTTTCCCGCTGGTGTTCTTCTTGTTGTCACGTGTGCTTCAGTGTTGGCGGGTTGTGCGCACGGTTCGAAGTCGGGTGGCGCCAGTGGATCTCACGTCGATGGACTTAAAGCCACGCCACTTGAAAAGCCGATTCTTTTGCGACTGAAAGGCGATACGAAGCGACCGGAGAAGGTGAGCTACGTTCATAAGTCGCGCTCCACCAGCTACGAGGACACCGAAGTTCGCAGCACAAAAGAAGAGTCCCTTGAATTCACGTCTCAATCTGAGACGACCAAAATTCTGGCTGACGGTGAGAGCCTCGCGCAGACGATCACGATCTTGAAAAAAGATGGTCAAGCCAACCTGCATGACTTCGCCATGCCGGAAGTCGGCGAGAAGCTTGAGCTCGTCTCCGATACGCGTGGGAAAATCTTGCGCGCGGGGGATTACCCGACAAGTTCAATCTTTTACGTTCCGCCGATATCGCTTCCCGAAAATCCGGTCAACGTGGGCGACACGTGGACCCTTCAATCTCGCTGGCTGAGCCTTGAGGAGTCGGTGCCTTATCAACTCGACATGGTCAGCATCTTCAAGGGTCTTTGGACATGCGGGAACCACCGCTGTGCGGAGCTTGAGATTGGCGGCGAAGTAACTCTCCAGGGTCCCGTCGCGCAAACTCTTGCTTTCAAGAGTTTGTGGAAAGGGCATTTGATGTTCGACGTCGATGCGGGAACGGTGCTTTGGTCGAGAGTCGACAGCGAAGAACAATTCATGGCGGGCAACGTTCGTCGCGCCGTCAATTCTTGTTTAGAAGCCGCGCTCGTTGAGCCTGCGGATCTGAAGCTACCGGCTGCTTCGAAGGCTCCTTGCGCTTCGCTTTCGAACCCTGGGGATATTGCTCCTTCTCCGGGTCCCGTAAACTAATCAGAAACTGTTGAAGACTGCGAGCTAACGGCTTAGCTCGCGTTGCTTCGCATAAGTGCTCCCTCACCGGTAAATTCTTATCCTGATTTCTTAATCACCCATCGTGGTCCAGCGAACGTCGTTGGAGATGACGACAAGTGAATTTCCTAAGTAAGATGAGGACTCGCAGCATCACCTGTCTCCGGAGTTTCATCCTTGAGCGAATCGATTCAACTTGCCGATCAAACCTGGGTTCTCATCGTTGAAGACGAAGCAAGCACGCGCGAAGGTTCGAAAGCGGCCTTCCAAAAGCATTATCCGTTATCGAAAGTCGTGACCGTTACAAACGGCCACGAAGCGCTTTCGAAAATCGAGAAGCAGCGCTTCGATCTCGTGGTACTTCCTTACGAGTATCCGACTGAGGGCGTGAGTACGCTCATGAACGATATTGCGCGTCTCGAGCAACAGAAAAAACCCTTCGGTGTCATCGTTGGGTTCTCGCGCGAAAATGAAATCCCGAAGTTGGGGCGCGCTTACTTCCTACAAAAGCCTTTCGAAACGTCGGCAATGATCGGCGCCGCTCGCGAGGTCTTTGAAGCGAAAGCAAAATCAAAGCAGTGGGAAGCCTTTCAACAAGGCGGCGATCATCCGAGCGCGGCGGCGGCAAAAGAGCAGCTGGCTACAGCCGCGCACGGTAAAGTCGTCATGCAGGAAACAGGTGCGTTAACTTCTCCCGGAGCAGATGCAAACGCGAACAAAGCGTCGATTGACGTTAACTTCATCAATCCTTTTATCGAAGGTGCGGTTGTCGTTCTCGAAACGGTTTGCGAAACGAAGTCGGTGAAAGAGTCACTCTTCGCCCGCAAAGAAGACTCGATTCGCGGTGACATCTCGGCCGTGATCGCTATGAATTCCTCGAAGAAGCAGGGAAGCTTTGCGATCAGCTTTGAGAAGCGATGCTTCTTGGCTGCGGCAGGTCGCATGCTAGGCGAAACGTACACAGAAGTGAACGACGAGAACAAAGACGTTGTCGGTGAAATCTGTAATCAGATTTTTGGTTACGCGAAGAGAAAGCTCAACAACGAGCAAGGTTACGATATCCAGCCGGCCATCCCCTCGATCATCACGGGAGACGGCCACCAGATTCGTCACTTAGTAAAAGGTCTCGTGATCGCGGCGAAGTTCAAAACGGATGAAGGCTTCTTTATCGTTGAAGCCGCCATTCCGGGCTGATCAACGTTTCATCATCAATCCTTCAGTTCCGCCCAAGTGACGCCGTCGCCTCCGGTTTCGGGAGCGCCGGCTTTCCATTTTTTGACGTACACGCTTCGTGATAGATGCGAGCGCACGGCGCGCTTAAGCACTTCGGTACCAAAGCCATGGACGATCTTCACTCGGTCCTCATTGGCGAGGGCTGCGGCGTCGAGTTGAGTCTCAAGCATGCCGATCGCGTCTTCGGTATTTTTCCCGCGCACGTCGATCACGCGTTCCGTGTCTTGCAAAGTGACGGTGACGCCAGAAGAGCGACGCACAATCGCTTGCGTTGGATTCTGCATGCTCTGTGGCGGCTTAAGCTGCTGCCAATGAACAAACAGTCGCATTGAGTGCGAAAGTACCGGGATCTCGCCTTTTGAATTGGCTTTGCCTTGCACAACGCCTTCTTGGCCCACCGAAGGAATGAAAACAATCGATCCGGGAGGATAGATTTTCTCGAAGTCTTCTGCCGACTCCATTTTTGGACGCTTCGCTGTTTGCGGAGTGGCTTTCACGACCTCCGGAAGTTCGTGTTTGATCTGCTGAAGCTTCTCGTGACGTTTGAAGATGTCGTTGACGGCGGCGTGATCGATCATCTCGTCGATCTTCTTTTCCGCTTTCTTCACCGCGCGGTCCATCCATTGATCACGCTCTTTTTTAAAGAGCTGAACAAGTTCCATGTACTTGCGTTTCGATTCGCGCGCACCTTTAAGCTCTTGGTGGGCTTCACGGCGGAGGCTCTGGAGCTCTTCGCGCATCTCTTCGATTTCGCGTAAGTGTTGGTGCTGCGCCTTTGTTTCGGGACTCAAATAATTCACGGCGCGCTCAAGAACGCCCGGATTCACGCCTACGCGACGTGCGGTTTGTAGCGCCAGGCTTTGTCCCGGAACACCCATGAAGAAGTGATACGTCGGCTGACCCGATTGGCTGTTGTACTCAAGGCTTCCGTTGATGACGCCAGAGTCGGCGTTCCATCCCACCTTTAGCGGGCCCAAGTGACTCGTGATGACGCCGAAAACACCATTGTGCGCGTACGATTCAATGAAGCTGCGGGCAAGGGCTGAGCCTTCTTCCGGATCTGTCGATCCGCAAATTTCGTCGATCAGCAGAAGTTTGTCGGTGCCCTTGGCGTGCGTAGCTTTATCGAGCACTTTCAAGTGCGCAGCGAAAGTCGAGAGAGCCGCGTCGACACTTTGCGCATCGCCGACGGCAACGTACATGTCCGTGAAGAACGGAAGGTACGATCCTTCGTTCGCGCAGACGAGAAGTCCACAGCGAGCCATTTGCGACGCTAAACCGACGCTTTTGAGCAAGACGGTTTTGCCGCCCGCATTCGGGCCGGAGAGAAGTAAAATACGTTTATCGTCAGCAAGTTTGACCGAGTTTGGAATCACTTTCTCGTTCTTGAGAACAAGAAGGGGATGGCGAACTTCGTGCAGCTCAAGTCGGCGTTCATCGAATTCAACCGGGAGCGCTTCGAGGATGTCGGCAAGTTTCCCTTGCGCAAAGCGAAGATCAGCCTCGAGCATCACGTCGAAGGAAGCTTGGAAACCAAAGAGTTGCGTACGGAGATAAGAGGACAGTTCCGTCAGTATTCGTTCAATCTCTTCTTCGATCTGCACTTCGATTTGCCGGAGACGGTTGTTCAAAGGCACGACTTCATCGGGCTCCATGAAAACCGTCTGCTTACTCGCGCTCGAGGCGTGAATGATGCCCGGGAAAAAACCCTGCATCCCGGATTTTACCGGAATGACCCAGCGACCTTCGCGGTTGGTCACGTAGCGATCTTGCAACACGGTTTCCATCTCGTGCTGTTTGATCAAACGATCTAAGACATTCTGAAGCGACTTCGTCTGATTCGTTTTTTCGCGGTAGAGATTGTAAAGCGCTTCGCTTGCGTCGGTGCGGATCTCACCTGACGGCGTCATGATCTGATCGATCGCCGAAAGTGGAGCCGTTGCGTCCATCTGGCGGTTCTTCAAACTCATGACCCAATTCGACTCAAGTGGGCGCAAGACTTCACTGAGCGCGACAGCTTCGATGCAGAAGCGGCGCACGTCGCGAAGTTCAAGCGTCGTAAGGATCGCTTCGCGCTTGAGCCGCTGAAACCAAGTCGAAAAAAGATCGAGGCTTTCCATGAAAGGCCGCTCGCCGTATGCGAGAACGTTTTGCGCCTCTTCAATTGCGCGGAAACTTTGGCGAGCTTCATCCGGAGTTTTCAGCGGTTTCAGCTCGCGCAGTCGGGCGCGAGCCGGTTCGCTGGTTGCGAGAGATTGAAGTTTTTCGAGAATTACGGGCCAGTCGAGTGCTTTTAGTTCATCCACGGCCGGATAGTAGCTTGATTCTCGAAAGAATCAAGCGGTCCCCAGCGATCACCAAAACGAGAAATACGAGCAGAGCCCAGGGCCAAAGATGGCCCGCGCGCTCGTAAAAGGTGTGGGGAGGATTTTTGCGATACGGGATTTTAAATAGCCCAGTCCACTCTTCGCCAATCGGTGATTTTTGCAGCACTTCGCCTGAAGCCAGAATCGCCGTTGTGATGCCCGTGTTTGTTGAACGAAAGAGGGGGCGACGGAACTCCACGGCTCGAGCAAAGGTCATGTAGAGATGTTGATTCGGCTCGAAAGGACGCCAGAACCACGAGTCATTGGTGACGTTTGCAATCACCTCCGCGCCTTGGCGAGCCAGGGAGGCAGAGAACCACGGGTAAAGTCCCTCGTAGCAGATCTGCGGGCCGATTGCGACTTCGCCCGTGTTCTTGCCATCGAGTTTCAGATTCATGACCGTGGGACCACCGCCGCGTTCGAAGCCTCCTTGGTCGGGAAAGAACTTGTCCATGTAGGGGATGTACTCAGAAAGCGGAAAGGTCTCGCCGAATACGAGCAAGATGCTCTTGTGATACGGCGTTTCGCCGAGGAGTCCGGCCGCATTTAGGTAAAAAAGCCCATTATAGACTTTGCGCGTTCCGAACTGTCGCGAGTAGGCACCTGCCATCAAAGGCGTTTTTGTTTCGACGAGGAAATCGCGCAAACGGCGCTGCAAAGGCTCTTGCAGATATTCTTTGTTCAAAAAGGTCGGGTAGGCCGTCTCGGGCCAGATCGCAAGTTGCGCTTCGGGATGCTTATCAAGGGCTTCGCGAGTCAGACGAAGGTACTTTTCGAGAACGGGCACGCGGAAGTCGGCGCGTTCTTCGACCATGAATTTTTCGAAGTTACCGATGTTGCCTTGAACCGCGATCACGTTGAGTTCGGCATCGGTCTCTTTCCAAAAATTGGCACGGCCGAGACCGAGAAGATTCACGATCACCACGATCGCGACGCCGACTGCCGCGAACTTTATCGCGCGGGTACGAGATGGGTTCTCGCGTATGAGCAATCCTTCGTTCACAGCGATGGCGATCAACATATTCACGAAAATAGTGATGTAGTTGAGACCTTCGAAGCCGATGACGTCTGCAAACTGGGCGCCCGGAAGATTCGCCCAAAGCCACGGGTAACCTAGATGCCACGGAAAGATCATCGGGTAGAGGCGATCGCAAAGACAGAAAGCGAAAGCCATGAACAAAAACGTCGCCATCGGTGAGAGCTTAAAACGCTTCATCGCGATGTGCGTAAGCCAGCCTGCAATGGGGTAATGCAGATGCGCAATGGCCGCAAAACCGAGCAGTGTCAGCACGCCTCCCCACCAGGGGAAATGTCCAAACTCGCTTGCGGTGTAAGCAATCCAGTGAAAGCCGATCAAGTTCAGAATGAATTGCGTGATCCATCCGCCGAAGAACGCGACCTTCTTCGAAGGTGCCCTTAACCAAAATAAAAAGAGCGGCACTAAACAAAAAAACAACGCCCAAGGTGGAAAGGGAATATAGCTTGTTCCAACAAGCAATCCTGATAGAATTGGAAGCCGGTAACGAGACCAAAAGCTAACCGATGCGCTATTGGACGGCGTCTTACTGTTAGCGTCTGTGTTGGGCTCATTTGATCCTGTCAGAGACGAAGTATCTGGCTGCGATTCTTTTGACGACATGGGTCCGTTGTACCATCAAAAATTCTGAATGGGCACCGAAGATCGATGTCAAAAAGGGCCTCTAAAATACGGGCTCACGAAACACGGATAAGTCAGTGGAGGACGCCGTGATAAACAGAACCAACGGTTCGCACACAACGCCTGACGATTTCGCCGATGAGTTCGTCGGCCAATCTTTTGACCAAGCTCGTGAGCAGTCGCCCGGTCAATACACGGACCTACTTGCCGATTCGGCTGAGACGGAAGCCGTAGCGCCTGCTAAAGATCAAACGCAATTCGCGCCGATTGAAAACGATCTCTACCGCATGCGTTGCCCGCACTGCCGAAAGCTCTACTCGATCGGGACGCTTCAGCTCCAAGGTGCGAATACGAACCCTCGCTTCAACTGTGTTGCGTGCCAACAGAAATTCGGTGCGCGCGCGACTCCCGAAGATCTTGCGGAAGCTTCGACTGGCTTGCTCGAAACGTATCCGATTATGGGAGAGGAGCCAGGAGGCGATAGCGATCGAACGCCTAATGAAGATCGTTCTTCCGGCGCATCCGTTGAACGAGGACCGATTGAACGGAAACCCATCGCTCGATCATCGATTGAGCCGAACTCATCTTTTCGAAGACCTGCGGAGCGCGCGCCGACTCTTGCAGAACTTCGGTGTCCAAAGTGCGGTTCGCGCAATTCGCTTTCGTCGAGCGAATGTCGTTACTGCGGCGTCGTTTTTGCTAAATTTGCTAAAGCTAAAGTCAAAAACGAAACGGTTGACCCTCTCTTGGTGGATCTCGGGACGAACGACCGTCGGAACCTTGAAGAGCTTTGGTCGAAGGTGATGGAAGACTACGAAAATCTCGCCAGCCACGATCGATTCTTAGCGGCCTGCCATGCGGTAGAGGCTCTTCCGTACGCTTCGCAAAAGTATCAGCGCATTTTGAGTGTGTCTCCGACGGAAGAAATCGCGCAGCAGATGAGGCGAAAGATCGTCGCATTCGCAAGCTACCGAATGGAAATTGAGCCCGAAACGGGCAACTGGTCGTTCCGCATCCCCAAGCTCAATTCACTCGCCATTGCGCTAGCGAGTGCCTTGATGGTGATGGGCTTTATGCTCCCGGGCTATAAGAATCTGGCCGGGCTGGGATTTGCGATGCTAGCGCTCTTGTTCGGAGTGCGCTTTTTTCTGCGCCCTCCACGCTATTAATTTGCTCGCGTAAGAATCAACGGCGGCGAAGTTCTTGTTGAGCTTCGAGGCCTTTTACACGTCCGTCTTCAACGGCTTTCAAGAAGTTGCGACCGAACATCGCGATCGCCTCTGCGGGCTCTTCGTTCTCGTCACCCACAGCACCCGTGTTGTTCAGAGCCGACACGTTGAACTTTTGGTTCTTTAAGTTCTGATCGGCCGCGAAAGCGCGCGCGCCAACTTTAGCCGTATTCGCAGCAACAACACCCGTCGCCGAGACACCTTTATCAAGGCTCGTGAGAGCTTTGTAAGAGTTCAGGAGTTTCGCCGTACCTGTTTTCGAAAGAAGCGTTGAATACTCATCACCCGTGCGCAAGATGTACTTCTTGATGTCGTTCGCTTTGAACTCGCTGTTGTGAGCCATGATGAGCGCGGCAACGCCGGTTACGAATGCCGTAGCTTGCGATGTTCCGGTCATGACGCCGAACGAGTTTCCGGGGAGGGTCGAGTAAATGTTTTCACCAGGAGCCGCGAGGTCGACCGTGCGAACCCCGTAGTTCGAAGAAGCGAGGACCTTCGTTTCTTCTTTGTTCACCGCCGTCACCGAGATCACGTTCGTGAGATCATAATCCGCCGGATAATAGTGCTTACCGGCTTCGTCAGAGTTCGAACGCTCGTTACCTGCGGCCGCGATAAAGAGAATACCTGCGCGCTCAGCTTCTTTCACCGCTGCGTATTCTTCAGCCGAATAATCCGTACCGCCACCTGAGTAGTTGATGATGTTAGCCTTCATCTTGATCGCGTAACGGATCGCTTGAATCGTGTTCTTCAAGTTGTTGGTGTTGGAAGCCTTGGGATCATAATACTTCAACGTCATGATGCTCACGTTCGGCGACACGCCGCTGATGCCGAAGCCGTTGCCGCCTTTTGCGCCGATGATTCCCGAGATGTGTGTTCCATGATTGTGGTTGTCGGTGAGCGAGTGATTGTTGTGAACGAAGTTCCAGCCGTGAACGTCGTCGGTGAAGCCGTTTCCGTCATCGTCTTTGCCGTTGATCGCTTTGTTGCAATCGCGCACTTCGAGGGGAGCCTTCATGCGGCGGCAGAGCTCGTTATCGACGACGCCGGTTTCGCCGGGATTCTCCCAGAGATTAGCCGCGAGATCTTTATGATCCAC
Organism: Bdellovibrionales bacterium; assembly: GCA_005808505.1. Lineage (GTDB taxonomy): Bacteria > Bdellovibrionota > Bdellovibrionia > Bdellovibrionales > JAMPXM01 > SYLX01. Next base: position 6,343 of record SYLX01000107.1, on the reverse strand, counting down.
GTCGATGCCGGTATCGATGACGGCAACGACGATGTCTTTTGAGCCTTGTGTGATCTCCCAAGCGCGTTGAGCGGAGGTACGTTCAAGACCCCATTTGTTTTGGATAAAGGGGTCATTGAAAAGGATGTTGGATTCGCCGTTGGTTTTCTTTTTCTCCGAGCGTGCTTCGCCGAGAAGAGCTTCGCGCTCGTTGCCTTCCTTTGCGGTCGTAGCGTTAGCCGGGCGAACACGCGAAGCTTCGGTTGCTTGATCTTGGTCGTTGACGCGTCCGTTGAGGAAGCCCCATCCCGCAAGAGTCGCGAAAACGGAGAAGATCGCAATGCCAGCGTTGAGCCAGGTCTTATTCGCCGGAGCATTCTGCTGGTTCGATTTGTTTGCGGGCATGGTGCGGTCCTTCCTCAAGCGTTTGATGGAAGAAGGAGCAAAGCCAATGCCGTGCGAACCTTAGGAAAATGGTGCCTAAGTTGCGGATTTTATTGGGTATCGGATTGAGATTCCGTCAACTTGGTGGTCAGGGATTGATGTCCTGTAAACCCTGTAGACACCACTCGGGGAAGACCACGCCCGAAGCGGCCGCGTTCATTCGCGAGTAAAATACGTAATTTCGCATCACGAGTTTTACGTATCCTTTGGTTTCCTCGTAGGGAATGTCTTCGATGAACTGAAGAGGATCTTTTCGATCACGCGTTTTGAGCCAACCGAGAACGGCTTTCTCGCTCGCATTGTAACTCGCGACAGCCGGAATGAAACGGTTGTTCCACTTCTCAAAGAGCTCTTTCAAGAATGCCGTGCCGAGCGGAATGTTCGTCTCCGGTTTGTAGAGGTCTTCGTGCGCTTGAACGCGAACCCCCGTCGAAGCACTCGCACGTTTCGCCATTTCGGGAATCAGTTGCATGAGGCCGAACGCATCCGCGTGGCTACGAGCCGTGGGATTAAACGACGATTCTTGGCGGATGATCGACATAACAAGTTCAGGAGCCACTCCGTACTTCGCGCCGGCCGAGTCGATCAAAGGCTTCCAGGAGCGAGGGAAAATAAGTTCCGGTTGTTTTTCGAGGATTTGCTTTCGCGTCTCGGGTTGAGTTTCGGAAAGGCGAGCGAAAAGAGATTGGTAGGCTCCGGCACGAGCGTAGTGTTGGAAAAACTCGAGAGTCTGCTCGTCGTTCCACTCACTACGACGCTGTTGCGAAATGGAGTCGAGGTAACGGCGCGCAAGATCTTTTTCATCACTTGCAACGAGCCACGAGAAGAGAGTTTCCTCATCGGTCATTAAAGATTTTGCCGAGGACTCCGAGCTCGCGAGTCCTCGCGCAGGAGTTGCCGCTCGGAGCGACGGAAGTGTCTGACCTAGTTCGCGGTAGGCAATGGTTCCGTAATATCCGATTGGATCGTTAGCGATGAGCCAGTTGAATTGGTCGTCGGCCTTTTGTTTATCTCCGAGATCTTTGAAGACGCGACCGAGCCAGAAGCGGTTGCGTGCTTGGAGTGACGGGGTTTCTTCCTCGGCGACGAGACGCTCGAGAAGAACGCTAGCTTCTTGGAGCTTACCGACTTTTCTTAAGTTCCACGCTCGGAACCACTGAATCTTCTGGCGAAGAGCGCGATCCGCTACGCGCCGATCGTTGATGGTGTCGAGAAGTTTCACGGATTGATCGAGACGTCCGGCTTCTTCTTCGATGCGCGCGCGGATGAAGAGACTTTCATCAACAGGATAACGACCTTTGAGATCTTTTTCGACCGCGCGAAGGATTTGGTCAGCCTCGCGAGGAGAGTTTTCCGTCCAGATCGCGCGCGCAAGCGTGAGCCTCGTATCGAGATACTTGGCGTACTGACCGGGGCGCTTTTTAGATTTGAGCGCTTCGGTATAAAACTTTTGTTTCGCAAACTCCGCGTAGCGGCGAGTTTCTTCGAGAAACTTCTCGCGATTTTGTTCGAGCTTGTAGCTCATGCGGATGCCGTCAAGCGCTTTGAGTTTGTCGTTGTCGTTAAAGGCATCGCTGCTCGCGACTCTTTCGTAGAGTTCCCGCGCGCGATCAAAGCTGCGTGCGCGGCGAAGATCGTTTGCGACCATGAGATATTGCTCAGGCTTCGGGTTCGCGATTGTTCGCGGAGCTGCCCGATTCAAAGCTGTGAACGCTTGCGTTTCAAACGCTCGGTCACCGAGTTCGCGCGCTAGCTTTACGCTTCTCTCAAGGCGTTTGATTTGATCTGCCTGCACGGACTCGCTCGACGCAAGCTCCATCTGAAGACGCATTTCGGCGGTTTTGTCGCCCGCGTGAATGGCGCGCTCGAGCGAAGAGCGCATCGCGAGATCGCGCAACCAAGTCTCGGAAGATTGACGAGCAAGATCATCAGAGAGTTCGGTGAGTCGCGGAGTTGAATCGCAAACTTCAAGAGCGCGGTAGCCCGCAACTCGCGCGGCGGGAAAACGCGGATGTTCCGCGAGCGTTAGGTACAACTCGCAGGCGGCTTTTGGCTGCTTTTCCGAGAGCGTCTTGGCGCTTCGATAGTCGACGAGAAGTTTTGCTTCTTCGCTGGGATTAGTCGCGAGCCACTGATTCCAGAACGCAACTTGGGCTTCGGGTTCTGTCTGCGCCGAACCTGCGGCGTCGGCAGGGAAGTGCGCGGGCGGGAGCCCGAACGGTGCTACCACCTCTTTTTTGGTGAGGCTTGAGCAAGCGCAGATAAAAGCGCCCAGAGTAACGCCCCAACCTACGGTCGAACCGATCCACTTCTTCATTGCTTATTCATCCCGTTATTAATGGCTGGAAAAGTTCATTTTCCGATCACATCTGATCCAAGCACAAGAGGCTAGAAGTTGCGTAAGGGAGGACGCCCACGTCTTGCCGAACTGGACTAAGGACGGGTAATCTAGAGGAATGAGCCGCAAGATCATCCACGTGGATATGGACTCGTTTTACGCCGCCGTCGAGCAACGCGACCGGCCCGAGATCCGTGGTTTGCCCGTTGGAGTTGGCGGCAGTCCAGAGGGCCGCGGTGTCATCGCGACCGCAAGCTACGAGGCGCGTAAGTTCGGCGTACGCTCTGCCATGGCCACGGCAACGGCGCTGCGGTTGTGCCCACAGCTGATTCTCGTGCGACCTGATTTTGCGAAGTACAAGAAAGAAAGCCGTCGCGTGCGCGAGATCTTTGAGCGCTTCACGCCGCGGATCGAGCCGCTCTCGCTCGACGAGGCCTATTTGGACGTGACGGGGAGCGAGCTCTTCGGTGGAAGTGCGACGAAGATCGCGGCCGAAATCAGACGCCTGATCCAAGAGGAAACGGGTCTCACCGCCTCTGCCGGAGTCGCGCCGAACAAGTTTCTCGCGAAAATCGCGAGCGAGCTCAACAAACCCAACGGACTTGCCGTGATTCGACCGGAGCAGATCGACGCGTTCATGAAGCCTCTCCCGATCACAAAGATTTGGGGCGTTGGCAAAGTCACCGCCGAAAAGATGCATCGGCGCGGAATCATGACGTGCGGAGATCTTCAGAAGTACACGATGTCGGAGCTCACCGGAATGTTCGGAAGCTGGGGCGTTGAACTCTTTGATTACTCGCGTGGCATCGATAATCGACCGGTGCGGGAAAATCGAGAGCGAAAATCTCTCTCGGTTGAAGAAACGTATTCGCAAAATCTAGAATCGCTCGAGGCCTGCATTGAAAAGCTACCTGAGCTGTACGACGACTGGAACGAGCGGGCCGTGAGAGCCGGAATCGGTGATCGCATCCGCGGGATTTTCGTAAAGGTAAAGTTCCACGACTTCCAACATACGACTCACGAAACTGTTTTTGAAGGTTACCCGAAGCCCTCGGATTTTGAGCCGCTACTTGCGGCGGCGTTTGAGCGTCGGAGCGAAGCTGTGCGGTTGATCGGGATCGGAGCAAGGCTCGCCGCCAAAAAGTCGGAATCAAATACCGCGCAATTGCGGTTCGAAGTTTAGGGTGCCTGGCACTACCGACTTACCAGACCGTACTCGAGATCCCGCGTTGGACTGGTTTCAGACAATTTCGCGGCATTTTGACATCTGACCAATCCCAGTGCGTGAGAAGTTCTCTCTTAAGACTGAAATCGTTTTCTTCCTGGTATTGGTAGAATCTGCGTTTACGAAGACTAATCTCAATGGCTTCATCTTCCCGAACGACGAAGGCAGATCTTTTCAGAGGATCCGCGATCAGGTGGCAGTCTCGAAAGAAATCAGGTTTCTCCTGCCCTTTGAGCGCCCATGCGAATGAGGAGCGATTTTTCGAACCGAAAATCAAATCAACAGCTGTACTCGCGATTTGATCTTGAGCCGGTCGAATGTTCGGGCGTGCTCCAGGTGCGAACTCAGGTCGCCGTTTCTTCGGGGGAAGATACCAAAATCCCGTCGAGTAGGCGTCTACCATTTCTTTGCGGTCGCGCACGGGGAAGCTGTGATCCCCGACGATCATGAGATGAATGTCATCTTGATCGAGTGCCTCGAACCGTTCGACAAACTCCTTTAGACAATGATCCTGTTCGAAGGCCGAATTAACATAGGTTTGCTCAAGAGATGTCGGATCTTCAAAGGGATGCTTGATTTTTAGGTGCCGCGCAAATGGCGCGTGATTCATGTGAACGGAAAAATACGTGAAACTCTTCTCTCGCTTGAGCCTAGACGCTTTCATGTGGTCGAAGGCTCGATGATAGAAAGTGCAGTCGTTGTAGCCCCAGGAAAAAAATTCGTCGGTCGGCTCCATGAGCTTTTCCCCGAAGTAGAAATTCTCGAAGCCGAGAAGAGCCACTTTGCTCTCCAGACTGTAAAAATCGCCTTCGTTGAAAGAATAGTAATAGTCCGTGCGGTATCCCGCCTTCTTGAAGACTTCAGGTAAACATTCGTGTCCTGAGGGTGGTTCTATTATTTTGTAACCAAGGGTGCCGCTAGCGCCACATAAAATACTTAATGTGCCCATGTGTGTTCCCACGTTGCTCGCCCAGAACCGCGGGAACCAAACAGCACCTTTTTCTTCCAAGAGTTTGGCACCAGGTAGATCCACGACAGGTCGATAAGTGCCAGCCGTCTTGTGAAATAGCGCGGACGAATTGAGACTCTCCAGCTGAAGAATGAAAAGACTTTCGCCATTGCTAGCTTGCGCCGAAGGTAAACTCTCCCAAATGATATCAACAGGAGTTAAACCGTTGTCGACAGCATATCCACGAACTACGTAAGCGCCCCTAAAGATCGAAGGCCCTAAAATAAACAAACTTAGTGCCCCGTAAGTCGCAAACCGCGCAAAGCGGGAAGTGCCACGAATCTTTTTTTCCAAGGACGGCAGGGCTCTCAGCAAAAGATAATTTGTCACCATGATAAGAGAGCAGGCCACAACGAAAAGGGTGACACTCGTCAAGAGGCCCCAAAACAAATAAACACTCTTTAGCGCTTCGGTTGGATTATCGACAATCTGCCAAATGTCAAAGTCCAGGCCAGAAGAGCGCTGGTAGAAGGCCATACAGACGAACGCGACCGAGGAGATGGACAGGAGGAATGAAGCAAATCTTTGATACAACAGTCTTGGTTGGGCGATGTTGGAAATTGAAACTAAGCCGATCAAGACAAAAGATAAAAGGGCGAAATCTTCGCCGCCGGGAATGTACTTTTGAACAATCAAATAGGCAGCTGCCGAAATATAAACGACCAACATGCAACAACCTCTTACGCTCTCAATGTTGCTTGTCGGCCTGATCAAGGCAAAAAACGAGTTTTAATCAATAAACAGAAAACCCTGCCACGACCTTTTGATTATGAGGTCGGGGCAGGGTTCCGAGTTTCTTTCGGAGTAGTCTAGTCTAGAACTTAAAGACAGGCTTGTCGTTCTCGATATCCACAACGACTTTGCCGCCTTTCTCGAGTTTTCCGAACAAGATCTCGTCCACCAGAGGCTTTTTGATGTGCTCGTCGATCGTGCGGGCCAAAGGACGCGCGCCGTAGAGCGGATCGTAACCCTTCTTGAGGAGCCACTTCTCGGCTTCTTCCGTTGCCGTGATCGTGATTTTTTTCTTCTCAAGCTGTTTGCCGAGTTCGCCCATGAACTTGCGCACAACTTGAAGAACGACGTCTTCAGGCAACTGCGTGAAGTGCACGATCGCATCCAAGCGGTTGATGAACTCTGGCGTAAACGAGCGTTTGATTGCCTCCATCGTCTTATCCGCAGGCGAGCCGGGGTTGATGCCGACGGCGCTCTTCTGCGCGTCTGCGGCACCCGCATTCGTCGTGAGGATCAAGATGACGTTGCGGAAGTCCGCCGTCTTTCCGTGCGAGTCGGTGAGCGTTCCGTTATCCATTACCTGCAACAAGATGTTGTAGATGTCCGGGTGCGCTTT
>SYLX01000106.1 GCA_005808505.1 Bdellovibrionales bacterium | reverse complement strand
GTTCCCGCAGGAGCATTCGGCGGCGGCGGAGTTTGGATTTCAACCATGCAAAGACGGCAAACGCCCGCAACGCTCAAGCCCGGGTGCCAGCAGTAGTGCGCGATGTCCATCTGATCGGCACGCATCGCTTCGATGACCGTCGTGCCTTCTTTTACTTCGAGTTCTTTGCCGTTAATGGTGCATTTGGGCATAGATCTGCGTCCCTTTAACTTTAGAGCGTTTCTCTTTGATGAAATATTCGAACTCGTCGCGGAATTTCGTGACGAAGCTCAGGACCGGGAGTGCCGCCGCATCCGAAAGTGCGCAGATCGTGCGCCCTTTCATATTGTCGGAGATCTTGATCAAGAGATCGACATCGCCCGGTTTTCCGTGGCCATGAACGATTCCGTGAATGATCTTTTCGATCCAGCCCGTACCTTCGCGGCAGGGCGTACACTGACCGCAAGATTCGTGATGGTAGAAGTGCGTGATCGTGCTGAGAGTATCGACCATGCAGTTCGAGTCATCGATCACGATGATCGCGCCCGAACCCAACATCGATCCCAAGCCCGCAAGACATTCGTAGTCGAGAGTTGCGTTCTCGCATTCAGCCGCCGTGAGAACAGGCGCGCTGGATCCACCAGGAACAACCGCTTTGAGTTTGCGACCCGACTTCATTCCGCCGCACTCGATGTTGATGAGGTCCATCAACTTATAACCGAGTGGAACTTCATACGTGCCGGGCTTGTTCACGTTACCGCTGATCGAGAAGAGCTTTGTTCCCGCCGACTTTTCGGTTCCGTACTTGCGGTAACCTTGAGCGCCGTCGCGGATGATGTTCACGACTGCTGCGAGAGTTTCAACGTTGTTCACGATCGTGGGTTTGCGAAGGTAGCCTTGAACAGCCGGGAACGGCGGTTTCAATTTCGGCTGACCTTTGTAACCTTCGAGAGACGAGATGAGTCCCGTCTCTTCGCCGCAGATGTACGCGCCTGCACCGATGTACAAATCGAGATCGCAGTCGAAGCCGGATCCCAAGATGTTCTTGCCGAGAAGACCTGCCGCCTTCGCTTCGCGAATCGCGTTGTTCAGGATTTCGGCGGGGCCCGTGTATTCACCGCGAATGTAGATGTAAGCCTTGTGCGCACCAAACGCGAAGCACGAGATGATCATGCCTTCGATGAGTTGGTGCGGAGCTTTTTCCATCATCACGCGGTCTTTGAAAGTGCCGGGCTCTGATTCGTCCGCGTTGCAGAGAAGGTAACGAGGCTCACCGTTTTTCGGGAGGAAGCCCCACTTCACACCAGTCGGAAAGCCTGCGCCCCCGCGGCCGCGAAGACCGGATGCTTTCACCTCGTCGATGATCGCTTGCGGCTGCATCTTGAGCGCTTTTGCGAGCATTTCGTAGCCGCCGAGTTTTTTGTAACCTTCGAGCGAGCGGTACTCTTTTTTGTCGTAGTGTTCGGAGAGGTATTTAACTTCTGCCATGATTAGAGTTCCTTCACTCCGCCGGCGCCCTGCCCGCCTTTAGCGCGCAGTGCTTTGACCAGCTCGATGCCTTTTTTCTCGTCGAGGCTTTCGATGTAAGGGTCGCGGTTGACTTGAAGCATAGGGGCCGTGTCGCAAGAGCCGAGGCACTCCACTTTCGAGAAAGTGAAGAGGCCGTCCTTCGACGTTTCACCGAGCTTCGCGCAGCCAGCTTCTTTCATCATCGTGTCTGCGAGCTCACGTCCCCCGAGCATGCCGCACGTAAGCGTGCAGCAAACCTGGATGTGATATTTGCCCACGGGTTCCTTGTTGAACATCGTGTAGAACGTCGAAACTTCTTCGATCTGGGCGGCGGGGATTCCCATCACTTCTGACAAGTGTTGGATAACTTCCGGGCTGACCCAGCCGTTGTTCTCTTCTTGTGCGCGATAGAGCGAGCGGATGATCGCCGACTGTTTAGTCTCGTAGCGAGTCAGCTCGTTCTTGACGTATTTCAAACCTGCTTCGGAAAGTTTAAACATCTGCTGTTCCTCTGATCTCTTCCTTTAGCGGTCGAGTTCGCCCGCGATCAAATTCATGCTACCCAAAATCGAGATGACGTCAGCTACGAGGCCACCGGTGACTTGCTCCGAGAACGATTGATAGATCGCGAAGCACGGCGGACGGCAGTGCAAGCGATAAGGTCTGCCGGAGCCGTCGCTGATCAAGTAGAAGCCAAGCTCACCGTTGCCGCCTTCGGTAGCATCGTAGATTTCACCAGCTGGCGGACGAAGACCTTTGATCACCAACATGAAGTGGTTCATGAGGCCTTCGATGTTGCCGTAAACGTCTTTCTTTTCGGGGAGCACGATCGACTTATCGCGAATCGTGAAATCACCTGCCGGGATGTTTTTGCAAACTTGCTCAACGATCTTGAGCGACTCACGCATCTCGGCCACGCGGACCAAGTAGCGATCATAAACGTCGCCGGTCGAACCGATCGGAACATCCCAATCGAGTTGATCGTAACCGTAGTAAGGCTGAGCTTTGCGAAGATCGAGACTCACGCCAGCTGCGCGCAAGCAAGGCCCCGTGTAGCCCCATGCGATCGCGTTTTCGGCCGAGATGGCGCCGACACCTTGCGTACGCTGGATCCAGATTTTGTTGTTAGTAAGAAGGCGATCGAGCTCGTCGACACCGACACGGATTTTTTTCACCGTCTCGAGAACGTCATCGAACCAACCCGGAGGCGCATCGTACGCCATGCCGCCGATTCGCGTGAGCGAAACCGTGAGGCGTGCGCCGCAAAGTTTTTCGAAGAGCGAATAAACCATCTCGCGGTACGTGAAGAGATGGAAGAACGTCGTAAGTGCTCCCAAGTCGACCGCGTTCGCACCGATACAAACGATGTGATCGATCACGCGAGAGAGCTCAGAGAGGATCACGCGCATTGCCTGCGCTTTTGCGGGAACTTCAACGCCGAGCATACGCTCAACCGCTTTGCAATAAGCTACGTTGTTCAACGGAGCTGAACAGTAGTTCAAGCGATCGGTATACGGAATAACTTGGTTGTACGGATGCGTCTCCGCCATCTTTTCAAAGCAGCGATGCAAGAAGCCTAGCTCCACGTTCGCGCGCGCGATCGTTTCGCCGTCGAGCTCCGCCATGATGCGAAGAGTTCCGTGCGTAGAAGGATGCGAAGGTCCGATGTTCAACGGAACGAGACTGCGTCCTTCGGGTTTCCAATTTGCGTCGGGTTCGAAGTGCAAAGGAAGTGGTGCGGAGCAGTGCTGTTGGTTATCAGCATCGTAATCTTTGCGAAGTGGATGACCTACGAACTCGTGGTGGCAAAGAAGACGCGAAAGGTTTGGATGCCCTTCGAATCGAATGCCGAACATGTCGTAAGTTTCGCGCTCGAAGAAGTTCGCACCTTTCCAGTAAGGCGTAACGCTCGGAACGGATTCGTTCTCACCGACTTGAACTTTCAAGCGAACGCGCTGGTAGTTGCGCGAGCTGAAGAGGTGGTAAACAACGTCGAACCGCTTTTGACGGCCCGTCATGTTGTTTAAGTAATCGGCACCGCAGATGTCCATGAGGAAGTCGAACTTGCCCGTTTCGCGCAAGAACTTGAGGACGTTGACGATGTCTTCCTTCGGAAGTTCGAGAACATCGTCATTGTACGGTGTCGTGTAGAACTTGTACGCGCTGAAGCGATCTCTCGCGAGCGGTGCAAGCTCTGATTTCAGGGTCTCAAGATGTTGAGTCGCCATTCCAGTTTTCCTGTGTTGCTTTTGTCTTTAACTCTTAATCAGTCAGCGCTCTCTGAACCTTTGAAGATCAGAGAGGCTTCAGCCACTCGGGTCGCTTCCAGTTGTCGACCCACGGGCGCGGTGTATTCGTCGCGATCATGCGTTGAAGCGCGAGAACGCCGTCGAGAACCGCTTCGGGCGTCGGAGGGCAACCGGGTACGAAAACGTCAACCGGGATGACCTTATCGATGCCTTGAAGAACGTGGTAAGCGCGGTAGAAGCCGCCCGAGCTCGCACATGCGCCCATCGAGATCACGTACTTGGGCTCAAGCATTTGCTCGTAGATGTGCACGAGAACCGGTGCCATCTTTTCGGTGATCGTACCCGCGACGACCAACATGTCCGCTTGGCGAGGCGAGAAACGCACGACTTCGGCACCAAAGCGCGCGAGGTCGTATTTGGGTCCCATGACCGACATCAGCTCGATCCCGCAGCATGCGGTACCGTAAGGCATCGGCCAGAGAGAGTTTTTGCGGCCCCAAGCGACGATCGCGTCGAGGCGCGTGGTGAAGGCGAAGGAGCGAGCTGATTCTTCGAGCTCGCTCGGCGCCATCGGTTGATTTTGCGCAACGGGTGCATTCGAGTTTGCAGTTACATTACTCATACGTCGTCCTAAGTCTGATTCGAATCGTCTGCGTGAGAATCGATTCGGTTCTTATTCGGTTCTCTTCCAAAACCGTGGTCGGTCAGTCCATCGTCGTTCGCTCGTCGTCTGTTCGACCGCTGTTTCCGTCGGCGCACGCTTAGGTTTCATCAAAGCTCATGACCTATGCGTAGTCTAGGATCAGGTCGCCCGCAGAGTCGCGGGTTCTTTCGTCTTTTGAGAGGATTTTCTGAGATGGTCTTCGCGGAATCCGTTTTCGAGGAGAGGCAATGGGTTTTTCACTCGCTCGAGACACCGTGCCACTTCACGATCACCGAAAGACGATCGCTAAGGGAAGTTTTCGAACATGATCGAAACTGCTGCCAACTCACTGGGTTCTTTTCGTGAACCCAACTCGATCACCGGTGATCAAGCGATGTATTAACTCAGACAAAAGCTCTGACGAAACGCGACTTTAAGATAACCTTCGTCTCGTAACACAGGCCCTAGGGCTTGTCACTTGCTTGTCATTTAGGTTCGACAAATCATTGCTCGCAATCAGAATGAGAGTCCATCTCAAAAAGACAGCTCGTGAAGAGCGAATAAAGTCGCGCTTCGAGCACCACGCTCGCGAACAATTTTTCTTCGACAGCACTCTCGCCCACCGAGAAACTCAGCAGGTGTCGCGAGCGGAAAGCTGATTCGCCTCTAGTCACTCAATGCTCACGGATTGAGCATTGAGTGTCGTCAATCTGCACAGAATGCTGCGCTCTGACTTCAGAGATTTTAAATTCTGTCAGGATTCACGCTTGAAAGCTGTGTCTACTGATGCCTAGACTTTCAGCCAATTGCGGTTCGGGGGGCCTTTTCAGGTGAATCGCGAGACAGAAAGATCTTCGGCGGCTTTGTTCAATAGAAGAGCGAGGCCAAAGAGGACAAGACCGCTCAGTTCGTTTTTTTAAACTGTCATGAAGTTAATCACGGAGGGATTCATGAAGCGTCTTCAGCTCAGTCTGCAGATCATGGGAGCATTAGTTCTTTGGGCCGGCGTGGCAAACGCCACGACCGACACCAAAGATCTGCTCGTCAAATTCACCGATGCGAAAGCAGCCAACCGATACGCGCTCAGGGCTCAGACTGGGGGGGCCAAGATCGAGAACCTCGGCGACGGACAGTGGGTCCGCATTCAGTTTGCCGACAAACAGATTCAAGACCGGAGTCTACGGGATCTTCGTTCAAATCCCAATGTGTTGGCGACGCAGCCTAACTATCCCGTGCGTCTCCTCAACAACTATCGCGTGAACGATCCCGCTCTGCGCGCACGCTTAGCCGAGATTCGCGAAGCCCAAGCAGCGGCTCCTAAGAAACCCGACAATCTCGACATTCCCGCGCGTGGTCCCGGCGGATCCGGAACTGACGGCGAGTATTCGAAGCAATGGGGCATGAACGATAACAACGTCAAAGGCAGCTGGGGCCAAGGCCGCGGCAAAGGAACGATCGTCGCGGTCATCGACACAGGTGTTGATTACACGCACGAAGATTTGACGGACAACCTCTGGCGCAACGCTGGTGAGAGCGGAACCGATTCGCAAGGTCGCAACAAAGCGACGAACGGAGTCGACGACGACAACAACGGCTTCATCGACGACACCATCGGTTGGGACTTCGTCTCCAACGATAACAAACCGTACGACCTATATATGGAAGGTCTCGACCTCCTCATGGGCGGCGGCAATCCCGGTCACGGAACTCACTGCGCGGGTAACGTTGGCGCGATCGCCGACAACGGTCGCGGCATCGCGGGCGTTGCTCCCGAAACGAAGATCATGGTTCTTCGTTTCTTGAGCGAAAAAGGCGAAGGCTCCACTGCCGGCGCGATCCAGTCGATTAACTACGCAGTAAAAATGGGCGCGAAAGTACTTTCGAACTCTTGGGGTTCAGAAGGCGAAGATCCCGCTGACGGTGCACAAAACCAAGCTCTTCGCGACGCGATCAAAGCGGCGCAAGATGCAGGCGTTCTCTTCATCGCGGCGGCTGGCAATGGTCACCAAGGTGTAGGCTACGACAACGACAAAGACGCAAAGCCTGCGTATCCTGCAAGCTACGATCACGAAAACATCGTTTCGGTTGCCGCTCTTGATTCGGGCGATAAGCTAGGTTCGTTCTCGAACTGGGGATCGAAGTCGGTTGATATCGGAGCTCCTGGCGTTGTCGTGTTCTCGACAACGGCTGGCGGAAAATACAGCGACACGGTCATCGACATGTACGGCATCAAGGCAACTTGGGACGGAACATCGATGGCGACTCCTCACGTCGCGGGTGCTGCGGCTCTCTACTGGTCGGTGAATCCGAATGCGACATGGCGCGAAGTTCGCGACGCGATCATGAAGTCTTCGAAGCCGATCAACTCGCTCAACGGCAAATCCGTTTCGGGCGGAAAACTCAACGTTGAAAATCTGATGAAGTACTAAGCTCATTGGATTTTGGTTTGAGACTTAAAAAGGCGGTCCTCCGGGGTCGCCTTTTTTTATTTGGCGTTTCGATCCAACGGCGGAACAGCTCTCTGCTCAACCGAGGACTGCTCTTAGAGCTTGTCAGTTGTGTTGCGCAAAACTGCCATGTATCAATGAAAGACAACACGGACTCCACCAACCAATTCAGGAAGAGGAACTCATGGCATTTCGTCTCGGTCTTTGTTCGCTTTTGATCGCTCTGACTTCTTTTGCGACCACCGCTCAAGCTCAAGATGATGATGGCGGCAGCACCGATCATCGCTTCAACGTTCGCATCGCACCTTTAGGCGCGCTTCTCGGCTGGTACAACATCGACGCCGAGATGGCAGTGACTGATCAATTCGCGATTGGTCCGACCGTCACGATTTTGAACCTCGACCCTGAAGTTGATTCGAACACCGACAAGGTAAAGCTCGACGTCAGCCAGCAGAAGTTTGGCATGCGCGGTACTTACTACCCTCGCGGTGTTTTTCAAACAGGTTGGTACGTCACGCCGATGGTTCAGTATTACAAAGTCGACGTAAAGGGGACTTCAACGACGACAGGCACTCGCGCAACTGCCGATAACTCGGGTGTCGTTTTCACGGGTCTCGTCGGCTACCACTGGTTCTGGGACAACTTCAATTTGAACTTGGGTGCGGGTTACGACTTCACCACGACCGGAAAAACGAAAGTTAAATTCAGCGACGGTCGTCCAGATGAAGAGATCAACACCGGCGGTGCGGGCCTTTCGCTCGACTTCATGATTGGTATTGCATTCTAGGTCGTGAAAATAAAAAAGGGCGCCGCGTATCTCGCGGAGCCCTTTGCGAAAGGGACTTCGATTGAAAGTCCCTCTTTTTTTATGCGGCTTTCTTCGCCGCCGTCACGAGCCCGACCTTTGCACAGGCTTCCATCGCGATTCCCCAGAAAGCTTCTTTCAGCCCGATCTCTTCAGGGCTCATTTTTACTTTCGGGAACGTTGAAGCTTCGTAGTGCGTGATGAACTCATCTTCTTTC
>SYLX01000105.1 GCA_005808505.1 Bdellovibrionales bacterium | reverse complement strand
TAAGCATTTGATAGATTCTTATCCTTTTCCTCGCACCTTGATTCAGAATCCAGACACCTCTCGATGCTAAGCTTTTCGATACGTTTGCCTCAGGCCAACGGGCCGTGGAAGGCTCGCGGGCGCGACGTGGCGATTGAGTGTAAGGAGGATTCCGCATGGATCACGATTCGTCTGAACCGCAACAACCAAAACCGCCGTTCCCGAATCAGAAGCAACAATCGCCGGGCCTGGAAGCGGAACTATCTCCGAAACCGCGCTACCAAGCTCCCGCCTACAAAGCTGCGGGCAAGCTTGAAGGCAAAATCGCTTTAGTCACCGGGGGCGACTCCGGCATCGGTCGCGCCGTGGCCGTCTTGTATGCACGCGAGGGCGCTGACGTCGCCATCACTTTTCTACCCGAAGAGAAAAAAGACGCCGATGAAACGCGCGCCGCTATCGAAAAGGAAGGCCGCCAATGCCTTCTAATCGATGGCGATCTCTCACAGCCTGAGTTTTGCAAAGAAGCGATTGATCGGACGGTCGCCGAGTTCGGCACGCTCGATATCCTCGTCAGCAATGCCGCCCATCAAATGCGAAAAGAAGATTTGGAAGACATATCGACTGAAGAGTGGGAGTACACGTTTAAAACGAACATTGAAGCTTACTTTCACTTAGCGAAATTCGCCGTACCTCACATGAAGCCGGGTTCAAGCATCATTGCAACAAGTTCGGAAACTTCCATCTTCGGCAACAAAACTCTTCTTGATTACTCATCCACCAAAGGTGCGATCGACGCTTTCACGCGAAGCCTAGCCCAAAATCTCCTTGAAAAAGGCATTCGCGTAAACGCGGTGGCGCCGGGTCCGGTGTGGACGCCGCTTAATCCGTCGGATGAGGGCATGTCGGAAGAAAAGCTGAAAAAGTTTGGCGCGAACACGCCGATGGGCCGCCCGGCACAGCCTGAAGAGATTGCTCCGGCGTACGTATTTTTAGCCTCGCAGGCGGATTCAAGTTACATCACCGGAGTCGTGCTACCTGAATTGGGCGGCGAGACCGTACATTAAAATCTCTCGGCGAGATTTTTGATGAGCACTTCGAAAACGAGGTCGTCTTTAAAAGGACGGCCGAATCTCTCGTTTCCGTAGGGGAAAGGTCGTTGCTCGCCCGTGACGCGGTAGCCACGTTTTACGTACCACGCGATGAGTTCTTTTCGAACACTGAGAACGGTCATCTCGATCGCGGCGGCTTTGAGCTTCTGCTTCGCGTATCGTTCCGATTCCTGGAGCAAATAGTCGCCCACACCGCGCTTTTGGTGATCGACGTTTACGGTCAGGAGCCCCAGATAAACTTTTGTTTGGTCACCCTGGGACGACGAAAGCTTCTGGAGATGGACGCAACCAAGAATCGAATCTTCGGTTTCAAAAGCGATGAGCAAATAGCTTTGGTTTGTACCGAGAATCTCTTCGAGCAAACCTTCATCGATCCGTTGTCCACCGATGAGGTCGGCTTCCGTCGTCCAACCCTTCTTTCCGGTCTCGCCACGATAGGCGTTGTTTATCATGAGCTTGAGCGCGCCAATATGGCGAGTCGTGGCGAGGCGTGTTTGAAGTTTTGCGGTCGTTTGCGGTGACGAGAAGGTCATAGGAATGTCATGCCCCTTTTTCCACAATTGCGCTAGAGGTGTTTTTTGTTGAGCAGGACTTTCGTGCTCGAGTTCCCCAGAATGATTAACCAGAACGAAGGACCGGAGTTGCATCGAATGAGTCTCGATTTGAATACGGAAAACTCTCAGCGAACGGATGGCGCGTCCGCGAGAAATTGCGATGTCCTTATCTTGGGTGCCGGCGCCGCTGGGCTTGCGTCCGCCGAGAAACTTGCGCAAAAGGGATTGAATGTTCTCATTCTTGAAGCGCGCAATCGCACGGGTGGGCGGATCTTCACGATGCGAGATCCGACTTCGAGTCTCCCGATCGAACTAGGCGCCGAGTTCATTCACGGAAGTCCCAAAGAGACTTTTGCGGTTGTCGGTGCAGCTGGTCTTTCAGTGTACGACATTCTGGACTCGCACCAATATTACGACGGCAAGCACTGGACTGAGGAAGAATTTTGGGACGAAGTCAACGACGTCTTCGACAAGCTGGAACCCGATCGCGAGGAAGACCGAAGTTTCGATGAATTTCTCAACGATCACAAAAATCAATTTTCGCCAAAAGCACTTGAGCTAGCGAAGGCATTTGCGGAAGGCTTTCACGCGGCACGTTCTGAAGATCTGAGCGAAAAAGGTTTGGCGATTTCGGAACAAGCCTCTGAGAATGTCGACATCTCTCAGACGTTCCGAATCTTTGACGGCTACGATGCAGTCATCACGCGCTTCATTCGTAGCCTGCCCCATCCTGAGGACACGATCCTTTTGAACCGCACCGCCAAGCTTGTCCAATACGATCGGGGCGGCGTTCGCGTGAACGCGAGAAACGAGCTAACCGGAGGAACCGAAGCGTTTCACGCTCAACGACTCATCATCACTTTACCAATCGGCGTTCTCAAAGCTCCAGCGACGGCTCATGCGAGCCTAAGAATTCATCCTGAGCCGGAAGAGTATCGCACAGCTCTGCAGAGCTTAGAGATGGGCGTTGCGATTCGAATTGTTTTTCGTTTCCGCGAGGCGTTTTGGGAGACTCTCTCCGACGAGCCGATCGGCTATCTCCATCTAGGCCCTGAGGCGGACTTCCCGACTTGGTGGACGGCTCTTCCCGTCAGAACTCCACAGATCACGGCTTGGGTTGGGGGCACGGGCGCCGAGAAGATGAAAACCCTCTCGAAAGAGGAGCGCATTCAAAAGGCCCTCTCGCAGCTCGCGAAGATGACTCATCGCGATCCGAAGTGGGTCGAATCCCAGCTCCTCACGGTTTACCATCACGACTGGCATAACGATCCATTTTCGCTCGGTTCTTACTCCTATGTGCTAAAAGGCGGCGCCGACACTGCACGATTTTTCGAGCGATCCATCGAGAACCGCATCTACTTCGCCGGCGAAGCGACGATGATGACGGCAGAACGCGGAACCGTTGACGGCGCCATCACGTCAGGCCACCGGGCCGCCGGAGAAGTTTTGAAAAACTTCGACAGTTACCGTTAACCTCACTGAACTTACACTTTGTTTACACTCGACCCGAGGGCGATTAATCCTTGGGTCACGCATGGCAAATCTTTCTTTTTCGTTTGAGAATCCTCTCCGTGTCCGTTTTGGTGATGAATTTTTCCAGTCGCTCCCGCAAGAGCCGGGCGTCTACTTCTTTCTCGATGAAGAAGGCCAGCCGCTCTACATCGGGAAGGCCGAAAGCTTGAGGCGACGGCTTTCAAGCTACCGAGCTGTTAAGCCCGGAAACGCTCCGGAACATGTCCTTGAGATGATTGAGCTTGCTCGCGAGATCATTTGGGAGAAGCAACCTGATGGCGCAACTGCGCTTCGGCGCGAAGGGGAACTGATCCGAACCGTTCGCCCTCCGTTCAACATCGCGGGAACGGAACCGATTGAATTTCTCTACTGCGGGATCAAAACGCTATCGGAAAAAACGGATGCGATAGACGCCATCGATTTTCGTTTAAGTCACCGCGAATTTGAAAAAGGCTTTTCGACCTACGGCTGCTTTCTCCATCGTGGGAAAACGAAAGCAGGTTTCTCGGCGCTCTTGCGGCTTCTCTTCGTTGCGACATGCATGAAAGATCGCATGCATCTACCCGCGCGCCTTTGCCGCACGTCCCCGCTTTACATTCAGCGTGCGGAAATCCCGCGCCACTGGCGCAAGCCCCTCCATGATTTTCTTTCGGGCAAAAGCCTTGAACTGCTTTCGCTGATGACGAAGACGCTCCTTGAGAAAGAAAACATTCCCCCGCACCTCTATGCGCCTTTACAGAGGGATTTACGTACGGCGAAGGAATTTTTCGTTGCTGGTCCGGAAACGAGCGCGAAAATTTTGAAAGCGTCGGGTCTCAAGCGGACTTGGCTTACGCAAAAACAAATGCAAAAACACGCGGCCGAACTGAACCACGACTTCATCGAGCGGTTGAAACGCCAAGACGCGGTGTTGGTCGTGCCCAGCTAAAGATCCAGCTTTGTGAAATTTCGGACGCCGCTTTCGCGGCGCTCCTCTACTATCAACCAGCCAGTCGTCAGTCGGGATTCGTCTTTACAGTTGCTTATGACATCCCCGGATCTGGTTTTCTCGACCTTCGACAAGTAAGAAAAGTCCGCGGAAACTCCGAACAAATCATGAGTTTTGCTACACTATTGTACGTGAGCATCCTATGCACGCGGAGTTTTAAATGAGTCGATTCAAGCGCTTCTCGCTCGGGCAAAGATCATTGATGGGACGGCTTCTCTGGCCGGTGAACGTCATCTCTTTCCTGTTGTTGTCGGTCCTTTGCGGAGCCATGGTTTACCGCATGCAGGTTTCCATCGAATCTGCGATGCGCTCAAAAGCCGAAGGGATCTCGACGTTCTTGCAGACGGTAGGCCAAACCTACGTGAGCAACTACGATCTCGGCGCACTCGAAAACTTCGCCAAAGTCGTCTCGAGCGATTCCGACTTCGCCTACGTTGTTTACCTTGATAAAGACGGTCGCCCGATGACGGAATCATCGAAGGTCGTCGAAAGCGGGAACATCAACAAGGTTGAAAAGGAAATTCACGACTTTCAGAACAAGCCGATTGGCAAAGTGCTCGTTGGTTATAAGCGCGAGCGCATCGACGAAGCTTACTGGAGCACGCTAAAGCTCGGCGCCGCCTCGTTGTTCTTCACGGTGCTCGGTCTTTCAGGTGCGATCTTCTTCCTCGCGCGGAGCATCGTTCGTCCGCTTCACGAATCGCTCAGCCGACTCTCCAAAACAACGCACGTCCTTTCGAATACCTCCGGCGATATTTCAAAGTTCTCTGAAGCTCTCTCGAGCGGTGTTAATCAGCAAGCCGAAGTCGTTCAAGAAACGACGGCCGCGATGTCCGAAATGTCGAGCATGCTCTCGCAGACATCGAACTACGCCAAGCAATCTGAAAATGTCATGACGTCGGTTACGCAAAAAGCCAACAACGGTATGACGGTCATGAATCAGATGGTCGAATCCATGACGTCCATTCAGCAGGCCAACGAGCAGCTGCAACAGATGTCGGAAATCATCCAGGAGATCGGAAACAAAACCAACGTCATCAACGACATCGTCTTCAAGACGCAGCTTCTCTCCTTCAACGCTTCGATCGAAGCGGCGCGCGCGGGCCAACACGGTCGCGGCTTCGCGGTCGTTGCGGAAGAAGTGGGTAATTTGGCGAAGATGTCCGGTAACGCCGCTCAGGAAATCGCCTCGCTCCTCCAGGACAGCGAAAAGCAAGTGAGCGAAATCGTTCGCTCAACCAGCGAACGAGTTCAACAAGGTAAGAACGTCACCGAGCAAGCTTTGAAGAACTTCAAAGAAATCTCGACGGACATCAACTTGATTTCCAGCCAGATCGGAAACATCTCGTCGGCCGCACGCGAGCAAGAGCTTGGTGTTGCGCAAACGAACCAAGCGATGACCGAACTGAATAAAACTACGGATCTCAACAGCCAGATCTCTCAACGCGCAAGCGAGACTTCGCGAGTTCTCTCGATCGAAGTTCAAGCTCTGAATGAGATTTCTACGGCCATCGAGGGAAGCATCACGGGCACGAAATCAGCGGTCGTCAAGATCAAGACGAACGACAGCGGAAGTTCTGGAAGCGACCAGGGTCCGAGCGCGCCGGACGAGAGCACTGACAACTTGCTCCACGCAGGATCAGTCGCCGACAGCGTCGCGGACAAGATCGTGGAAATGGCGAAGAAACAGCGGAGCGATAAGAAAGCCCGCAAGTCGAACGTTAGCTAACGCACTCTCGGATTCGTAAGAGTAAGGCGACCCATGCGCAGCGCGAACGAAAAAAAGATGTTTGACCTGCTGCTCGACGAGATCGAGGACACGCTCCAAGATATCGAGCAGCGCTGCCTTAAGATCGAGACAAGCGATCAGGCTAAGGAGCTTCAAGTTATCTTCCGCGCCGCCCACAACGTGAAGGGCGCGGCTCAGCTCTATGGCCTCAATGAATTCGGACAATTCGTTCACGCATTCGAAGATCTCCTCACGACTCTCCAAAAAGTAGGCAAGCCCGTAACGGCGGCTAGTGTCGACATGCTCTTGAGCGTTCAGACGTTCTTGCGCAACTGGGTTCAGTCCCTCCGCGAAGAAGAGAAGAGCTCGCCCGACACGAGCGCGATGAAGTTTCAGCTCAAAGCGCACATTGAAGATTTGAAATCCGGAAAATTCGGCGCGGATACTCCTGCGGCTCCGACGGCTCAACCCACTGAAAAAACGGAATCGCCCACCGCGACTCCCTCGGCGGCCGCGAAGCCGGCCTCTGGCGGAAGTCCCGCAGCAGGTGCGGCTCCGAAAGCGGGAGGCCTTGCAAGCAGTTTGGTCGGTGCTGTCACCAACGCTCTCCAAGCTCCCCCGCCCGAAGACATTTCGGGATTGAGAAAAGTGAAACGGAACTCGAGCACGCTTCGCATACCTTCTCAAAAGATCGACGAGATCATGCAGCTCATTGGCGAGCTCTCGATCCATCAGGGCATTCTTTGGCACAACTACCAGAGCGGTACGTTCAACATTCTCAATTGCAAAAACGCCGTCGTTTTGAACCAAAAGAACTTAAAAGATCTCTACGAGCTGATCCTGACTCTTCGGATGCAGTCGGCAGACAGTCTTTTCCAGCGCATCGAGCGAGTCGCCCGCGACATCGCTCGCGATCAGAAGAAAAAAGTAGAGATCATCCTGCTCGGCGCTGATACGCCGCTCGATAAAACGGTGATCGAGCTGATTACGGATCCGATGGTGCATCTCGTGCGGAACGCGATCGACCACGGAATCGAAGACGAAGACACACGGACGAAACTCGGCAAGCCCGTTCCCGCGAAACTCACGATTCAAACCCAGCAAGATTCCGGTCACGTCGTGATTTCCATCTCCGATGACGGCCGTGGACTCGATCCACAACTCATCTTTGAGAAGGCCGTCAAAAAGGGACTCGTCGCGACCGGCACGAAGATGAAAGATGACGACATTCAGCAGCTCATCTTTCTCCCCGGCTTCTCAACTCGCGATCAAGTGAGCGAAATCTCTGGCCGCGGCGTCGGCATGGACATCGTTCAAAAAGCGATTCAGGCTCTTGGCGGCCGCATTGAGATCATCAGCAAAAAAGGTTCCGGCACAACCTTCCAGATCACGCTTCCCGCGAGCTTGGAGATCATCGAAGGATTGCTCATCCGCTGCGACAATCACATGTACATCGCGCCTCGACAGGACGTTGTCGAAATCATCGATCTCGACGCGTACACGATCGAGTCGATCGGAAAACGCGACCGCGCCATCCGCATGCGCGATGCCGTCGTTCCCGTGGAAGATCTCGTCGACTACATCGGACTCGATGGCCTGAAGTCAGTCGCGTCGACCAACCCAACGCTTACGAGCAATGTTCTAAAGAACACCGGCGAAACAAATATCGCACTTATCATTCGTCTGCCCGATCGCAGCCGTTTGGCCCTGCGGGTAGATGCCGTGCTCTCGCAGCAGCAGATTGTCGTGCGCCCGTTGAGTGAACAACTTGCGGGTGTCCCCGGCTTCTCCGGCGTGACGATCCTCGGTAACGGTGAGCCGACCATGATTTTAAACGCAGGCGCCATCGGCGAAAGCTATTTGAAATGGATTCATCGCAACGCGGATCCGTCGCGTTCGAGAGAACCTAGGGGAGTTGCATGAGCCAAAGCAACCAGTATGGCCATGGGCAGGGCCAAGGAAATCAAAGCCAAAGCCCGAATGCTTCGGGTCGCCACGATCAAAACGATCTCAAAGATGATCTCGATTTGGCGGACGAATCGAAATACCTCCTATTCCGTTTGGGTGAGGAACTCTACGGTACTCCCCTTTTGGGCGTGCGCGAAGTTCTTCAGCCTCAGAATCCCAAGGCGATTCCGAACACGGTTCAGCACTTCATGGGGCTTATCAACATCCGTGGCCAGATCATCGGCGTCGTCGATCTTCGCATTCGTTTTGAATATGAAAAGCTCGATGCGCCCACCCGCGCCTACCTGGTTTTTGAAACCGAAACTGGCCCGATTGCCGCGATCGTCGACAAAGTCGAGGCGGTTGTGCGAATCGATGAAGGCCAAATGCACAAAAAGCCGAATATCCGTAGCCAAGTTCCCGTGCAGTTCCTGATCGGAGCCGCAAACCACATGGGGACCCTCGTAACGTTGATCGACCTCAACAAGACTCTTTCGAAAGAAGACTACGTTCAGATTCAAAAGGCGAAATTATCCGCGGCGGGCTGATGGCGCGTGAACCTAGAGCGGTGCTTGAAATGGGCCGCTCGCTACGAAGAGGAGACAGGGAATGTCTCAGCACAATCTGCGCCAAAGCGACCGAGATCTGATCTTCGATCTCGCGCACAAGCTCACGGGTACCGCCGAGGTGCAATCGACCCGTCACGAGATTGTGATCACGAACGTTTTGCGACGCATGAGTCAGGTCGGCAAACCGAATCTCCTCTCTTATCTGAACTACGTCTCGGAAAATGAAGCGGAGCTTTCGCACTTCATCTCGGCCGTGACCATCCACACGACCGGATGGTTCCGCGAGATGCCGCACTATAAACGAATGGAACAGCGACTCAGCCTGAATCCTTCTAAACTCATCGGCAAAAAGATCCGCTTGCTCAGCGCGGCTTGTTCCACGGGTGAAGAGCTTTACTCGTTCGGCATGATTTTCGAGACGTTCCGCCGCCAGATTCCCGGGTTCGATTACGAGCTGATTGGCTTTGACGTCGACCCGATTTGCGTTCAGCGCGCCGATACGGGCTTTTACGCGATCAATGATTTGAGCGGCATTCCTCAGGTGTATCGCCATTTCTTGATTCCGCGTCGCTCGGGTGAGGCGAACTACGTGATAGAACCTGAGATCCGTCGCCGCAGCTACTTCCATGTCGGAAACCTGCTCGATACGGAAACGATGATTCACGACCCGTTTGACTATGTTGTCTGCCGAAACGTTTTGATCTACTTCTCTGAAGAGAAAATCAACAGCATCATCGCTCACCTGCTCTCGCTCGTGAAATCAGATGGCGCGCTTACGCTTGGGCATTCAGAGTCGATCGATGCCCGCCGCTTCAATCTCGTCGCGCAGGGTGAATCGACCTACCGCCGCGCCGATGAGACGGCGATTCTCCCGATGCGCGAAAAACCGATCACGGTTTTGGCGATCGATGATTCGTCTTGGGTGCGCATGTGGCTTGCGACGGCCCTTGCCGATCACGGCATCAAGGTCATCACGGCGGATTCAGTTGAATCGGCAACCGAGCTGATGAGCCGCAATAAATACGATTTGATTACTCTTGACCTGAATCTTCCGGGGCAGAACGGGATTGAGTGGCTTACGCGCGTAAGAAAAGAAGGCATCACGGTCCCCGTGATCATCTTGACGGAGACGCGTGCCGAGCAGGCTCCGGAGGTCCTCGAAGCCTTGAGCGGAAGCTCTCAGGACTACGTGAACAAGAGTCAGCTGGGTGCCAACAGCCAGGAATTCGTGGACCGAATTCAAGGCCTCGTCCGTGCTTACCGCAACCGTGCGGACAACGATCAGAAGCCCGCGACGTTCGAAGAATTCAAGATGAAGGCGCAGCTCCAGCTCACGCATCCCGATCTGATTTTGGTTGGCGCGAGTACGGGCGGAACGGACGCTCTCTGCCAACTACTGGAGAAGATGCCGGCAAACTGCCCGCCGATCGTTTGCGTGCAGCATATCCCTCGCGAATTCGCCTCGGCGTTTTTGGATCGTCTTGCAAAATCATCTGGACTAAAGCCTGCCTCGCCCGAAAAGGGCAAGGAGCTTTTGAACGACCACATTTATCTCTCGACCATCGATGCGCACATCGGCGTGCGTTTAGGCGGCGACAAGATCAACGTCTACTACTCGCACGGCGATAAAGTTTCGGGCCACCGCCCGAGCGTGGATTATTTGTTCCAAACTGCCAGCTTCTTGCGTAACAAGCGCGTTTTGGCCTGCCTCCTCACCGGCATGGGCCGCGACGGCGCCCAGGGGCTTTTAGAGCTTAAGCGCAATGGTGCGCTCACGATGGCGCAGGATGAGCGCTCCAGCATCGTCTGGGGCATGCCCGGCGAAGCCGTGCGTCTTGGCGCACCGATGGTCGTCGGGAATTTGCGGGAGCTGCGAGAAATTTTGATGCAGTCGATTCGGATGAATGCGCCCAAATCAAAACTTAAAGCCATTTGAACTGGGACACCTTCCTGCAGATCCGCAAAGCCCTTTTACCAGGGTGATGTCGAAGAGACTGGTCAGATTCTTGCTTTTTCTCCCCACATGCCGCGCGCTTGCCCCCACTGCTCAACTCTACAAATGAATCCGGACGGAACTCGGAACGTCGTCCGAGCTGGATGGTTTCGCCGCAAGTCCGACGGTCAACACGTTCAGCGTTATCACTGCAACTCGTGTCGGCGTGGGTTTTCAAGCGCAACTTTTTCAGACTGTTATCGACAAAATAAAAGACACTTCAATCAACGTGTAAAGATGGACTTAGTCGAAGGAGTTTCGATGCGCGGAATCGCGCGAAAACAGAATCTCCACCGGACGACTGTAAAGCGAAAACTCATCTTTCTCGGATTGAAAGCCTTCCGAAATCTTCGCAAAACTAACGACCGGCTCCCGAAAGTACGTCATCTTCAATTTGACGATCAAGAAACGTGCGAGCAGTCAAAATGTAAACCCCTTTCGATCACCCTCGCCGTTGAACACAAAACACGCCGCATTCTTGATTTTGAAGTCTCACAATCTCCGCCCAAGAGTTCCCTGGTGAAAAAGGCTCTTCAACGCTATGGTCCCCGAAAAGACGAGAGGAAAAAGGGTCGTCGAAATTTGTTTATAAGGCTTCAAAGCTTCGTCGAAGCGGACGCTTTGATCGAATCCGATCAGAATCCACACTATCCGCCCGACGTGAAAAGATTCTTTCCGAAAGCGACTCACGTCGCGTACAAGGGCCGTCGCCCAAAACATCACGGCATGGGGGAGCTAAAGAAGGGATTTGATCCACTCTTCGCGCTCAACCACACTTGCGCGATGAACCGCGACCGCATCAAGCGTCTCGCGAGAAAGACGTGGGCGATCTCGAAGAAAAGGGAATATCTCGAGCTTCATCTCGCGATCTACGCTGATCACCACAATCGAAATCTGGCGGCCTTGGCAAAGTTCTTTTAGGAAGGAAGGCGGACTGGAGCATGTCCGGCCTCAACAACTGTTTCGCGACCCATCTTGATTTCTTCATACCCGAAAAACGACAAAAGGGCTGACTCAGTCAGCCCTTTTTAGGGTCGCGAAACTGCAATTAGGTGCGCCAGTTCAACCGGCTTTCTGGAGACGCGAAAAAATCGACTCAATCTTCTCACGGAGGCCGTCAACCGTGAACGGCTTCGTGATGTAGTCCGTCGTGCCCGCCTTGAGTGCGTTTTCAACGGAAGACGTTTCGGACTCCGCCGTCACCATCACGAACGGAAGGCTTTTGAAATCAGCCGACTTGCGGATCTCGTGTAGGAGTTCGATGCCTGTCATTTCCGGCATGTTCCAATCGCAGAAGACCATATCGAAAGGTGTGTTCGTCTTCTTCGAGTTTTGGATCATGCTCAATGCTTCGCGACCGTCGCCAGCTTCTTCGATGTTCTCGATGCCGATCTGGTTGAGCGCGTTACGCAAGAACAAACGGACCGTCTCAAAGTCATCAACAATGAGAATTCTGGGATTTTCTTTCATCATGCTGAACCTCGCGCCGTTACTATAGGCTGCCTTAAACAAATCTTCGGTGATTCCAAAAATAAACTTGAGAAACCTGGACCTGAAAAATGAGAAATGCCTAGGAGGAATCCCGAAGCTCTCGTTTCCCAGCGTGCGTTACTCCAAGTCTGATCGGTTTTGGGCGCGAATTGAAGCGTGAACATACACTTCGCTCAACTCCTGTACGCGACTTTCGTCGGGTCTCGTCTCAATCTGAGATCCCGCTCTAAGATGGGACCACTAAAGCAGTTTTTGACAAACTGAGCCGATCTCCGGAAAGTAAAAACATCACCCTGATTAGCTTAAGGCAAATTCATGTACGAGCGTCAGCCTGCGGGCGATCCAGATATCAAGTTCCACGAAGGTCCAGGCGAGGGAGGTCCCCCGCCCTCGTCAGGCAATAAAAGCGCCCTCCTTCTGCTCGTGCTGATTTTGATCGTGCTTGCAGCCGGAGGCTTCGGCTACCGCTACGCAGCCCTCAAGTATGGCCTACCCTGGATTGATGAAGGTGAGGACGAGGCAAGCATCGCCGCGGCGAAAAAAGCCGAAGAGCAAGCGGCGCAAGTTCCCGAGGTTCAAACAAATTTGAAAGCGACTGGTCGCTCGTACGTCAACCGCGCAAGTCGTGAGACATGCCCCGACGGAATTCGCTCGCGCATTCTCATTCGCGACGAAATTCTCGGCTTCATCACGCGCGAAGACTGCAAAGAGATCAGTCCAAAAACTTTCAACCCAAACGTGATCGAGCACACCTCACACAATCGGCAGATCGTGATCATGAATCGGCGAGTGTATGATCTTGAAGAGAACGCCGAGCGCTCCACGATGGTCTATTGTCACGGCTCCGGAGCGAACAACGTACCGCTTGAAGCTTCGATCATGCGGATGAACGCATCTGGCGATCTTCTCGGCCGCTTGAGCCTCATCAACAATGGCCGTGGCGAAACGGTCGAAGCCCCGGTGAAATTCGAAAAAAAGCAACGAATGGACGCTTACACGACCGCATCACAACGAACCGAATCCCCGCCGCGGGCCTATTATCAACTGAGCGTTGCGAACATTAACGGCTGGGTCGGATTTTTGACCTACTCACTTGAATTTGCGCCTTCGACACAAACAAATCCTGTTTGGAAGAGCGAAGACAAATTGAATCTCGCTAACTGCTATTTGCCTTGAACTTTCAGCTCCATCTTTCGATGATGCCGCGATTTGTGAAATTCGCCCGATCCTTTGAGGTGAGAATTTCGAGCTTTCCCGCATCGTTGAGCCAGACAGTGTCCTCCATTTTCGCTCCCGGCAAAGATGGATTCCACGCGAAAGCCTGCCTCGGTTCAATTCGCCAACTGTTGGTAGGATTTGCGATCGATTCCCGTGACAAATAACCCGTTGGCCCGCCTTGGTGGTGGCGCTCGATTTCATTAGCGAATCCGAGTGAAGCGTACTTCAGGCGAAGTCTCGCGTAAACATCAGCTAAGCTCCCCCGCGCTTCAGTGGCTGCGAACGCCTCACTCTCCACCTCAGCGACAGCTTGCATTCGCTCTCGCTCGCGAGAGCTCGGCTCTTCAAAATAGCGGTGGCGGGTGAGATTAGCGAAGAGGCCGTGGCGTCTTCCGCAGATGACAAGCATCGCGTGACGCTCCAATTTCTCGGCACTCGCCACGGGATGACGGTGCACTTGCACGCGGCGTTCACCAGCGGCAAGAGTCAGTAACGGATGGATCCCTCGCTTCCAAAGCGCTTTCGCCGCAAGTCCCGCAAGATCCCACTCACTCATCTCCGGCCTTGCTTGCGAGAGAGCTTCGATCGCGGCCTCGTTCGCATCCGCACCGAGCGACCGATAGCGTTCAACTTCTTGATCACAAAATTTCGTCTTCATCGAAACCAAGGGCACAGTGACCAGCTGCTCCCGTCGGTTGGGACGATCACTCAAAATGCGCGCGCCGATTTTCGCTACAAACTCATCCGGCCGCGCCGGCTCCGCCCAAGGAAAACTCACGAACCCAAAAACCGAGGGCACTTGCTCAAGCGCAAGCCGCTCCTTTTCAATTTCGTCCGTGAGCACTATCGCGTGATCTTTGGTAATGACGACTTCTGCAACGCCTGCCTCGTTGGAGAAGATCACGTGCGAATCACCGCCGCCGGTCACCCACGAAAACCAGTCAACCCCCTTGAAGCGAAGCGCATCGACTCTTTCATCGCGCAGGAAAGCTTGCAGCGATGAAATTTTATGTTTCACTTCATCGAGGCGCATCTTATCAGTAGCCATCATTGATCCCCTTCTCCTTGGGGCACGAGCACTGAAGCTTTCAACCCAAATTGTTTGAAATATTCACGCACCACTCCTCGGGCAACCTCGCCCGCCTGCCCCCTCGCTACCAGCGCCACGATGGATCCACCGAATCCGCCACCCGTGAGCCTCGCCCCCCAAACGCCCGCGCGCAAAGCGCAAGCCTTCACAAGAAAATCGATTTCGGGAATCGAAACTTCATAATCGTTCCGCATCGAATCGTGAGACGCGTAAAAGAGACGCCCCAGCTTCTCCAAGTCATTCTCACGCAACGCTTTCACTGCCTCATGGACTCGCTCGTTTTCGGTGACGACGTGTCGTGCTCGCTTTCTTAAAAGCTCGGGGAGTTCTTCCAATCTGGAAATCTCATGCATGCTCAAATCGCGGAGCTGGGCAACGCCAAGCTGACGGCAGGCTTCCTCACACTCGGCCCGCCGTTGATTGTAGCCACCGTCGCCCGCGGCTAAACGATGAGCAACACCCGAATTGATGACCAGAAGCTCTGCCGTTTCGAGCGGAAGTCGAATTCGTTCGTAATTCAAATCAACGGTATCGAGAAAGAGCGCTTCGCCCTCTTTAGCCAGGCTGCACGCCATTTGGTCCATGATGCCTACGCGCGCTCCTACAAAGTCATTCTCTATGCGCTGACCGATGCGGGCGATCTCAAGATCATCGAGATTTAAATCGAAAGCATCTCGTGCTGCTTTCAAGAAACTCACTTCAAGCGCAGCGCTCGATGAGAGCCCGCTTCCCATCGGAACGGAGGACTCAATTTCCACATCGAAGCCAGAGACGCGGTGACCTTTTTTGATCAGTTGGTCCGTCGCACCTTGAAGGTAATCGATCCAAGAGTTCATCATTTTCTCTTGGCCAATTTCAAATTGCGCAGTCTCGCGACGCGATTTTGCCAGAACTCTTTTATCCGAGCGCGGAGAGAGGCGAACACGGGTGCTCTGAGGAATGGCCGTAGGTAAAACCCAGCCTCCATTATAATCCGTGTGTTCACCGATCAAATTCACGCGTCCGTGCGCGCGTGCCTCAAAGACTTTCGAACCGGTCTTCATGCATGAACCTCCACGGCGCGGAGCTCTTTTGCTTTCTCCTCCGGGAGACTGTCATTAACGTACATCCCGGCTCCGAGCTCAGTTCCCGCCAGGAATTTCAAACGGTCTTTGGTGCGGTAAGGAGGATAGATCTGAAAATGAAGATGCGAATAGTCGTGGGCTTTTCCATCGGTTGGAGCTTGGTAGAGAACCATGAGGTACGGAAACGGTCTCGTCCACAGCGCATCAAACTTCATCAAGACCGTTTTCAACACTCGCGCAAGGTCGCTTAGCTCAGCGGGAGTGAGCTCATGAATGAACGCGACCGGGCGCTTCGGAACAATGTAAGTTTCGTAGGGATAACGTGCAAACGCCGGAATAAAGGCCACGGCCGAATCGGTAGTGGTGATCAGTCTTTGCTTCGCTCTCATTTCATCAACCACGAGATCAGCGAGTAAACTACGTTTATGCTTATCGAAATGGGCTTTCATGAACTGAAGCTGACGCTCAGGAAGCGGTGGAATGAAAGGATAAGAGTAGATCTGCCCGTGCGGATGATGAAGCGTCACGCCGACCTCAACGCCGCGGTTTTCAAAAGGTAAAACGTAGTGAATCGACTCATTCCGCGCGAGCTCCTTCGTTCTTTCACCCAAAACCTCAAGGACGGTCCTCACGCGCGAGTGCGGAAGCTGCGCAAGCGATGAGTCGGGATCCTGGGTGAAGACAATCACCTCACACGAGCCATTTGCCGGTCGA
This sequence comes from Bdellovibrionales bacterium, assembly GCA_005808505.1. GTDB lineage: Bacteria > Bdellovibrionota > Bdellovibrionia > Bdellovibrionales > JAMPXM01 > SYLX01. The sequence goes on along the minus strand of SYLX01000105.1, from coordinate 25,499 downwards.
GTCGGTACGAATAGATCAGGTGCCGAATCCGCTTTGAGATCCAAGGATGGAAAAAGATTCTCGAACACAGCGACATCGTAATCACCGGCTGGCATTTCTGTTGGAAAGTCCGCCGACTTTGTCACCGCAAGGGGCGAGTAGTCTTTCGGCGGGAGAAACGTTCGGTTCTGCCGATGACTTGCAAACGCCACCCATTCTCCACGCAGCGGATGCCAACGAAGATGGGGTTTGCCCTCGATAGGCTCGTGGGTGGGATTCGTTGCGACGATGTTTTCCGAGATGGCTCTTTCAGAATAAAGCCAAAGTTTTCGGCCATCGGGCTTCGTGAACTCACGCTTGAACATCGGCCCTCCCTTGCGCTCCGGGAAACGCTGAATGCGGGCCGATTATACGATCAATTCCTGCCACTAAGCACGACCGTAGAAGGATTTTGAGCTTCGATAGGCTCTGCCTTTCGAAACACGTGAGAGATCACTCATGCGGAGAGAGACCCAACGACTCGCTTATTACGCGGCTTGCTTTTGAGCTAGAGCCAAAGTCAGCGCGTGCAGGGCTATTTTATATTCGTGGTCAATGGCGGGAAAGAATCGGATGAGATCTTCTTGCGTCTTTGATCTTGCGCGCAATTCGAGATCGGCACAATGGCGATGCAGCTCGAGAAGGCCTAACGACTGCGCAGAGTTCTTGAGCGAATGAGACTCGAAGATGATGGCTTTTGGGTCGCGGTTCTCTAAAGCACTTTTAAGGCGCTCAAATGTCTTTGGCGTAGCCGATACAAATGTGGATAGGATCTCGGAAAGAAGAGCCGTGTTTTCACCGACGACTTCCAAGAGAGTCCGCCAAGTTAGTGGATCGATCACGTCAGGTCGTTGGATGAGTCCTCCTGTAAACTTGTCGGACAGTTTTGCCCGGATTTTCGTTAAGCTTTATCCAAGGGGGCCAGAATCAATCCAGATGGAATCAAGATCCGATTCAAGCCCACGCATAGCTAGAGTTGACCGATAGAGTTTGAGACGAATAGCCTCGAGATAGACCTTCTTCAAGATGGGAGACGATGATGCCTGCTTCGGCTTTTGGGTTTGCGCTTATCGGAGCCGGCGCACTCTTTGTTTGTTCATCTCTTCTTCCCGTCTTCGAAAAGAAGGGTCGAGGCGGATCCCCTCAGCGCTCTTGGGTGAGCTTGCTCTCGCTCTCACTCGGACTGCTCTTTTTAGGTCTCGCTACTCGGCGCACGCTCTTCATCTTACCGGCGCTTGGACTGAGTTTGGTGAGTTACTTCCTCGGCCGTTTTTACGACTTCGAAATCTATTGCACTCAGAGAGGTCACTTGACTCCGGTTGCCGCCGCAGCAAGAAAACAAGACCGCCGTGTGTGCAAATACAGCTTTCTCATTTTCCTTCTGACAGCACCGGCTGCGGTCATCGTGCGAATCTCTACGGCTGAACTTGCTGATCCCTCGCTTCAAAAGTTCGGGTTCGCCGGCGTCATCCTACTGGGAACCGTAGGCGCCATGAGCGCTACCTTGATGATGGCATTCGGTTTCCGCGTTTCTGCCGATCGTCTACGCGAAAAGATGCTTCAAGCCGATGGGAAATCATGAAAGCTCTACCCTGCATTTTCTGCCCGGAGACAACGACCTAGTTCAGCGTTTATAACCGTGGGATGCAAAAATCTATCAAGCTCTCCGCCCTAACGGTTGTTGGTCTTTCACTTCTCGCCACCGCCTCAGCATCGCAGGCCGCCGTGAACGGCACCGACGATCGCCAAGAGACTTATCTCGACGCACGCATGCACAAAATCGCTCGTGCTACGCTCCTGCAAGTGCCGACCGTTTATGCGAATCAGAACGACAAAAAACAATGGACCGTCGATTTCGTCGAGCTCTCGGATTCGAGCTATTACAACGTTTGCAAAGACGAGAAGTTCGCATCGCAAAAGCTCTCGCCGATTGCTTGCACTGGATTTTTGATCGCACCTGATCTGATGATGACCGCAGGACACTGCATGGTGAATTTCGGAAAAGCCGAGAAGATCCAAACAGCCCACTGCGAATCGTTTGCATGGCTTCTCGATTATCAAGCCTCAGCACAAGGTCAACCCGCTACGGAAGGCCTGCCGGAAGATAAGATCGTTCGTTGCAAAGAAGTGATCTACGCAAACTTTGCTTACTCGAACAAAGATGGCATCAACACCTACTCGCAAGACATCGCGCTTGTTCGCCTTGAGCGACCGATCACGGATCGCCCGCATCTTAAACTTGCGATGTCGGAACCCGCGATTGCGGAAAAGCTCGCGATGGTCGGCTACCCCCATGGAGTCCCGGCGAAGTACGTAAAAAACTCTGCAGTTTTAAACACGGATCATCCTGACTACATCCGAACGAACATCGATGCCGTTGGTGGCAACAGCGGAAGCCCCGTTTTGAACGCAAAAGATGAAGTCGTGGGCCTTCTTGTTCGTTCGTTTCCAAACGCCGACCTCGTAGATGATAAAAAACAAGGCTGCGCGCGGTGGAACCGTTGTTCATCGGATATGATGTCATGCATGGAAAACGATAAAGACTATTTGCACGGAACTGAAGTTCAGCGCGCTAGCGCAATTCTTCCGTTCTTACCCGCCGGAATTTGATGGCGGCATGGCGGGATTCATCTTTAGACGCTTGCAAAATCCATCGTCCCGATTGCGAATACACCGATACGCTTGAGTTTCGCCGACCCCGTAGCATTTCCGTCTTTCGGTAACATGGGGCGGCCAAAACGCGTGACGTGTAGCTTCGTTGATTTGGAGCCGATTCGGAGTCTCCGAAATATCTGCTTTCCATTCCTCAACCGTTCTTGGCTTTTGCGGCTCAAGGACGGGATCAAAGATCCAAGTTACGGGCTTTTCTTGCCCTTCAAGTTTCACCAAAACAGCCACCGCGACGTGCCAGTCCCAAGGCATTTTCTTGCGTTCTTTTTCGCCCAAGAGCTTCGCGCTAAAATCAGCTGTCAGGCTTAAACGCATCAGATTTCCGAGCGTGGTTCCCGTCTCGGCAAAGAACTTAGTCGTGCGGATTCCGTAGCGGCTTTCAAGACGAGTCGCGATCCACTCAGCGCGATAATCACACTTGCGCATGTTGGGATCACCCGTTTGGAGCTGACTCTCAGCCTCGGTGATGCGACTGAACATATACCGAGCCTGCTTTTCGGTGAGGACTGTCGCGTCGATTCCTTTTTGGTAACTTGAAGTCCCATCTTTTTTCACGTGCTCGAGCTTTGGATTCGGTGGCGCTAGCTCGCAAGGATCTTTGCTGCGATTTTCCGCAAAAACTTTCTCGTCAAGAATCTCGACGGGCGGAATTTCTTTCGGGGGCTCCGGGGCCGGCGAAGGTTTTCCCGGGCAAGGCTTATTGATGTTTGAATTCATCCCGGTCACTCGATGTGAGGCCAGATCACATTTGGCCAAGGCTTCTGCCGTCGCTTTTTGAACGTCGGCGCTCGCCTTCTTCTTTTCTTTCGCAAGCGCAGGACTCACCCACGTGAGACAACTCAGAACCCAAGCTAGGAAAAGAAAAGCGAGACGCATAACTTTTTATCGGATGATCTCGGGCGATGGAAAAGGACGCGGGAGAATTTTAGGCAGCTTTTCGCAGTTGCTCTTCAATTCTTTCAACGAGGCTAGCCATATCGAAAGGCTTAGTCATAACGTCATTAACTCCCAGAGCTCGCGCTGCCTCGGAGTCGATATCGAAATGCCCCGTGATCAAGATGACCGGAATGTTTGAGCCGGATGCACGGATGCGGCTTACGAGCCCGGTTCCGCTTTCATCGGGCATCTGCACGTCACACACGATCGCGCTCAGCGGACGAGCGCCATCGGCGAGTGACTTCCAAACTTCGCGCACGTCGCTTGTGGCAACGACATTAAAACCTGAATGCGATAAACGCTCAGAGGCGACTTCTAAAAAGTCGATATCGTCATCGATCAGAAGGACTCGAGGGCTTGCGTGAGATGCGTCCATAGATGAATTATCGGTTGAAGGCGGTGAAAACCCAAAGAGTCACACGTGAATTTATCATAAGCGGGAACTCACCAAAATCGCTTTACTTGAGCTTACGTCTAGTTTTTTGACATGGAAGGATTTCAGAGACCGGGGCGCGAAAACAAATGCATTTGAGCCTGGCGCTGAGAGTACATTGCACCATGAACTCACTTTACTCCCGACTTTACGTCACGACCAAAGTTCTTTACTATGCCTTATCCCACCACGATTCGTGCTCGCTAGCGCTCTAGAACGATGCGTTTGGCGGTTTGAGCACGAGCGCGTTTGATGAAGGAGTTTTTTGTGAAGTCGGAGAAAACGGCAACGTTGAGACAAGCCTTATCGTGGACTCTGCCGACACTCGTTTTGGCAAGCGCCACGCTCCTTTTAACAAATTGCTCGAAAACGGCTGACACGAGCCAGCCTGGTACATTTACTTCGGTTTACAACCAGGTCTTGAATCAGTCGACTTGTGTAAGCTGCCACTCTGCAGGCGGTGCGGGTCCACAGGCTGGAACCTCTCTCGACTTCACAAGTAAAGATAGCGCTTACAACACGCTGACGACGAAATACGCATCAGGTCTTGCGGCCGGCAATGCGTGCGGTAGCGTTCGAATAATTGCGGCTGGCAATCCTCAGAATTCCTACTTTATGGGAACGTTGTTCAGCGATTATCGTCGCAACAACTTTGCGGGGGCGACTGGTTGCATGCCGGCTGACCACACGCAAACGGTGAACCTCACCGCGGATGAAAAATCATCCATCACGCAGTGGATTCAGAACGGCGCTCAAAACAACTGAGCGCCGACGATTAAAGACCTTGGGCCAAAGCCTCAAGGTCCCTGAACGGAATCGGAGATTCCGTTCGTACTTTTTCACCAAGCGGCGACTTCAAGAGCGCGGCTTTCTCCCCGACTCCTGCCTGTCCTTCTCCGAACACCCGAGCTTTGAAGACCAGCCACAATAATTGAAGCTTCAGATTCTGGAAGTCGAGAACCGGCTGCGAAATCTTTTGGTTATTGAGCGACTGGATCGTCCGCTCTACGACGGTCTGCACAAGCTTTTGGTTTTTCCCGCGGTAGTTTTCCGGATGCTGAGACCCGTGAACGAGATAGTTATTTACCGAGCGGAAGACCGCATTACCGTTGTACTGCGCATCTTCTCCGTACTTTTTGGTTAACTCTAAGGCTTCGCTTAAAAAACCAAAGGTGCGCGCAGGATCTTGCTTAGAGAAGAGTTGCGCCAACTGCAAACGAGTCTGAATTCTTTTGACCAAGGAATCTTCGATCAACTCCTCATTCTTTGCGAGGAGTTGAGTTCTCTTCTCGAGGGCTTCGAGACGTTCAGAATCTGAACCCGTCTGCGAAAGCAGCCCGTACGCGATGATCTGAATGCGCGCGGGATGAAAATCAATAAGCTCATCGCGCGTGCGTTTTCGCTCTTTGAGCGAGTTTGCGAACTTGAGAGCCGCCGTCAGGTTTTGTCGAGCTTCGTCCGTGCGTTTCAGCTTAAGCAGCGTGTAGCCGTAAGCCAAAGAAACCTTAGCGCGATTTTCATCGCTCCCGAGATCCGACTTCATAACCTGCTGATAGGCTTTTGCAGCTTCCTCAAAACGATTCGCCATCATTTCACCGAAGGCGCGACGTTCTTGAAGCGGCAAAGGCAGATCGGGTCGGCCTAACTTTTTGATTTCGTCAGCGGATTGCGCAGGCTGGAAGCTATAACGAAGCGCCTTGGGATATACCCACGCAAAACTCTCTCGCTCGCTTGCAATCTCAAAGGGCAGCGCGCTTCGCAGGGTGAAAAAGCGAGCCGCTAAACCGTGATTTTGAACGCGTTGATGGAGAAGGCCTAAATTCATCAGGGCTGAGGCCTTGACGCGATCATTTTCGCGACCAAGATCGTAAGCCAGCATGAGGTTTCGATTAGCTTTCTGCAAAAGTTCTCGATCGACTTCGGCGCCATCGGCCTTGCGAAAAAGCTTTTCCATATAGGCGTAGCCAAGAAGAAGGTATCGAACCGACGAATCACGGTCTTGCTCCATGCTCTCGAGCTTGTCGATGGCTTCATCCAGATGTTTTGTGCGCTGAGGATCTTTGACTGCCTGTTCCCGGGCGTCGATCATCACGAGGAGGGCATCGACGAATTTCAAATTGTCGTCGATGAACTCTCGTTTTTTAAGATCGCGGTAACGCTCATCAATCGTCGCGCGTTGATTCTGCGCCATGAGGGATTGAATGTGGCCAAAGTGCGATTCCAGATCATCGGTCAGCAGAACCGATTGGAAGAAATAGTTATCCGCGAGCTTCAACTGATTCAGAGCGAGCTTTCCGTAGGCTTCGTCAAGCGAGGCTTCCGCAAAGACCGCACGAGCGTACGTGAATTCAGTGCTGTCGTGCGATGTGTACTTCAACCAATTCGCCGCAACGAAGTTGAGATACTTGAATTCAGCAGCCTCCGCGAAATTTTGAATCGCGCGAACGTAGAGAGCCTTTCGCAGGAAATAATCATCTTTAGAGTCGTTCATGAGCTTATCGAGGTCGCGATAGGCCGAGAGCTTCTCCCGATCTTCTTTGAGCGAAATGATTCTTAAGACCGTCGCCTCCGAGTTCAAAAGCATCTCTACAGGCCTACCTAGACCCTTGTTCAATCCCGCAATCGCTTGCTGACGGGAGTCTTGGCTTGCCTGAGTTTGCGATTGCGAGGAGCTGAGCTGCAAGACTCGCAACAAACGGTAAGCGTAATAGATTTTTGTCTCTTCATTGATTTCGGGTGCACGCAGCATCGACCCGTAGGCTCGAATCAGACTCGCTTGCTGCTTAGGTGACTTTTGGTAAATACGTTGAGACGTTTCAAAGAAGAGGTAACGCTCATAGGGACGGACGGATGAGCTGAACTTGACTTGTTTCAGAAGCTTTTCAGCTTCTTGATCCTCATTCAAAAAGGCCCGAAGAGCCGCGCGAACCAGAAGGCGAGCGAGTTCTTCACCTTTGCCATTTCTGATTTCGGCTTCAAACTTTCCGATCTGTTGGCGAAACTCACGCGTGATCTCATCCGAGAGCTGCGCTTTTTTCAAATCCGTTGCCCTAAGATAGACATCGAGCACGGGTAGGAAAATTCGATCGCGAACGGCATTGAACCGGCGAAGCTCTCCTAAATAGTAGCGAGCGGCTAACGCGTCACCCGCGAGAAGGTGGGCGGACATCAATCGTTCGTCAAAAATCTCGACTCGGCTTTTTGACCGGTACTTGAGTGTATTCAGGAGCAAGATCCGGTCCTGATAAGAGCGACTCGTCTGAATCGCGCTATCGAGAATTCGTCGTTCCCACTTTGTCGGCACCGTGCCTGAGGACGGGAGCTCGTAAATATCGAGCGACCCTTCAAACGCGCAAGTCATGAACAATGATGAGCTCGTCGCACGTGGGAAACTGCAGCTAGAATCGCCAGACGTGAGCTGCTCCGGAAATTGAGCCCCCGCTTCCTGCGGTGAAACAACTTGAGAGACAGGGAGACGGAAGATAACGCCATTGTCTCCGCCGTCAATCGCTCGGTCGTCGTTGGTGTCGTTCATGAAATGACTGAAATAAACAAACCCCTCGTCATCTGATAAAACTGGAAAACCCGACAAACCCGGGAGCGCTAAATCCAAGGGGTAAGTTTTTTGAGAACTCAGTTCGAAAAGCTTCATTTTTCGCTCAAGCTGAGCGCCTTCACCTACAACCTCACTAAAGGCGAGGTAGCGACCGCCTGGAATCATCGAGGGAGACCACAAGCGCCCTTCAAGCAAAGTCGTTCTTTGATTCGAGCTGATGTTCTCGATGACGATCCGGCTTTTATCTCCGTCGATCTCACGCTCGACGTAGCCGATCTCATCGCGACTTCGCCAAAACGGATTTCCGCGCTGAAAACCGGAGGACTCAGCCGTTCTCTTCAGGCACTTGATATCTTTTTCGTCCGCAGCTGCTGTTGGGATTTTTGGCTGGAGCCAACAGACGTCACCTCGCGCGTTCCATTTGAAGTAAGTGAACGCAAGACGACCGTCGGGAGAGAAGATGGGATCTTGAGAATCCGCGGTGACGGGCAAAAGATCTTTAACTTCGCCCGTTTTGCGATCCTGAATCTGCACTCTTGAGACAAGATCCGCCTTGTGCGTAAACGCCAACGCCTCCCCGCTTGGACTCACGGTTGATGCGTACTGATCATAAGGTCCAACGGTCAATTTTTTGGGCGGAGCGAGCCGCTCAGCTCCTTCGATGCGCTTCTTCACGATCGTCTGCGCGTGCGAACCTTCAGTGGCCACGACCAGCTGGAGCGCAACGAGGACGCTCATTGTCACCGATAATTTTCTCACTTCTTCGCTCCATCCGGTTTGGTCGGTGAAGCCGGTATCACCGGCGGAGCGAGAGTCAACTCACCGTGGAGAACGGAGTAAAGTCGTTTGCGCCGAGCATTCTCAGGAACTTTCGAGAGTGGAGTTGGTCCTTGTTTTTTTGCACGCTCAATCACGTCCTTTTCGAATTGCGGCCAATCACCTGCGGCTTCTTCTTCCAAGACCGTCTGCCGATCGATGACGTAGATCTTCGGAGCACAGGCCGAGAAAAGAAGACCTACGGTTACAAGGAGGAGTCGTTTCATTTCAGCGGCCCTTTCTGTGACTGTTCTACAATCTCTTTTGTGCCTTTCGCGAGGAGACTGGAGATCGGAATCCCGCGAAGACTCTGATTTTGATTTATTCCTAAAATCGAAAGGCCCACGTCCATATTCATGAAGCCCTCGTTGAAAGAAAGTCCAACTGAAGTCGGAGCTCCCAGCTGCAACGCCGTCCGGAGCTTATTGAACTTCTCATCTTCATAGTTCGGATCAAGGACATTGATCAACGCAAGAAGCTGCGCGCTGCCGATCTCCGTGACGTCGATTCGTCCGTCCATCGTGGATTTGTTGAGATTCACGACAAATCCGGAGCGCGCACTGATTTTTCTCTCCGCTACCGGGAGCCGCTTCAAAAACCTCGAGGGCAAGACTTCAGTCAGATCTAAAGACGTGACACGCGAAAGAGAGCCCACCTGGAGGTTCGACGGTAGCGCGTCCACAAAAAGTTCTCCGTAAACTCGACCCTTGCCGAAGTCGAGATCGAATTGATGCGCGAGCACCATATTCTGCTTCAAGGCAAAGTAACCTACGAGCGGACCATACTCGCGGTCCTCCCATGAGATCTTCGCAACTTTCAGCGGTGCGCTACTTTGTAGAAGCGGGCGAACGCGCTCGAAGTCGACGCGCTCAAAGGGGTTTTGCGTGATGAGTTCTGAAAACTCGAATCCATCGCCGAGCCAAACCAAACGCTCGGAGAACGGCATGCGTCCATTGATACCGGAAAGGCGGATCTCTCCTTGTGAAAGGGCGAGATCTTTGAAGACTAAATTGCCATCGAGAGAAATGTCCTTCCCGCGCGCTACGGAAAGATCAAAAGGAATTTCGATCTGACCTTTCACGTTCTGGCCCGCAAGCGCAGGAAGCTTTTCGGGATAGCGAAGATCGACGCGAACTTTTGATTGCAAAGCCTTGGTCGCTAGATCACCGGTCGCATCGGCCTTGACCGAGAGAAGCTTCTCGACTTCGACATCTAACTTTTGAATGCTGAGGTCCCGTCCATTTCTCAAAGAGCCTTCAACATTCGCAGTCCAGGTTTGAATTTGGGGAACAAGCTTTAGCCACTTCTCATCGAGCTTGACGCCGACTTGCTCAACCGAGACATCTACGTCAGCACTTTGCGCTTTCGCAAAGTCAGGAGAAGCTGCGGCAATAGTTACGAGCGTGTCGGAAATCGAGGCGTAGCCGTGAGCTTCGATCTTTTTGATTTTGATTTGCAAATCAGCCGAGTTACGACCCGAACTTAAATCAACCTTGTAGATAACTTGCAGCGGACTTTTAAAATGTGCCGGTAGCTCCTTCATCTGATGAGGCTCAACCTCTAACACTTCAATTTGGCCGTTGCTCGACAAGGCGCTCGAACCAGCCGGCAGCTTCACCGCGATTTGAGGCGCGATTCTCCAAGTCCCGTAGGTTCTGTTCACGACATCAATTTTTGCCTCTAACTCCACCGAGCTCTGAGACGGAGAATACTTCATCACGCCATCGAAGTTTGCGGTGACGGGCCCAGGAACCTCAGGAAGTTTCTGATCTTTAATCCCAGTTTGGATGGAAGCTTCAACGTCCCCGCTTTTTTGCCTCGTGAAGGTGAATGCGGCTTGCGTAATGATATCGCCCGTCTTCTTTAAAGCAGCCGCGGGACGTAGAATTTCTGCGAGCGACGGGTGAAGATGAACCTGACAAGTGCCGTTGCCGCTTAGAACTTCCGTGGTGGGATTAAACTTAGCCTCGACTTTAGAGGCGAGAATTTCGCGATCAATCACTTGAGTTTTTAAGTCGATCAATGCTGAATCGAGACTTCTCGGGACCTCAAGATCGATGACGTTTTTAACGGCGAACGCCCTCAGCACCTCAGGCTTTACCTCAAGATCCTTTGCGAAGTGCGCGACATGAATCAGCATTCGTTCTTTTAGATCCGAGTCTACCGTGATCTTCTGATCGCCGACATTCACTACCCGAGGGCCTGCAGACAGCGTGGATCTCCCGATGCGCGTTTCAGACTTCATCTTCGCGCTCTTAAGCGCATTCGCTTCGGGCTTTAAAAGTCGTGAGGTTTGCGCAAGGAGCTGAACATGGCTGCTCGAGAGAAGTTTGCTCAACGTCATCTCCGAGTCAGCCGTTTTAAGACGCAGCTGCTGACTCTCAAACATCCATTCGCTTGCCGGAATCTCGTAAGTCCACACTCCACTCTCTTGCCGCAACCCGAACCCGAGTTTTCCTTGCGTTGCGAAGTCGAACTCAAATGTCAGTCCAGGCTCACTAAGAGAAACTGAACTACCCTTTGCGAACGAAAATTCAGAGGCGAGCGAGATCGCCTTGGCGCGAACTTCAGAATCCAAACGCACACTCAAATCATTCGTGCGAACTTGCGTTCTTCGACCCCCCGGACCGATCAGCTCAACGTCGAGATCAACGTTTTTGAATCGGACCTCCTCTACGAACACGCTGCCTGGGGGATCCAGTAGAAGGTGCTCAAAATTCTCGAAACCTACCGCTGAAGCTGACGGTTCCGCCTCGGCAGCGCTTCTCGCGATGACCTTGGCTTTCACGAAAGCATCCTCAACTACGAATCGCTTGATCGTAAAACTTTTCGCGAGGAGCGAGAAATCATAGTCGAGAGCGATCGTTGCAACCGACACGTCGATTCGATTTTCCTCCCGGGTTCCCTTGATCGACAGATTTGCAAACCGAAATCCGCGGAAGAGATCAATCGATCCCTCTTTGTAGTGAAGATCGATTCCGTAGTCGCTCTTCAATTTATCTTTGGCGATGGCCAGCAGCTGACGAGAGCCAGAATCTGTTCTCAAATAAAAGAGAATCGCAAAGGGCACTAAGACCAAAAGCGAAAGAACCACGGCGATAGCGATGAAGATCCGTTTCGTCGACTTAGCGCCCATATGACCTTTGGCTTGTGTTCATGAGTTTGACGCTATCAAGTTGATTTCACATCGGACAACCGTTTTCGCAGACGCTACAACAACGGTTTACAACTCGACCCACGTCTAGCTTGGGCAAGACGGCCGTGGTGACTTTGATGATCTGCGGGTGGTCCGTACGTTTCAGGATCAGCATGAGTCGGCGATGCCCTCGGAATCACTTTAGCTTCTAGCCTGCCGTACCGAAAAGATTCTAGGATATCAGCACATTACAGTGCGATTCCCAAAAGAGGTCATTACGATGTCTGTGATAGCCGTACGGATTGCGACTTTCATTTGCTTCATCACCGCGTTTGCAGTGCTGTCAGCCTGCGGCGGAAAAGAAGAAGGGTCGGCGAAGTTTCCTTCGCTGCTGCCGACACCTACTCCTGGTACGGGACCTGGCACAACCGTCTCCGAGGGGGCCTTTGGTATCTCCGCTAAGTTCCCAACGTACTGGAAGAAACCTTCGCTTCATAAAAACTCTAGCTGGAGCGATCTCTGCGAAATTCCCGCATCAGAAACCAGCTGGGCGGGACGAAACATCTCTTGCACCATGGAAGTCTCCGAACTTGATTTGTGGTTTGGCAACTTTGATCTGGAGTTTCAATCACCCAATGGCATGTGTTCCTACGTTCTTGTCGTTCCCTTCTGGTTTTGGACAGACGAATGGAGAAGCGTATCCGGAGCAGTCAGCTATACGTACGACAAGCGCAACGATCGTATCAGCTCATTCGCCTATACCCCCGGCGTGGGAAGTACGGCGGGCGACGTTCTCGTTAAAGCTGACACGTCCGGAAAGCAGTTTGTCGGTTGCAAGTACGATTACACTGGCCAGTACACTGACGCTGGTAATTGCTGCATGGGCGGCGTGACAGCCACGATCACGATGATCGAAACCACTGGCACGACAAGCCCGCCCGTTGACGCCGAGATCCAATTTGGTGGGAACGCTTTCAACTGCGCAAAAGGTCCCGCTTTGGATGTCGGCAAGACCCTATCAGGTGGTCCTGAGTATCCTTTGGTTTCAACTGAAGGCGGCAAGAAGACTTACTCGTACAATGTTAAGTCGATGCTTGAATCAAAGAAGTATAGTGAGACCCGTTACGTTGCGAACTACCTTCGCTCCGGTTTAACCCGCCCTCTTGCTTTCTCTACTGAGCCGTATGCCATGGGTTACTACCAGTGGCATTGTTACGACTCCGCATTCGAGAAACTAGCTACTATCAAACTTGAAGTTCGCGAATGGAATTTGGAGGCAGAGCTAGCAAAAGGATCGTCAGGTTCCCCTGATACCGGCGGTACGGAGCCAAATTCCGGCGAATCCATCAATGACTTTGATGACTGGGAAGACTTAGTTGCGCCGATCGTGGGTTCGCCGCGCCAGTATCCTAAAGGCGATCTCTGATTTATAGCTTTTCAATTCGTGGTGATCAATCGAACGCTTGACTTGCGCGATCACCCCTCAAACCAACATCCAAATTTTTTCGCGCAGAAACAAAAATAGTTTTCTGCGCGGAGAATTTCGATTTACTCTTTTTACATGCACATCAAAAGACGCCATCTCGAGAATGTCTTTTTCGCTCTCGCAACTTCCTTCACCATCCTGCTGATCCTGCTCTCATCAAATCTCCAAGCTCGCGCGGATCACCAGTCACTTACGACCCCTTCATCGAAAGCGGCGCAAGCTGACACGAGCTGCGAAGTTGCCACCAAGGAGCAAGACGTAGTCTTACTCACGAGAGCAACGCTGACGCATGACTCGCGTCGCAAGCTCACGGCGATTGAAGCGATGATCGCACCGTTTGAACCGCCGGTCGCCGAAGTTACGCTCGACCAAGACGTCGAGCAACGTCTGGCTATCCAATCTCAACTCGACTGCATCGCGCGCAAAGAAGAAGTTGTCGAAACAGAGATGCAAGCTGATTCACTTGTTCTCTTCCTAGCTCGGGTTGAATCAAGCCTCGCACCTTCCGGCCCGCTCCACTGCGAACAAGAGTTTGTTCCCGAAGAAGTGCCGGCTCTCGATCCCGACCTTGGCCAACTTCTCGCGCAGAATACTCACTAAGCGAACCGCTCAGATCCAAAGAAAAAGGCGACCACTCGGTCGCCTTTTTTATTTCTCAGCAAGTCCCAAGCCCAATTCTTTCAGTTGCAAACACACTCTTGCATCTTACTCCATCCAACCCAAGTCCATGGATATCATTCGGTGGCTAGCCACTGAGGAGCACCTATGAAGATCATCGCGTTCGTCGTCTTGACCTCGGTCGTCCCAACATCGGTTGCGATGGCTGAAGATTTCTCTCCCTCATCAACGCAAATCCTCTACAAAGAACAATGCTCCGAATGCCACGGCGCAAATGGAGTGAGCCCTATCGATCGTTATCCGAACGTCGCGGGTCAGAAGAAAGGCTACCTGCAAACGGAGATGCTTGCTTTCAAATCGGGATCACGACCCGGCACGATCATGCCATCCATCGCCGAGGGTTTGACGGAGAAAGAGATCGAAGAACTCAGCCTCTATATGGCAAAAATGAAATGCGCTCCGTAGCCAGAGGCATGTCTAGACTTTTGACAGTCGCCTTCCAGAAACGTCTCTAAACTCTTAGGGCATCCAGAGCCATTCGACAGAGCCGAACAAGTGAGGCTGAAAACGAAACCGGTGGCACGAGCCTCGCAGATTCAAGTGGTTGGAACATCTCGCTTCGAGGTTTGATGTATGAGCGCTCTCCTTTCACCAAAACGATTATGGATTCTTGTTAGCTTGAATCTCGGCCTAACCGCGGTCGCGCAAGGCGCCGGAGTAACCTGCGCCGAGTTTCTCCGATCTAAGCCGATTCCTGCGGTTGGGCTAGTTGCCGAATCCTTGCAGCGCCACCACGGAACAAAGCTCATGTTTTTTGAGGAAAACGAGTGGAACGCCTGGGGTTTCTACCGCCGTGGAGTTCCCGAGATCCATGTCAAATCAACACTCAAAGATTTCCAGAAACAGGCGATTATCCTCCATGAGGCCGTACACGATACGACTGATCGGAAGATTGCCATGAACCCGGTGTTCGCCAATACGATTCGCGGGATCTGGTTCAAATCCGAGGCGAAGCACAATCTCGTGTACGCCCTTCCGAAAGACCAAACTGACATCAAGATTCCCTACGGCTACGGCAATGGATTTCAAAGAGATGAGCGCCTCGCATGGCGACGCGAACTCAGCGTCCTGAACCGGCTTCAAAAAGACTTATGGAAACATCAGGGCTTTGATGGCGGTTTCAAAGTCGAATGGGCGACACGCGAGCGCACACCGCAAGGGAAGAACTTCGAAAATGCGGATAACTATTTCTTAGGTTTAACTCATGAAGCTCTTTCAAAACTCGTTGAAGGCGACACGAGCTCTCATGCTGCCCGTCTTGAAGCCGAGTTCTTGCTTAAAGATGAGCCGAACCGCTTCCACAGCGAGCCTGGGAGCAAATCGAAAGAAATCGTCACAATGAGGTTCTATGTTCCAAAGAAAGGAACGGTGGCCGGTTTCTTTACGGAGATACCTGTCCACGCGCCTGAGGGTAAACTCCCCGAGACGCGTGAACTCCGGATTCAAAAAGCCTTACAAACGATCGAGTACGCGATGAAAAATCCTTTCCCGCCTATCGAAGGAATTGAGTAAACCAGACCCTCAATCCCGCAAGATATGACAGTTGTAACCACCAGGATTCTTCTGAAGATAATCTTGGTGGTAATCTTCGGCGTCGTAAAACTTCGTTGCCGGAACGATTTCGGTCACGACGGGATCTCGGAATTCACCAGAAGCTTCAATCTCCGACTTCACTTTCTGCGCGATCTCGAATTGATGTTGGTCGAGGAAGAAGATCGCCGACCGATATTGCGGTCCCACATCATTGTGCTGTCGATTTAAAGTCGTCGGATCATGAAGGCGGAAGAAATAGCGGAGAAGCTCCTCGTAAGAAATGCGGGAAGAGTCGTACTTCACCTCGATCGCTTCAGCATGCCCCGTGCGACCTGTACAAACCTCTTTGTAAGTCGGGTTTTCCGTTTTTCCACCGATGTACCCGACGCTCGTTTCGACAACGCCCGGAATCTTGCGAATGATTTCCTCGACACCCCAAAAGCAGCCGCCTGCGAAAATGGCCGTCTCTTGCTTCACTGCATAGGCATGAGCGTCCTGATCGCTACCTTTGGGTTGAAAGAACTTGAGGTAGTCTCCGTAACCTTCTTCTTTAAGTTTAGCGACGGGAATGAACCGCAAAGACGCTGAGTTCATGCAGTACCTCTGACCCGTGGGCCGCGGTCCATCCGGAAAGAGATGACCTAGATGCGAATCTCCTTTTTTCGAGCGAACCTCCGTGCGTGACGTTCGCAACTTATGATCCTCGCGGAGGGTCAGATTGTCAGGCTCAAGGGGACGCATGAAACTAGGCCAACCGGTACCGGAATCATATTTATCGAGCGAGCTAAACAAAGGCTCACCACTTACCACGTCGACGTAGATGCCGTGATCCTTATTGTCCCAGTAGGCGTTATCGAACGGTGCTTCGGTTCCCTCGTTTTGGGTCACCTCGAACTGAAGCGGCGAAAGGCGCTGACGAATTTCGTTTTCATTGGGTTTAGAAAAATCTTTCATCTCTGACTCCTTCGAAGATCACAATGCTAACGAACAACGACTTTCCGTTAATAGCTGAGTTGTCTTGCGAAGATCTTTAAGAATACGAGAAACGACTTGAGCATTCTCCACACACATCTCACTGGCAAAACTTCTCAGTTAGACGATGTGAAACCAACCTCACTTTTAGGTCTCTTCATGCGCTCTCTTTAAAGAGTTGGGCGATGATCGCGATCATCTCGCCGTGTACAGGTCCCGCGCGAGATGCGCATGAGCCACGCTCTCGATCGCCAGCGCCAGGAGTTTAAATTCATTTAACATCCAGTCTTTTCAACGGAGAAGGAAACGACCATGCAACTGCTCTCGCCGATCCAATTGAGTGAAGAACTTCGTACAGCCCGATCCCCTCACCTTAGGCGTCGCCGATGGACGCTGGGCCTCTCGCTTCTCGGTGTTGCGGGCGGCAGCATCGTCGGACTTTACCAGATGGGAATCCTTAAGCGACTGCCGGACATTCCTTCCAAATACTTCAATGCGACCAAAGTCGATGCCTCGGAATACGGTTATAAATTTCTTCAATCTCCCGATGCTCTTTTGATGATCGCAAACTACGCGGTGACCGCAATTCTTACGGGTGCCGGCGGAAAAGAGCGAGCTCGCGATCTTCCCGCGGTGCCGATCGCGCTCGCGGGAAAAACTTTTTATGACTTGCTCACGAACCTTTTCCTCGCGAAAGAAGAATGGAAGTACAACAAAGCATTCTGTGGCTATTGCCAAAGTGCGACCATTGCATCGCTTATTTCATTTCTGTTCTCTTTACCCGAGGCTCGCGAAGCCGTGCGCAATTTGCGTGGAGAGATCCAGGAATCGAGCGACACGCGTGGAGACTCGCAAGTTTCGCGCGATGAGTACGACTACGAGCAAGGTTTCGAATACGCCCACGTCTAATTTGGCTAGGAGAACGTATGACTAAGCAAGAAAACCTAAAGCTTAAAAAACTCAAAGATCAAGTCATCGTCATCACGGGCGCATCCAGCGGAATCGGGCTCGCGACGGCAAAGATGGCGGCCATGCGCGGAGCTGCGGTCGTTCTCGCTTCAAGAAACATTTCCGATCTCAAAGAAATCGAAAATGAAATCAACTCAAAAGGCGGTCGTGCTCTTGCCGTCTTTGCGGACGTCTCGAGTGAAGATGACGTGCGGGCTCTTAAGGATGCCGCAGTTCATCGGTTTGGTCGCATCGACACTTGGGTGAACAATGCGGCTGGGTCCATCTGGGGTGAAGTGCTCGCAAGCCCGCTTCCCGAAGCGCGGCAAATCTTCGAGACGAACTTTTGGGGAGTTCACTACGGTTGCCAAAACGCCATCGAAGCTATGCGCACAAGCGGCGGATCGATCATCAACATCGGAAGCGAGGCCTCAGAAAGATCAATCGCTTTCCAAACTTTCTATTCGGCAAGTAAGCATGCGCTCAAGGCTTACACCGAAGGTCTCCGAACAGAACTTGAACGCGCTGACGTCCCGGTCGCAATGACTTTGGTGAGACCCGCCGGAATCGACACGCCGATCCCACAACACGCCGTGAATCACTTACCAAAGGGCGAGCCAGCTCTCCCCGCGCCGGTCTATCATCCTGACGTTGCCGCGCGAGCGATCTTAGCTTGCGCTGAGACACCAAAGCGCGATGTTTATGTCGGCGGTGCCTCAAAACTCTTTACCGTGCTCGAGCACTTGATTCCCCGCGCCCTCGACTTCCTAGTCGAGAGAAAAGTCGCAGACGATCAAACAAAGGGTCAGACCGTCCCGCACACAAAAGAGTATGAAGGTCTCATGCAGGCCCCGCTTCGCGAAGGCGCGATCCGCGGTGGGCACAAAGGGCACGTCTCAAAAACAAGTCTGTGGACCACGATGAGTCTACACCCCTTGGCAAGTGCGTTGACGGTGGCGGCCCTTGGTGTTGCGGTTTACCAATTCAGCAAGGGATCACGCGCTTGGAATTTATCTTAAGTGAAACTTGGCTTCGACAACTCGTCTCTTTGCTTGTTCGTTTCACCGAAGCCGGCGCTGCCATCGTCATCTTCGCGGGCGGCGCCATCGGTTTCTTCCGCTTCGTTTACTCCTCGCTGATCATTAGGCGCCCTGAAGCATTTAGCGAGATTCGCCTTGATTTAGGTCGCTTCCTAGCGCTCGGTTTAGAATTTCAACTTGCATCCGATCTTCTGAGAACGGCCGTTGCACCTTCGTTCGAGGAGATCGGGAAATTAGCTTCGGTCGCAGCGATACGAACCGCACTCAATTATTTCTTGAGCCGTGAAATCAAGGCCGAGCGCGAAGAAGTCACTCGAACGCAGGCGGCTAAAGTCGCTCAAGCTGACGGTACGTCCCGTTGAGCGAAACAACTTGGACGAACATCATTACCTACCTAGCACTTGCGATGACCTTCGCCGGGGTTACGCTAGCGGTACTCTTGATGCGTTTGAGATCAACGCTGTTTATCGCATTTCCGATTGCGCTAGATTTCTTTATGGCAGCAGGTCTGCTCAGGCTTTCGGGCGATTCGACTTGGCAAACGATCGGTATCGCGGCTGGCATCGTCACGATCCGTAAGCTTGTCTCAAACTCACTGGCACGATCCCGCCGCTACGCTCGCGCTCGCTCATAACTGTGCATGAGAGGTGTGACCGAAACTCCGTGAACCACGACAGAGACCGCAATCGCCACCAACACGATGCTAGATATACGAGCAGCTTCGGTGGCGGGACGACCATGATTGATGGCGTAGGTTAGATAATAGATCGAGCCGATGCCTCGGATGCCAAACCACGCCATGAGGGCTCGACTCATGCCGCCCGCCTGTTGCCGCTGCACAACGGAATAAACGGATAACGGACGAATCAGAAGAAAGAGAAGTGGAATGAGAAGTAGGCCAGGCTCCCGCAACGAAACGTAGCTGAGAAGACTTCCAACTACCAGCACGGTCGCGACTTCGCCGATGCGTTCAAGTTGCTCGTGGAAAGTCAGCACGGCACCAACCGTCTGATCGCCGCTGTCGCCGGTGGCTTGCTCAATTTTCTTTTCTAGCTGTTGAAACGAGATCGCGGCCGCAAAAACGGCAATGAATCCGTACGCACTCAGACCGACCGCGACTCCGTAAGCGAGGGCCACCAAGCCGAACCCGAGGAAGTCATCCAGCACTACTGACTCTTCATTGTGTCGTTTATAGTAGGTTACGATGTGCGACAGGATCCAGCCCGCTCCCCAACCGATCATGACACCGCCGCCAATGGCCCATATCAGATCTTTCAGAATCCACTTCATCCCAAACGAGCCTAAGTCGTGAAGTCCCATGAGCCCAAGACCCAACATCACGAATGGAAACGCCGTTGAGTCATTGAAACCGGCTTCACCCGTCAGCGAAAACCTTAAGCGATCTTGATCTTCGGGGCCTTGGACTTGAACACCTGATGCAAGCACAGGATCGGTGGGCGCAAGGATAGCGCCTAGGAGGATGGCTGCTCCCAGAGAAAAATCGAAGATAAAGTAGGCCAGCAGCGCGACGCCCGCTACCGTGATGACCATCGAAGCGGATGCCAAGCGAAGCACCAATCTCCATCGCACATCACGAAAAGGAACTTTCAATTTCAGGCCCGCCGCAAACACGGAAATGATAACGACGACTTCACTTAAGAGTTCAAGAAGATGGCTATGCTGGAGAGTGAGGTGCAATCGATCTAGAAAGAAGGGCCCGAGAAGAAAGCCAAAGGTGAGATAGATGATCGCCGAAGAAAGAGGAAGCCGTTTCAAATGGGAATGGAGAAGGCCCATCGTGATCAGGACCAATCCGATGACCAAATACCAAAACGGCAAATTTTCCATTTCTTCTCCCGCAACCGCGAAGGATTGCGGCCACCTGCCAGGCTGTCTCGCAAAAATGTCTGGCCATACTTGTGGCCATTACTTCTGGCCAATACTTCTGATTACCGGAATTTCTGTTTTGAAATTCCTAACGGTGATTGGTCTCAAATTCGCGAACAAAAATTGTCGAGAGAGCGCAATATTATCGTGTGAGTCTCAACAATATCGCTTTTCTCGTCGTTGTTCAGGCGCTACTTTTGGCGACTTTTGCGTATTGCTTATCAATGCCGGTGATGTGAGCGGAGAGCCAGAAGCGAAGGAACGTAAAAATCTCATCGGGAACGCGGTCACCGCCGGCCCGGTATCGGCCGAGGTGAATGGTGAGCTCGTTCAAAAGGTTTTTGTGAATTTGCTTATGTGACTCCAACCCTTCGTAACCGAAAGAAGCCATAAATCGTTCTTCATCACTAAAGTGAGTCGTGGTCACGGTGACAAGGTCATTGAGAAGACGCATGAGCATCGCCTTCGGCTCGCCTTTTGCGTTCGCTTCAAAAAGTTCGTTCATGATCGAAACGATTTTTTGATGCTCGCGATCCATTTCCTTTATGTCCAAATTGAAGCGTTTCGCATCCCAATTAAAGTATGACACTCGTTCCTCCTACCTTTCAAAACTCTCTCAATGACTAAATTGGAGAACCAAGAATCGAGCCAACGCCGATCCGAGCGCTCGAAGACGAAAACTCAAGTGACACAGCCCTGCTTCAAATGCGCGAGCCAGAAAATCCCGAGCCGAATTCTCGACGGGACATTTTGGCCAGTCGTCATCAGAAAGGTCTGCAAGATCGAATCATGACGAGAAACAACTCGCGCAGAACGCATCTCGATCGCGGCATTTCGCGATTTCAAGACATCCGCATGCCAGAACGGGCGGCACGCGGGGTGCAATGTTTGATCAGCAATGGAAATTATTGCGGCCGTCAGCCATCCCTCGAAGATCCTCTGTGTTCATTGCGGAACTGCGTTTGAATCTCACTCCGCTCAAGACAGATTCTGCTGTCATGGTTGTGAGACCGTGTACCAAATCATCCAGAACCAAGGCCTAAACGATTATTATCGCCTGCGCGACGCGAATCCGCCTCAATGTCCTGTCCCGGCGAGAACTTCGGTTGAAACGTTTGAATATCTCGATGATGCCGATTTCATCCGACGCTTAAGTCCCGACGGGTTGAGGCTCAAATTATTTCTCGAAGGCATGAGCTGCGCCGCATGCCTTTGGCTCCTCGAGCGAATCCCCGAGCTTTGTTCCGATGCCGCCAGCGTGCGTGTAAACATGTCGAGTTCAACCGTTGAAATCGAGCGTATCCCCGGCGGGTCCTTTGCTCGAATCGCAAAAACTTACGATAGCTTGGGCTACAAACCTCACGTCATCAAAGACGCCAGCTCATCGCTTGAAATGCAAAATCGAGAGAAGCGACGCGAACTCATTCGAATCGGTGTAGCGGCAGCGGCAACGGGAAATATTATGATTCTCGCCGTCTCCCTTTATGCAGGCGCGGAAGGCGAACTCGCTCGACAATTTCGTTGGCTGACCGCCATGCTTGCAGCCCCCGTTCTGACTTACGGAGCTTGGCCATTCTACAAAAGCGCTTTGGCCTCTTTGAAAACGCGCCGTTTGAATCTTGATGTCCCGATCGTAGCCGCGCTCATGGCGGGTATTTTGATGAGCCTCTGGGGTCTCACCAGCGGCCGCGAAACACTTTACTTCGATTCTCTCAGCACTTTGGTTTTTCTTCTGCTCTCCAGTCGCTTTTGGCTCAGAGGCGTTCAGCAGAACCTTCTGGATGTCTCAAATCTTGAAGAAGAGCTTCTGACAGGAACCGTAGTCAAGCTGACAGAGCAAGGTTCTCGCGAAAAAGTGAGTGCACTTTCGCTCCATCCAGGCGACCAGGTGGTTCTACAAAGCCCTGCGGTGATTCCGGCAGATGGATTCGTTATCGAGGGCAATGGATTGTTAGACCTCAGCGTGATGACAGGAGAGTCACAACCGATTGCGGCCGAAGTGGGTTCGAGAGTCGAAGCCGGCACTCAAGCTTTGTCCGGAAGTTTCGTCATCCAGGTCGAAAAGCCTGCAAAAGAATCACGGTTAGCGGCAATCCTCCGCGACACCGAAGCATCCGCTCGTGCGAAACCCTCGATCGTCACGTTCGCTGATCGCGTCTCGCAGTGGTTCGTTGGAATCGTGATTACGCTAGCTTTCGTTGTTATTGGCGCTTTCGCTTTCACCTCGCCTTTTGAAGGCCTCTCAAGAGCGCTCGCGCTCGTTATTGTGACATGCCCTTGCGTTTTCGGAATGGCGATTCCGCTTTCCATGAGTCTTGCGATACGTAATGGCGCTAAAAGAGGCATAGTGATCAAAGATGCCGACGCGGTCGAACGGCTGACGCAAATTTCATCTCTGTATTTCGATAAAACCGGAACACTGACCTTCGGAGATTTTCGAGTTCATAAGATCGAGAGCTTCGTCGAAGAAGAAAGTCTCAAGACCCATCTGGCGGCTTTGCTGGCCCTTGAAGAAAATCAAACTCATCCCATTGCCCGCGCGCTCACGATTTCGCTGACGAAGAAAAACCTCCCTCAGTCCAAAGCCTACGACGTTCAACGACTCGAGGGCGGTGGTCTCCAAGGTAGCGTCGATGGTCGCGTCTATGCCATTTGTCCTTGCGGCTTGAAAGCACCGTCGGAAAATGAAAGTTTCGTTTTCTCCTATCGATTGTATTGCGGATCAACGACCGTAGCGGAAATCGAAATTGGCGACGAGCTACGCCCCGAAGCCAATGCGGTTCTTTCCTGGGCGACCGATCAAGCCATGAATGTCTTTCTCTTGTCGGGAGATCAAACGTCCGTCGTGAACGCGATCGCCGAAAGATTAAAGCTCAGCCGTAAGAACGTATTTGCGAAAGCTTCGCCAGAAGATAAAGCCATGATTCTCAAATCGGCAGGCGCAAGCAGCGCCATGATTGGCGACGGCGCAAACGATGCCGCAGCTCTGGCCGCTGCGGGAGTCGGCATTGCCGTTCGCGGGAGTATGGATCTAAGCCTCAAAGCAGCCGACGTCTATCTTACGAAGCCCGACCTCAATAGCTTGCAAGAGTTGTTTTCAATCGCAAAGCTCACCCGCCGCGCGATCCGCCGAAACTTAGCGTTTTCAGCAACCTTCAACATCGTTGCCGGAACTCTCGCTCTCACCGGCCTCATGACTCCGTTGTGGGCCGCGGTCTTCATGCCCCTCAGCTCGCTCACTGTTTTGCTCTCCGCCCTCGCCACAGGAAAACGTCTATGAACATCATCTATTTTCTCATGCCGCTCGCACTCACGCTCGCAGGGCTTTTTGTCTTAGGCTTCGCGTTCGCGGCTGCTCGAGGGCAGTACGACGATCTCGAAACCCCCGCTCATCGCATTCTCCTCGATGACGAAACCGCGACATCCAACTCCGCATCTCAGCGCACACCTAAAAATCGGCTTGGCAATGATCTTGCTATTACAAGCATTGAAACACTCAAGTCGGATCACCGCGAAACAAAAATGTCCCAACCGATGGGACAAAAGAAGGACTCATAAAAATGGCTGAGACATCTCAACCCATCGACCACGAGCAAGCTTCCGGAGGAAAGGTCGAGACGTTCTCCTATGATGATAAGGTCGTAAAGCAATTTGCTCTCGCGACGCTCGTCTGGGGAGGCGTGGCGTTTCTCATCGGATTGATCGCCGCACTTCAGCTCGCAAACTGGAAATTGAATTTCGGCCTTCAGTGGATAACCTTCGGCCGATTGCGTCCGCTCCATACGAACGCCGCAATCTTTGCCTTCGCCGGGAACGCGATCTTTGCCGGCATGTATTACTCGACCCAACGCCTGTGCAAAGCTCGCATGTTCAGCGACACCTTGAGCAAAGTTCACTTTTGGGGCTGGCAACTCATCATTCTTTCCGCGGCGATCACTCTCCCCTTGGGTTACTCACAAGCGAAAGAGTATGCGGAGCTTGAGTGGCCGATCGATCTCGCCATCACGGTCGTTTGGATTGCGTTTGCGGTTAATTTCTTCGGAACTTTGAAGAAGCGTCGTGAACGTCACATGTACGTCGCTCTTTGGTTCTACATCGCAACGATCATCACGGTCGCCGTTCTCCACGTTGTCAACTCCATCGAAATTCCTGTTTCGTGGTTCCAGAGTTATCCGGTGTACGCAGGCGTGCAGGATGCTCTGGTGCAATGGTGGTACGGTCACAACGCAGTTGCCTTTTTCCTAACGACTCCCTTCCTGGGTCTCATGTACTACTTCATTCCGAAGGCGGCGGGACGTCCCGTCTATAGCTATCGACTTTCGATCGTTCATTTTTGGTCGCTCGTTTTCATTTACATCTGGGCGGGGCCGCACCACCTTCTCTACACCGCACTTCCAGACTGGGCGCAAACTCTCGGCATGGTCTTCTCCGTGATGCTCTGGGCACCGAGCTGGGGCGGAATGATCAATGGCCTCCTCACACTCCGCGGGGCCTGGGACCGCGTACGCACCGAGCCCGTGTTGAAGTTCATGGCCGCCGCCCTCACCTTCTACGGGATGGCAACGTTCGAAGGTCCCTTGCTGTCGATCAAGTCGGTGAGCTCTTTAGGTCACTACACGGACTGGATCATCGCTCACGTCCACGGCGGGGCTCTCGGATGGAATGGCTTCCTCACTTTCGGAATGCTCTACTACCTCGTTCCGAAACTCTACAAGACGAAGCTTTATTCAAATAAGCTCGCCAACATTCACTTCTGGATGGGAACGATCGGCATCCTTCTCTACATCATCTCGATGTGGACGTCGGGCATTACCCAAGGCCTGATGTTGCGCGCGATCGACGAAACTGGCCGCCTCGTGTATCCCGATTTCGTTGAAACCGTCACACGCATCGTGCCTCTGTATTGGATTCGCGCTCTCGGTGGAACTCTCTTCCTCGCGAGCTTTCTTGTGATGTGCTGGAACCTCTACAAAACTTGCCAGCTCGCACCGAAGACGGAGAAAGAAGACATCTTCAAGGTCCCAGCACTCGGAAGGCTCGGCGCCGTCACGCATGGGGGAAGTTGGCATCGTCGCCTCGAAGGGCTTGTGCCGACTTTTACGGTTCTTTCCTTTTGCTCCATCTTGATCGGCAGCGTGATCGAAATCCTCCCGACTCTGATCGTGCACACTTACGCTGAGTCGAGCTCTAAAATCGATCCTTACACTCCGCTTGAACAAGCTGGCCGCGATATCTACGTTCGCGAGGGTTGTTACGTTTGCCATTCGCAGATGATCCGAACGATGCCGTCGGAAGTCTTGCGCTACGGGCCGGCTTCGTTGCCTGAAGAGTCGATGTACGACCGACCTTTCCAATGGGGATCAAAACGCACAGGGCCCGATCTTGCGCGC
>SYLX01000104.1 GCA_005808505.1 Bdellovibrionales bacterium | reverse complement strand
GCCTTTTCCTCAACCTGCGCTCGATTTGTGCCGAAGAGTTTAAGGTCACAGAAACGGGCGGGAGCGCGATGGAAAAGAAAAACATCCTCATCGTAGATGACGAGCCGGAGATCACAGAGCTGATCTTCCGCCACGTTCACGATAACGGGTGGAGCGCCGAGACTGCCGCAAACGGGATCGAAGCGCTCGCGGTTCTGAAGCGTTGTACTTTTGATGTCGTCATCTGCGATATCACGATGCCGGTGCTCGGCGGAATGGCATTCATGAACGCCGTTCGGTTGAGCGGTAACAACATTCCCTTCGTGTTCCTCACCGCGAGTGGTGAAATTTCGCACATGAAAGAAGCCTTACGCCTAGGGGCTTTCGATTATTTCGAAAAGCCAATCGGCGGCGAAGATCTCATCGAAGTTTTGAGCCGAGCGAAGGAGCTGAGCGAAAGCCAGCAGCGCGTGGTCTTACGTCTCGAGGCGAATCATGAGCCGGTGGAAGACCTTCGCAGCGCGATTGCACGTATTCGCGCTAAGAACAATCTCAAACGTTGAATAATTGTATCTAGGATCTGTGTTTCAGGCTGGAACAACGATCTTCTTACTTCCGAGCAAATCACTTAAGTTTCGAGCTACTCTACTCGATGCGTATATTGGATGCATTCCAAAATCGTGAGAGCCTTTCAACAACTTATCGACGTCGGTATTCAATCTTCGACGTCGGCGTCTTTGGCTCGAAGAATTCGGCAGTCGAACTTCATCGCCGTGCTTATCTCGTCTTGCGCTTTCGTTTTGGCGATTCCCTATGCTCTTTCCGGCCTCTTCGCACAGGCTTTGGGCGGAGTCGCATTCACACTCGTCTATCTGGCGACTCTACTGCTAAACAAAATTGGGCGAACGTTTCTTTCTAGGTTCATTTTGATCTTGGCTCTAAGTTTCGGCGCCGTCGTCTCATGCGTCGCATACGGGCGCGAGGCAGGTGGGCAGTTCAGCTTTCTTTTGCTTGTCACCGTTCCTTTTCTTATTTTTGATTCTCACGAAAAGAAGGCGACGCTTTTTGGAGTGCTTGCGGCGGTGGTTCCCTATAGCGCGCTGGAAGCCACAGGCTATACTCTAGGACTCTCTCTTCAGCCGATGGCTCCGCCTAGCTTTCTGCACGACGTGAACATTGGTTTGGTGTTCACGTTGCTCTTGGCGAAAGCGGCGTATTCACGATTTGTTTATAGCGAAGCAGATCGCAAGCTCACTTCGAGTTTGTCGCAGTTGAAACAGACGCACTTTAGGAACCAGGCACTGCTTTCGGCTATTCCGGACGGAATTTTACGCGTTCGGAAAGACGGTGTGGTCGTCGACTGCCACCGGATCGACTCTACTCCTCTCGGCCTTGAAGCCAAGCGCGTGATCGGGCGTAGGTTGGAAGAAATTCCAACGCCAACTCTTCTCGACGCAGGATTCAAGCAGGCCATAGCGTTCGCGAAGAGTCCTCGTCCCGAATCTCTTGAATTTCAACTTCATTTGGCGTCGTCATCGTCGAATGAAGACAACGCGAAGTTTTTTGAAGTTCGTTGCGTGCGCGCTGGCGAAGATGAGGTCATCATCATCATGCGAAATCGCACCGAAGCCATTCGAGCAGAAGAAACGATCAAACAGCAGCGTGCCATGATGATCAATAATTTCAAGATGTCAGCTCTTGGAGAAATGACGAGCACGATCGGGCACGAGATTAACAATCCGCTTATGGTGATTCGCGGAAATTCGGACATCATCAAACGGGTCGTTGAGAAATCGAACGACCAGGCTCAGCGCGACCTCTCGAAATCGGCGCAGAAAATCGCGCAAATGACTGATAAGATCGCAAAGATCGTGCGGTCGATCCGAACGATGGCGCGAAACGGAGAGCAAGATTCCGTCGAGCCCGTTCCGTTGGAAAGAGTGATCAACGAAGCGGTTGAGCTTTGTCGCGAGCGGCTCCGGGCTCATGGGATCCAGCTTCGTATTCAAGCGTTTCCCCCGGATCTGATCGTCAATTGCCGTCTCGTTCAGATCGGACAAATTTTGGTGAATCTTTTGAATAACGCACACGATGCAATCGGCGAAGTTGTTTTCGAAGAAGGTTCACCGGCACCTCTTCGTTGGGTGGAAGTTTCCGCCGTACGCCAAGGCGATTGGATCGAGATTCGCGTGCGCGATAGTGGACCAGGTGTTTCGGCGGAAGCTCGAGCGCACCTCTTCGAACCATTTTTTACGACGAAGAAGAGTGGTAGAGGATCGGGCCTCGGGCTCAGCGTGTCGAAAGGCATCGCGGAAGCTCATGGTGGCACGTTGCGGCTCGACAACACCGAGTCTCAAACAACGTTCATTCTGACGCTTCCGTTGTCTTCCTCTTCTTCGTCTCAAGCATCCGTTCTCAAAGCGACACTTTGAAGTCTAAGTGTCTTTCTTGAACGCATTCTGATCCCACTTTCCTCACAATCTACCGGCACAAACTCTGCAGGAATATGAGATGGGGTAGGTTCGTGGTGCCAAAAGCGCTTTCCGGAGGGGAAAGAAGATGAAACAAATTTTCGCGTTCGCTTTGCTTTTAGGTGGTGTTGGTCTCGGACTCAACGCAGTCGCTCAGGACAAAGTTTTGGATTGGTCGAAGCTGCAACTTGCTGGTCCCGGTTGTCCGGCAACCGCTGATGCACCAAAAGTTCAATACAGCGAACGATCGGGCCGGCTGCTCGTTTACTTCAACTCCATGAAAGTCGAGCTCAGTGATCGTTCAATTGATCGCAAGGCTTGCAGCCTCGCGCTTCCGATTGTGCTGCCTCCCGGAAAAACGTTGAGCCTCGGAAAACCCGCGGTCTTCGGGCGCGTTGAACTCTCGGATCAAGCTTCGCTGCTTGTTGAAGCCGAAGTCTTCGAAGCCGGTCAGAAAGGTCCGAAAGCTTCGAAGGAATTCAACGGATCTCAAAAGGTGGCGCGCGACTTTTATGCAAGAGAAAGTGAGACGATCGAAGCCGAGTGTGGTTCAACCACGATTTTGCGTGCGAACGTCACGGCTCTTGCTAGAAAAGCTGCAGCATCCGCCTCGGGTGAAGCGGAAGTAGAAGGCGTAGCCCTCACGGCTAAACTTCAAGACTGCGCGGTCCGCTGAGCGGCTTCGGCCTTCGTCGGTTTGAAGAGCTGCTGAACGAGAGCTTTATCAATCCATTTATCGGGGAGCAGGTTCATCAGCTGATACTCGGCTCTACTCGCGATGCTTGTTACTATTTGGCGAAGCGGAGGATCGTTTTCGAGTAAAGCGCGCTCAACGGCACGCACGACGTGTTTGGGCTCAAGCGCGCGTTTAACGATGTGATCCACGTAACGCTCGAAGCGATCAAGCGCTTGTTCGTAGCGCTTTGCTCCTTCCGGACGAGGCATCTTCAATCCTTTATCCCAGATTGGCGTTGCGACCGGTCCGGGCTCGATGATCAAGACTTTGATGTCGTCGACGGCGAGTTCGCGGCGGAGGGCATCGGAGTAAGCCTCAAGCGCGTATTTTGATGAAGAATAAGCACCCAAGAAAGGTGAGGCGAACTTTCCGCTTACGGAACTCATGTTCACGATGCGTCCGCCTTCCATCGCCCGAACCAAAGGCAAAAATGCCTGAGTGACCGCAAAAACTCCGAACACATTGACTTCGAACTGCCGCTTGAAATCTTTTAGGTCGAGAATTTCGAGTGGGCCGCCTACCGCGATTCCCGCATTGTTAACGATGCAAAAGGCGCGGTCGCGATATCTCTTGTGCTCGGCTTCCTTCGCGCATCGAAAGACGGCCTCCGTGTCGGTCACATCGAAGAAGAGTGGGATAATTTCTCCCGCGAGAGCGTTGAGCGAGTCGCCGTCTTCAGGTTTGCGGACGGAGGCAAACACTTGATGGCCGTCGGAAGCGAACTTCTCTACGAGCGCGCGACCGATTCCGGTTGAGGCTCCGGTTACCAAAATCGAGAGACGTCGGTTCGAAGATCTGCGGTTCATGGGGTCTCCTGCGAAAGAGCGTCGATCCACTTTCATCTTGCGAGATTTCCCGTGTCAACGTGCGGGCGGGGGGACACAAAGGTGCCTGGCACCTTTTGGAGATGCGGTGCTTCAGCAAAAGGTAACTGGTACCGTTCATCGGCAGGACGTCTAAAAGTTGATCATTCGTGCGGCCGTCGAGACAGGATTTAACGGCCACCATATTGGCCTAATCATTGAATTCTCCAAGGAAAACCTGCTCCGGTCGGAGGTTCCATGACAGCTCGCCGCCTGCTCCTTGCGCTGATGACGATCGTTGTTCACAGCACTTACGCTTACGGAGCTGAATGTCCGCCCGGTACACCTAAGCGTCCCGTCGGACCCCAGGTTTGCCTGGAACCTTTACGCTCTCAGGTTCAGCAAGCGCCTGCAGCTGGTTTCGCTCCGCCCTCACTTCAAAAAGCACCGAAGGCCGGAGTCGTCGCGGACGTAACGAATGACTCTTCAGTCGAAGGTCTTGAGAAACTTGCTCGCCGTATGAAAATCGGCGTGAGCGAAAATCTTGTCGTCAAAGTTGTTTACGACGTCAATGCGAAGTCGGGTCGTAAAGTTCATTTCATCAACACGAAGAAGTATCAATATCACTTTTCGTACGCGAGTGAAGTGCTCGGCTTCAACCGCGGCAATGAAGAGTTCAATCGTAACTATAGTGGGCCTTTGACAGAGCGTGAATATGCTTTGGCTTCGGTGATTCTTCCGACGAAGGTTGGCGCTCCGGCACTTTTAGAACTCTGGAGCGGGGATACGATGGATGCTCAGGGTCTCTTGAGCCTCGCGAGCGATATCCAGGACTCTCTTCCGAAAAGTTTGAAGTTGAAGATTCATCCTCTCAGTGTTGAGCAGGAGCAAATGGTCGTGAAGAACTTTGCTCCGGCGGATTACGTTCTCACCAAAGATCTTCTGGGAAATATCACTTATCTGGCTTTGAACGAGGGAGTGGCTTACGGATACGTCCGTTTCGTCAACGTGAGCGGACCAGGAATTTCGCCACTTGAAATCAAAGACATTGCTGTGTTCGATCAAGTTCCGAACGAAATTGGCCTTGTCGGCGGAGTAGTGACGGCGGAGCCGCAAACACCGCTCTCGCACGTCAACGTCAAGAGCATGAACCGCGGCACCGCGAACATGTATCTGAAAGACGCGAAGCAAGCCTTACGTGCGTACGAAGGAAAAGCCGTGGAGCTGCGTGTGGAAGGTTCGAAGTACACGATCCGCGAACTTGATTCTGCAAAGGCCGAAGCGCAAATCGCCGCGTTCTGGAAATCGAAAAAGCCAAAGCTTAATGGAAAGCCAAGCTTTATTCTTGATCCACGCTACGACAATGAGCTGGTCCGTCTCGACACGTATTTTAAAAAACGCCCGACGCGCAAGGAGCACTCGCGTCTGGTTCAGATCGTGGGAGCAAAAGCGGCGAACCTCGGTGTTCTCTCGCAAGTCATTAGCCGCGTGAAGAGCGAAACTTTAATCTCACCCGATACGGTTGGGATTCCTTTTAACTTCTATGAGCAATTCATCAACTTGAAACAAAAAGGTCTCGACTCCGCCAATCCTGAGCGGGTGATGACTCCACAGGAGAGAATCGTTGAGATTTTGAACAAGGGCGATCTGCTCAATCCAGATAAAATTCATTCGATTTCGGTCGTGCGCCCGACGCTGGAAGAAGTTCGCGCCGTAGTTTCACGTGCGCAACTCCCGCAGCGTTTAGTTGATCTTCTTCGCCACGCGATCATGGAAGATACGACGTCGCCTCTTTATATCTCGAAGCATCCGCGCCTCCGCTTCCGCAGCAGCACGAACTCCGAAGACCTAGAAGGCTTCACGGGCGCAGGTCTCTACGACTCGCTCGGGATCAACCTCTATAAAAAGAAGAAGGGCTTCGATCGCAACGAGCCGAAGAAGTGGGAGAAGATTGAAGAAGATCTTCGCAAAGATATCCCAAGCCTCTACGCAGGTGTCTGGAACGAACGCGCTTTCCTTGAGCGCGAGTGGTACTCGATGAACGGTTCTCAGCATCTAGACATCAAAGTCGGATTGGCGGTTCACGGCGCCTTCCCGCGCTTGGATTTCGACGGCAAAGAAGGGGAAGTTGCAAACGGCGTCGCGATCACCGCAAACATTTACAACTTTGAAGAAGACGGCAAGATCTACATCAACGCTCAACACTATGATCTTGCAGTGACGAACCCTCCGACCAAGGAGGAATTGGTCGAAGTCGGCGAAGATCCAACGAAGTCCTACGTGACAGAGGAGACGTTGGTTACAACGTTCCTCGCGAACCCCGACGACAATGCGAAGGCTGGTGCGTGGAAGAAGTGGCCGTTCGAACGTGTCCGATCCTCTTCAGTTAAAAACGGCGAAACCGTTTTAAAAGCAGCGGGCGAGATTTCTGGTCAGTCCTCTGACGCGGGAAAGCGCGATGAGCTGCGGGAGCTTGCACGTGCACTTCATTACGTACACGGCGAACTCGCGAAGATCTATCAGAAGGATTTTTATGACTTCGCGATCGACGTTGAGTGGAAGATCTACGGCCCCTCACGCACGATCATCATTAAGCAGGCGCGGCCATTTCGCTGAGAGGGTCGGGGGCCGCGGTACCAGTTTCCTTTTGCAGAAGCGCCGCGCCACCAATCGGTAACGAGCTCCGGACGGGAAGTGAACACAAAGGTGCCTGGCACCTTGTGGAGATGCATCGCGCCACCGCGGCGAACTTTAAACCATCACGAAGCCGCACGAACTGGTGCCGCTGTTTCACTGGCCGCGACAACGCGACCGCGACGCCAAATAAATCCGTCTAAGACGTAATGAGTCGCTTGCGGCACGGCGAGAAGCGGAACGACGAACGCCAGTAGAGCCGCGTCCGTAAGTTGCGGCAGGAAAGAGAACAATCCAAAGATCGATGTGTGATCGCGCCAAACGAGCGCATCCCAAAAGCCTTCTTCAACGAAAGCTAAAACTACTAGAAAGCCCACGAAAAGCGGCGCTGCCATCGCGCCGAAAACCCATCCGCGCCTTACTCCGAAGATCAAGGAGCTTTCGCGCTTGCGTCCCGTGATCCAAATCAACGCGAGATACGGAAGCCCGTGCGCGATCACGTTAGTAGCAGTAAACGCGAGATCACCGTTGAAGGTCACAATTCCGACGTACCAAGAAAGCGCCGTTCCGATAAGCAGGAGATTCCTCGGTAAGTTCACACTTCGCCGCCGCCATCCTACCCACACTTCTTTCAAGAGATATAAACTGAGCACGGCAACATAAGCGATGAAGGCAACCGACTCAAGCCACGACCAAGGCAGTGAAACGAAGTCTCCTTCAACAAACCACTGAAACTGACGGGGGAGATTGGTGTGCCAATAGACGAGTGGATAAAGAGTCGCCGCGTAGATTGCGGCCGCGTTCAACAATCGCGCACCGCGATTGTCTTCCACCGAGTATAAGCGCATGAAGCCGTACTGCTGCCTGACAAAGTGAAACACGGCTAAGTAAGCGAGCGTGCGCCAGAAAGCCAACGCGCCGAACGAGTAAAGCACAACTCCCGCAAGCCACACGAAAAGAGGAACAAGAGTGTAGAGCGTGCGCCGTTCACGGAACTCCGCGGGATCAAAATAAGTTTTGTATAGAGTCGAGTAGACATGGCTCACATCCACGCACAAAACGAGCAAAAGCCATGCAAGCGGCGAAACGGCTACAGGGCCGGAAAACCAATCCGGCCGCGCCAGAACGAACAAAGTCACCAGAAGCGCCGGCGCTAAAATGAAGACGAGATCAAAAGCGGCCGAGTGGATCCACGGTTGGCGAGACCTTTGCGCCTGACTCAACATCTTTCAGATCCCCGCCAAATTGTTCCGCGGACGCGAAAGAAACTCCAGCGCCTTTAAAGCGGCTTGAGTTCCGCGAGCATGAGCTTCTTCAAAAATCGGAATGCCGGAGAGATCCGAGTGAGCGAAAAGGATTCGGTCGAGAGGCCGAGCCGCGTTCTTGCGACTTTCTCCCGTGATAAAACCAGGTAAGGGCCTAAGCATCGCGTGACCCCAAACCCAAACATCAATATTCAAAATTTCGCGGCGAATGGAAGGGTGCATCGATTCAAGATCTTTTGCGACTTCCTCCGCCCATTGCGCTTGAGTCTTGGTCAAGGCTTCACGCCGTTCGGTCAAAGGATCGCGCTCATCAAGCGGTCGGTAGTACGTAACTACGGTCGGACCAGGCGTAAGCGGAATCAACTGGTGAGTCGCATTGATGTATCCCAGTGATCGACTCGCGACGCTCACGTTATCCCAACAAAGACCAACACCAGGTCCAGGCGGCACCGACTTCAAAGTGACGTTTGCGACAAGCCAGGGCGCATAAGTGAAGTCACGAAGGTATTCGGGCGGAGCTTCACGCAACTTCTTTACCACTCGACCCGCAATGAATTGGGGAGCTGCGAAGATCGCGCTCTTTGCGCGAATGCGTAGAGTTTCGCCCGAGCCAGTCGTGATCGTGTCGACTAAGACATCCCCGGTGCTTTGATCCGTTTCGACATTGTAAACAAGTTGTCCGCAGCGAAGCTGGGAGGAAACTTTTTCGCGCAGCTTTTTTACGATCCAGCCGTTTCCTTCGGGCCACGTGAGGACCGTTTGCGAATCCGCATTTGCAGCTATACCGCTTCGCGAAGCGAAATAATGGAGACCCGCCCACGCGGAGACCTGATCAATTCCTGTTCCATAATCGTCGCGGCAACAGTACTCGACGTACCAGAGAAGCGAACCCGCCTCCCAACCATTTTGGCGCATGAACTCCGCCATCGTGATCTGGTCGTACTTTAAAAATTCAGGATCTCGAGAACTTCGATCGGCCGGAATAGTGAAGGCTGGTTTTCCGTCTTTTCCACGAGTGTGTTTGAGTCTCTCCAAAAACGAAAAAAACTGCTGGTATTGCGATTGTTCGTGATCCGTAAGACCCGATTTAGGCACTAAGCCCTCTTGCCAAATGCCATGGTGGAATAGACGATCATGCGGATCGGCACAAAGATAATCCTCGTTGTAGATCGCTCGTCCTTCGGCATCGACGCCTTCGATAATTCCGAGGTCTTTGAAAAGTTCGTGAGCTTCGGTGGCATCATTGCCTAGAAGAGGCACATAGTGCGCACCCCAAGGATGCGCTGAAACTCCGTTTTCTCCTGAACTTGAGTTTCCACCAACCTCGTTCTCAAGTTCAAAAAGTTGGAAATCTTCATACCCTTTTTTCTTCAACATGTAGGCAGCGGAGAGGCCCGAGATCCCTCCGCCAACGATCGCGATTCCAGTCGTGATCGTCCGTGCTGGTTTATCTTTCGGAAGTTGACGCAGGATGTGTCCAACTTTGTGGGACGCGCCTAGAAGCTGACCCGGAATCACTTGTCCTGCAGCCGTCGAGCTGCCGCCAACCAAAGAAGACAATCGCTCGAAGCCCGCCGTCTTTGCGACGGCTGCAGCGACCGTTCCGACTCCGGCAAGACCCAAAAGAGCCGTGACTTGCCGACGGGTGAGGAGTTTTTTATCTGACGTATTCGGACCACTCATCTTCAAAATATCTCACGAGGATCTGGTTATTCAGACGATTCACCTCGGTCTTAGCCACCATCATATCCGGCGGGAACTGAAGCATCGTAGCGACCGTCGAGGGATTGACGAACTTCAAACCCTCAGGAAAGCGAGTCGGAGCAGTAAAAGGTTTCTTAGTCCCGATCACGTAGCCCCATTCCCCAAACGAGGGAACGAACGCGTGATACGGAGTTGTCATAAAGCCCGCCGCTTCAAGCGTGGTGTTGATGCAGCTGAAAGATTTTTTAGCAACGTAAGGAGATGTGCTTTGAATGACAACGAGGCCATTATCATGCACGGCTGCGATCAGATTCTTGTAGAAGCTTGTCGTATAGAGCTTGCCGATCGAGAAGTTCGAAGGATCCGGAAAGTCCACGGCGATGAAATCAAAGACTTCGCGGTTCTCTTTGATCCATAAAAACGCGTCGGTGTTAATGATCTTCACTTTCGGAGAGCGCAATGCTCCGCCGTTGAGAGCTGAAAGGTCCGCGTGATTATGAAAGAGAGAAGTCATCGCGGCGTCGAGGTCGACAAGCGTAATCGACTCGACACTCGGATACTTCAGGATCTCGCGAACGGCGAGACCATCTCCACCGCCGAGCACGAGAACTTTTTTAGGATTCTCAAGCGTAGCGAGGCCCACGTGAACGAGCGCTTCGTGATAGCGGTATTCATCGCGCGTGCTGAACTGAAGATTGCCGTTCAGAAAGAGGCGCGTGTCGTTATGCGAGCGCGTAAGTACGATGCGCTGATAAGGCGACGACTTCGCGTACACAACTTTATCCGGATAGCTCGACGTCTCCGCAAAACTCATGATGCGATCGGAGAGGACAAAACCAGTCACGAGGAAGATCAAAATTCCGATAGCGCCTGCGCGAAGAGCTCTCGGCCAGGCCACATCGCTTTTAAAAAGATGAAGCGTCCATAGGCCAACGATGACGTTGACGGCACCAAAGAGAAACGCCGATCGAACCAGGCCCAGATGCGGAACGAGCACGAGCGGGAAGAGGAGTGAAGCAAGCAAAGCGCCGATGTAATCGAACGTGAACACACGCGCCACGAGATCTTTGAACTCGAACTTCTCTTGCAGAATTCGCATGAGCAATGGGATCTCTAGTCCAACAAGCGTTCCGGTGAGCGAAACGATCGAGTAGAGTAGGATCCGAAAGGACGAGACCTGCTCAAAAAGTAGAAAAAGCAATGCTGCCGATGTGCCACCGACAAGTCCGATCAAGAACTCGACGCGAACAAAGACGGAGATAAGGTTGCGGCTCACGTACTTAGAAAGAAAGGATCCGATCCCCATCGAGAAAAGATAGACGCCGATGATCGTCGAAAATTGAGTGATCGAGTCCCCGAGGAGATAGCTCGCAAGCGCGCTCGCGATCAGCTCGTAGATCAACCCGCAGGTTGCAATGACGAAAACCGAAAAGAGAAGAACAAACGACATGTCTTTATCCGCGGATCGACATCGCGATGATGATCGACATGGAAATCACGAAGGCACTGGCGGTGATCGCTAGAGCGACGTTCTGATCTTCAACAATGTGTTTCCAAAGGTGGCCCGGCGTCAGCTTATCGAAAACGATAAATGAAATTGCGAGCATCCCGAGCCCAAGAACTGAGAAAACCAATGCATTCGCAACTGCGTGCGGATTCACGATCATACCTTCCATGATTGTACTCTCCTTTGATTACTTGTGATATCCGCCGCCCCATGAGCGGCCATAGCTGCCGCCGCGCGAGGCTCCGGTGTTTTTCTTTCCTTCAGGTCCCCATTTTTCGGTAGCCGTGCCCCCAAGAGGCATGTAGCCCGAATAGTTCGACCACGCGACGTATGTGCACAGGACGAAAGCTGCAGCGGCGTAAAAACGAAGAAGCTTCACTCTTATTCTCCGTGGTGGCTCGGGTAGGGGGAGTAGTCGCTTTGAGACCAACGTTCATACTCAACCGAATGCCGTCGCCAAGCGATAAAGAGCGGGATCAGCGCGAGGAGAGGCAATGCAATGAGGAAGTTCTGCCAAATCACCACGCCGCGGATAACGGAGATCGAAAAGTTCGCTGCCGTTGGCTGCGCACGATCGACAAGGACGCCATTTTCGTAATTTTGAATGGCTGAAACGGTGCCGTTGTTATCGAAGAAAATGATTTGTCCGTGAGGCAAACCATGTTTGTAACTGAGTTCTTGTTCGCGTGATCCATCAGAGCGGAACAAGGTGAAGTGTCCGTGTTTGCGACCTTGCACCCACGGAATCGACGCGTACATCTTTCCGTTGTCGTGATAGTAGTGCGCGATTCCGTCGAATTTCCCGTCTTTGAGAGGCTCGAGCGACTTCACTTGTCCGTTAGGCCAAGATTGTTTGATGAGATCGGGCTGCACCGTCGCACCAGGATTTTGTTCGGGAAGTACAGAAGCTGGCTCAGGAGGCGGCGCCGTTGCGGGAACTACCGATGAATTCGATTCGAGCATCGAGCCCTGAGGTCGCAACACTAGGTGGTACCGACCCGCAGGGATGTCGGACAGCACCGCTTCGTGCGTACGTGTTCCTTCACTCCAATGTCCGTCGTAATCAGAGCCGCTGTAGTACTCAACTCCTTGTTCAAACGAGACCGTTTCGCCGTTTGATTCGTTGACCAAATCAACTTCGGTGGCGAGCCAAGCGTTGTTCACGTCAGCCCAGAGCTGGAAAGCGAGGGTATTCCGCGCTTTTTTGAGGTCGAAAGGTTGGCTCACTTGCACGACATCTTTATCCATGCTGTTCAGCGTGAACTTCTGCGCGAAGATTTGTTCACCGCGCGAGAAGATCATCGTCAGCAACTGGATGAAGAAGAGCAGCCCAATAAAACAGACCGCGTACTTCCAAAGTGTGGGCGCCAATTGCGAAGCCGCAGAAGGTTGGTTAGGAGCTGTTCGCCAACGTGCTGGCATCTTTGTCTGATCGATCGAAAAAGCTGCCTGCACATCCTCTGGCTCGACGTACTCACCGATGCTCCAACTCACTTCATCTTTGAGCTTCTCCATCGAGAGAATTTCGGGAGGATTGATGAAGTCCTTCACCACCGCCTGATCGCCGACCTTTACGCGCCAGCTGAACTCTCCGACAACGAAGAGAACTTTCGCCGAACCCGAATGGAAGAGACGATAATCTTTGTCGAGATAATGAACGCCCCGATGAAAATTGTTTGAAGGTTTGTTTGTAGTGCGAAGAACGAAGTTCCAGTGACCTTCACCCTGAGTGAGCCAACGAAACCCTTTCAGAGGATTGAAGAGAAAGTATTCTTCCCAAACGAACGAGCCCGTGTCGTCGGATCTCCTCATGAAGCCGATGACTTGCCAAACGTTTCCTTTGAACTTTCCCTTCGTTCCAAGGGGAATGAGAGGCTCGATGTTTAGATTCTTTGCGGCCTTCGAGAGAATCTTGTGATTCTCGTCAGCGACATCGATGACGGAGCCGCAAGACCCGCAGGCTGCGGAAATCGTTAAACCAACGGCACGGATCGTGATGTTTGCGCCGCACGAGGGGCAAGCGAAAACCTTTGGCTGCGGGGTCGCCGAGGGCGCGCCTGGTGACCCCACCTTTAGTTCACCAGCCATCGAATTCCCTCAAGTGATTGAATTGAAAATCTTCGAATTCGCGCGAAGTCCCGAGATAGATGATCGGCGGCTCGGATTTCTCATCGTCGCCAAAATCGAGCGTACAGAACGTGTCGTCGGAGCCGTGCAGGTCAATGCTCGTACTTTTGCGCCCGGCACGGCTTGCAAACGGGAGTTCACCTTCCGTTGCAAGACAAGTGACTTGTTTAATGTCGCTCACTTCGAAAGTTTTCCCCAACAACGTGATCTGGTCGCCGGCTTTGAAGTCGGAAACTCCCGGAGTCCTCGAGACGTCTCGTTTTTGAAACGAGAGAGTAAAAAGTCCTTCGGCATCTGAGATCCAACCATCGCGTCCATCGTCGAAAGCGGCATACCACTCGTTCCAGTTTCCGTCGACCCAACCAATTTTCAGTCGGCCAACGAGTTCAAAAGAAGCGGACTCAATACGGCCCCGTGTACCTAGTTGCAAAGGGCTAAAGTCAGCGGGCATCGCGCTTTGTTTGCCCAAGTTTTCCACGTCCAGGTCCCTACGCACAAGCATCGAGGCGCAGTAAGGGCAAACTCCGAACACGGACCACTTCGATTTGAACGCGACTTCGCCGCCGCAAGCTGGGCAAAGAAGTTTCATGTGATCTTCTTGAGAAGCTCTGCTTTCTTTGCCTCGAACTCAGTCTGCGAAATCACACCCTTCGTCATCAAATCGTGGAGCTTGCTGATCGTCGTGAGCGGATCTTCGGACGGAGTTCCTGAATTATCCCCAAAGCCGGAGCCTGGACCCGAAAGCGCATTCGCCATCGCTTGGCCCATCGCGAGGCCAGCGCCTAAACTTGCGCCTGCGCCAGCAGCTCCGCCGGGGTTCGTAGCCGCCGCGGTGAGACTGTCGGCTGTTTGGAACTGAGCGTATTTGCGAAGATCGCCCACCATGCGCATTCCGGCCACCTTATCGAGATGAGCTTGAAGCTCATCCGGAAGCGAAATGCTTTGGACATAGAATGAAGCGAGCGCGAGCCCATATTCATTGAAGGCAGGATCAAGCGCTTCTTTCAAAGTCTCAGAGAACTTTGTCTGGTTTGCGGCCATGTCAAGGAAAGCGACCTGACCCGAACCGAAGAATGTCGCAAGCGACGTCAGGACCGTGGCACGGAGCTGACCTTGGAGATCCTCAACCGTCACAAGGTCTCTTGTTCCGCTGACCTTCTTGAAAAACACGCGTGGGTTTTTGATGCGAAACGAATACGTTCCGTGCGCACGTAGGCGGATAGGTCCGAACTCTTTATCGCGCACGGTGATCGGTGTTGTCGTTCCCCAACGTTGGTCTAGCTGTTCTCTCGTTGAGAAAAAGTACACATCCGATTTGAACGGGGATTCGAAGAACTTGTCCCAGTTCTTCAGATTCGTGAGCATCGGCAAGTTTCCGGTGTTCAGCTGGTGGCGACCTGGCTCAAAAAGATCGGCAATTTCGCCTTCGTTAACGAAAAGGGCCACTTGCGTGTCCCGAACGGTCAGTTGAGCGCCATTCTGAATTTCGCGATCCTGCATGGGGAACCGGAAGGCGAGAACTCCGTTTGAGTCTTCGGTCCACTCCAAAACATCGAGAAACTGTTTTTTGAAGAAGCTGAAAAGACCCATGCAACACCATTCCCTTCCAGGCTCGTTTATCGTTTCGACTCAAGCGTAAATAGGAAATAGGCCGCATGGCTAGCGGTTTGTGCGACGCGAAAGTTAGCTCTTGCGAAAACGCATTAAACAAATTGCCTACAATCCGCGCAGATTGATCATCCTTCGTTCAGGATGGCTTCTCGAAGGTGGATTTCCGAGCTAATTTGCGAAAGACTCACAGGAAACGCTTGTGGTGAGGCTCCAAAAATCTGATCTTCTAAGCAGTGGGTTTCGAAGATCGCTTCCTCAGCGAAGATTGAATTGAGAACCAGGTAAACAATGGCCGACCTTCCGCAGAACAAACAAGGGAATGCAGCAGATTCAGGAAAAAGCCGTTTGCCGCAAACTCGCGCGTCAGGCTTACCTGTTTCGAAGATCGTGAAAGACGGCGACTTCAAAATTCCTTTTGTGACTGGTTCGATCATCGTTGTTGGGGCGCTTTTCACGGGATCGCCGTTTGCATGGGTTCTTGCTTTCGGATTTTTCTTTCTCGCTGTTCCAGGGTGGATCCTCTACTTAAAAAATCGCGAATCCATCGAGGCGGCGCAGCTGGCGCAGGCGCAAAGTTTTGAAACGGACGTGCATAAAGGTATTCGGCGCGCTCTTTCGAAAAGTCAGTTTCTCGAAAATCTCGACGAAGAGAACGTGACTCGCGCGCAAACTCAGTACGATCAGGCCCTAAAGAGATACAAAAACTTCCGCTCGAGTCTTGACCAAAAGTTTGATCGCGGTGAGATCACTTACGACCGCTACCTCGGAGCGGGTGAACAAGTTTTTCTCGGCGTGATGGATAGTCTGCAGAGTGTCGTGGGTCTTTTTCAAAACCTCACATCGATCGATTCAAGGCATCTCTTAAAGCGCGTTCAGAGTCTTGCGGACCGCAACGATTTACCGGAGAAGGAAAGGCGTGAACTTGCAATCGTGAAAGATCAGCTCGCCGTTCGGGAGAAGACACTTTCAGATCTCATCGATCGATTGCAGGCAAATGAAAAAGCACTTTTGGAACTCCAGCGCATTACCTCGGCGCTGAACGAGATCGACACGGGACGCGGCCAAGCGTCGCGAGACCTCGATCAATCAGTGAAAGACCTCGAAGAACTCGCAAAGCGAGTGAGTAAGTATTCAAAGCCGCGCTAAAATTTTTCCAGGCGCGGCGACCTCATATTGAGTAATGGCAAAGAATAACGAGAAAGGATCTGCTCATGGCTGACACGGCAAACACGGCGCCCGGAACTGCGTTGAAGGTAGCGACCCCTACGGAAATCGTAAAAGACCTTCAGCTGACAAAACCGCAGGCGATCGAAATCCGCCCAGGTCAGGATCAAGATCTCGACGCGAAAGCTGATCACTTCGCAAACCTTCTTGCGAGTTTAGATCCGCAAGCGCCAACGGCGGGCGAAGAGGGCAAAACCGCCGTCGAAACCATGGGAGCTGAAGTTCAAAAAGAGGCGGGTCGGCAAATGAGTCTCTTGCAACAGCCCGTGAAAAAACTCTCCGGCCGAGCCGAAGACGGAGGCGACGTTGCGAATGCCTTGATTGACCTGAAGATGAAGGTCGAGGAGCTTGACCCCGCAAAATTCGATTTTGAACCAGGTTGGTTTTCGCGCGCTCTTGGAGCGTTACCGGGGATCGGCTCGCCTCTGAAGCGCTACTTCACAAAGTTTGAAAGCGCGCAGACCGTGATCGCCTCTGTCGTGCGTTCGCTTGAGCAAGGTAAGGATCAACTCCTTCGTGACAATATCACCCTCGGTGAAGATCAAAAACGCATGCGTGAGATGACCGTGCGACTCGAGAAAGCCATTAAGCTCGGTCAGCTGATCGATCAAAAGCTTCAATACAAACTCGATCGAGAGATTGCACCGACAGATCCGAAGCATAAGTTCATCGCAGAAGAACTCATGTTCCCGCTCCGCCAGCGAATCATCGATCTTCAACAGCAGCTTGCGGTCAATCAACAGGGCATTCTTGCGACGGAACTGATCGTGCGAAATAACAAAGAGCTCGCGCGGGGTGTGGACCGGGCTCTCAACGTAACCGTAAACGCACTGCAAGTTGCAGCTACGGTTGCGATGGCCCTCGCGAATCAAAAAATTGTTCTCGATAAAATTGAATCGGTGAACAAGACGACTTCGGATTTGATTGCGAACACATCGGCGCGTCTCA
Organism: Bdellovibrionales bacterium; assembly: GCA_005808505.1. Classification (GTDB taxonomy): domain Bacteria; phylum Bdellovibrionota; class Bdellovibrionia; order Bdellovibrionales; family JAMPXM01; genus SYLX01. The sequence continues at coordinate 38,362 of SYLX01000104.1, read as the reverse complement.
AAACCCAAGGCGTTCAAATCCAAAAGCAGGCGGCTTCGGCGCAAATCGATATGAACTCACTCAAATCGGCGTTCGCGGATATCAATCAGGCGCTCACGGATCTCTCGCAGTTCCGAGTTAATGCGCTCCCGCAGATGGCGTCGACAGTCCTGGAACTCGACAAAATCACGTCCGACGCAGAAAAGACCATCAAAGAACTCGAGAAGGGGAACCAGGCTCGACCTGAAATCAAGATCGACGTGTGAGGTCGGTATTTGGCTTCCTGGGCTCTGTCAGTTCGCGATGAATTCAAGGATTTGGCCCGGCCAACCATGCCGGATTCCCTTGAGTGCAACATCTTTCATCACATCGGGGTGAATGCTGACCGTGCCCATTTCCTTTCGACAAAGCCAAACAGGCTCGTAGGTTCCGCTGGTTCGACGACGTTCTTCGGTAAACTCCGGACCATGACAGTCTCCCCAAGTTCCTCCGATCGGTCGAGCTACGAAGAAGGCGTGCCAGTTACCTTTGTAGAGAACCCGGGCAATCAAAGATTGCAGTTCGACCTCTAGGCCAGTCTCTTCGCGGGCCTCCCGAATCGCGGCTTGTTCCAAAGTTTCACCGGCTTCGAGTGTCCCGCCTGGGAACACGAAATAAGTTCGATCAATCCTTTGCCGTTTGATGAAGGCGATTCGATCTTTTTCGATGATCACGACGCGCGCTTTATGAGCCATGTGGCCAATCTAAATTTATTTGTGATTAGGGGCATGGAGTCGCGTTGTAACGGTTGAGAAGATTCGAACTAAATCGCTGTTGGCTTACTCCGTGATCGTAGGAACTCCGTTAGGATCATCAGCGCAGGAGGGCCACTATGGAACGTTCAGCTAACGATGGAAATCTGGATGAGAAAACGCCGCGAACGAAGAAGGCGCAAATTGTCGCGCTCTACGTGAATGGAGTAACCGAGATCGAAGAACTCGCCGACTTAACCGACTCTCGCACGAGTTACGTAGCGTCTGTTCTGCAGGAGTCAGGATTGTTGTCCGGGTATTTTGATCTTTATACTCACTCAGCTCACCCGATGAATATTTACTCGAAGATTTTCAGCGAGAAGCTGGGCTTCAAAGATGAAGCAGCGGCGCGAGCCGGCGTTGAGTTCTTAGAAAGTCACTACTCTCAATTTGAAAAAGAGCGCGACCGAGCCGGGCAACATCACGCCTTAACGTTGGCGCTCACGATGTTTGATCGGGCTCGTTGGGGTGGAAAAGCGATCGAAGCTGAAGTATATCGGCAATGGCTGACTTCGAAAATATCTGCGGGAGTCGGGGCGGAGGAAGGGAAGCGTTTGCATCCGCTGGATCAGGATCCGCCTCGCCATTGACTTCGCGATTTGGAAATAAAAAACGGGAGCGTCGCCGCTCCCGTTTTTCTGAAACCGAAATTTCAAACGTCGTTGCGATTAGAACGCAGCAACGAGATCGAGGTAGTAAGCTTCGTAAGTGTAGTTAGCAGCCGAGATGTTACGGTTACCCGAGCTGTAAGTCAGGCCAAGAGCCGCGCTCTGCCAAGCTTGGTAGCCAACTTGCATTTCGTGACCACGAACGTCCGACGTACCAGCGAGGAACGTCGTATCCGACACGCGTGCAAAGACGGCGTCGCGAGCCACGTCGCGGTAGTTGTACATAACTGTCCACGAACCTTGGTCTTTCAACTGTCCGAGGCGGAAACCAGCGAGCATGCCGTTGTTGCCTTCGCTCGTGTCAGAGTTAGTTACGTAATCAAAGAATGCAGTCAAAGGAGCGAAGCCGAGGTTGTAACCAACTTCGAGGCCTGCATTGAGAAGTTTATAGTCGTAACGGAAAGTCGTGTTTGGTGCGGTGCCTTCAGCAGAGTTGCCGAGTGTAGAAGTTCCTACTGTCGAAGTCAGCAGACCTTTGATGTTGTTGTAGTTGTAGCTACCAACGCCGAAAGTCACGTCTACAGGATCAGCAGCCCACTTCAAACCAGCTTGAGCGCCGAACATCGCAACGTCAGCGCCGTTGGATGCGTCTGCAGCAACATTACCTGCGTTGTTAACTCGTTCCCACATTTGCGCGTAGCTCAAACCGACCCAGGGCTTCATGCTGCCGAAGTCGCCCATCCACTTTGCGTTCAAACCTTCGAAAGTTTGGTCTGCGTTCCAAACCATCGGAGTTTTTCCGGGAGTCCAGAAGATGTTGGGGTTTTTACCGAAGTGGAGGTTGATTCCCGCCATCGGCTTGTAATCGAGGTAACCCAGGTTGAGATCGAAGGGTTTGTTGCTGCCCCATTGAGTGAAGTCTACATTGTGTGTTCCGTTAGAGCCAATACCCACGTTTGTTGCCATGCGGATGTTTGCAGTCAGCATGTCGTTAACCTTAGCGGAAACCGACAAACGCGTGCGGAGGCGTGTTCGCCAATTGTCAGTCGTGCCAGTTAAGCCGGCGTTTTGACCGTTGACCTCGCGTTGCTCACGAACGCGGATTTCACCACCGAGTGTGAAACGATCTTTCCAGTCCGTTTGTGCCATTGCCGAAGAAGCAGCTACGGTAGCGCCGAGTGCTGCAACTGTAACTTTGTTGAACAAAGCCATTACTGTTACTCCTTCATGACGGACGACAGCAACCATGCCGTCGCCAACCATTGATGTTGTTCTATGTGTTGAGCATCATTTGTTCTTTGATAGATTGGCAAGAGGCTTTCGTGCGCGGCGATGAAATTTTTTTGCGAAGCCCGGCAATGCGTCAGCTTCTTGTCACGAGTGCCCGAGAAGTGTTGCAGAAGCAGCACACTTCCATGTGGAGTGATGTCGAGTGTTCGTTGAGAATTGCAAGGTCGCGTTTGAAAAAAGTCACACTCGATCCAATTCATTCGCAAACAAACAGAATGGGTTTTCCTAGGGTAAACAGACTTTGGTCTAGTTGCTGATTTCGTCATCTTCACACTCATCAGCGCACCACATCTCGCCAGGGAAAAGGAAGATCAGCAAAAGGATCCTGCCACCAATCTGTTTGAATACCGATCGGTGGTGATGGAGTTGAAGGGTCTGAGTCCGGACCGAGCGTGGAGCCACTTTCGCTCTCACGCGAAAAACCTTCAGGAGGTCTCACGCTGCCGATATCGACTTGTTCGCTTGTCAATCCGAGGCTGCCGAAATCAGTGATGCGACTAACAAGCTGATTGCCGCTGATCAACTGCCAGTCAAAGGCGAAAGCCTGGATTGACCCTGGGCTTCTGCGATCTTCGGGTAGCGGATAAAAGAGATGAATTTGTTTAGTCTCGTTTTGGAGGATGGGGATGAACGGAAGGTTTGTCGCGCGTCGAGTTTGCTGACCACTTCTTGATACTGAAACAAATGCGGGCCGTAGTTTTTTGCCATCATCGAGAACGAGTTGTTGAAGGCGGGCATCGATGTTCCAACCTAAATCGCCGCGATTGTTCGCGACGGTCATCTCGATGTGGATGGCTGGTAAGGTGCCGCCTCGCTCTTTAGTTCGCAGTTGCTGAACTCCGAGGTTGCGTACGTCGACGCGACCCTTGCGATCTGTAGCGTCTGGCACAGCGTAGGTCGTCGGTTTGATTTCGCGAATGCGGTTCGCCGCGGCCTCGAGATTTGCGGCCGTTTCTGGTGCGGAGGGAGAGACAGGAGCAAGTTCGTTGTTACCAACTGCCGTCGGCGTTGACGTGCAGCCAACGTTCCCGACACTGGATCCGATAATGACTGCGGTCATGAAAAGCAGGAACAAAGATCTCACGTCGTCTTCCTTCACATGCCTGCGCGGGTTGAACTCGCACAACTATCTTCATTCATGAGATCTAAGAGCGCTTTTCCACTCGTTGTCGAAATTGTCTAGATGAAGTGAATTTGGGCCGACTTGTCGCGAGTCGTCGCGACATGAACTGATTGTTGAGGCCGACAGACACGGTCGGAGAGAAGCACATCTGCAAAAATCCTGAAATGAACTTCACACGTCACTCATTCATTTTCGTCCGCGTTTTGGAATTCTCAGGCTCGGAAAACCAAATGGGGGTAGTCATGGCTACACGTTCTGAACCGAATGCTCAAAATTCTGAAATCAATCCTGAAGCTCACCCGAGTGGAGCAAGAATTGAGCGGATGATGAATCGTGCAAATCGTGAGATGAGTGCGGGAAAACCTGGTGTCGATGTCTCTGAAAGAGAGGCAAACGAGATTTCAAACGATACGAATCGCAGTGACGTTGCGGAAAATCTCGGGCCCGATCAAGGACGTGATCATCAGCGCCCGTCGGAACGCTACACTTCAACGGATGATCCAGCTGAAGGCGCGCGTGATCAAGTTTCGGATGGTCACCGTCAGTCTCCGGAAGACCGCTAAAAAATTTCGTCTAAAGCACGTCGGTCGAGATTTGAAAGTTTCAAAGGCTCTCGACGAGCTTGCCAAATCCCTTCGTGAGGGCGGACAATTTCCGTGTGCACATAGATTGGCACCGAAGTTTTTCGCGCTCACGGGGGAGTTGAGTTGTCCGCGTTCGTTTTGTTAGTGATCTTTGTTTCGAGTCTCTCGTGGTCGCTGTTCGATATGAGTCGCAAGCGACTTTCATCGAGCGTCTCGCCAGCTGCTGCAGTCGTTTGGCTCATGCTTTTACAAGCCCCTCTTTTCGCAGGCGTTGCGCTGATTGAACCTTGGACCCATCCGTCCTCATCTTATTGGTGGCCCGCTCTCGCGAGCCTGACTCTCAATTTGCTCGGGAATATTTGGTTCATTCAGGCTGTTCGCTTAGCTCCACTTAGTCTCGCCGTACCGGTTTTGTCTTTGACTCCCGTTTTTTCTACCCTTGGTGGGTTCTTGCTACTCGGTGAAAAGACGAGTGCTCGTCAGGCCCTCGGAATCGTGATCATCGTGGCGAGTACATTTTTCTTAGGCCGCGCTTCCAGCCGTGCACACCCTTCGGTTGAGGAACGATCTCGCGTGGTGAAGGGCCTAGCGCTCATGGCGGTCGTCGCCTTTCTCTTCGCGGTTACGCCAGTCTTCGACAAAATATGCTTAGAGTCGCTTCCTTCCTCTCAACACGCTTTCATTCAGAGCATCGCGAGTGCGGCCGTTCTTGCTTCAGTCTTGAAAGTCCGGCGCCAGCCTCTCGATCTCAAAGGGGCTTTGAGCAATGGCGTCTGGCTGGCCACCGCCGTGGGATTCGCGGCCCTAGCGCTGTTTACGCAGCTTTGGTCAATTCGAGAGGTTCCGGTTGGTCACTTCGACGCGCTCAAGCGCTCATTTGGTTTGATTGCCGCCTTAGGTCTTGGTCTCATGGTCTTCAAAGAGCCGCTCACGAAAGCAAAGATCATAGCGGTGGTGGCAATCGGGATCGGTATTTTTATCTTGCTCGCTTGATTCGGCTTTGCGCATCTAGTGGAATCTAAGTTCCAAGCTTCAAAGGATGTACGAATGATCAAGCGCCTACTTTTTGGATCGCTCCCGTTTCCTTCATCGACCGCCGAGTTGGCTCTGTTAGTTCCGCGCGTATTCGCGGGCCTTGCCATGTCACTTGCGCATGGGAAAGGCAAATTTCCACCGAGCGAAAAATTTGTGAGCGGGGTTGGTGAGATGGGTTTACCCGCCCCCGAAGTTTTTGCGTGGCTGGCGTCCAGCGCCGAATTCCTGGGCGGGCTCGGACTCGCATTTGGTTTTCTCACGCGACTCTCGTCGTTCGGCATCCTTTCCACCATGTGCGTAGCGGCCTTCGTTGCGCACGCAGCCGATCCTTTTCAAAACAAAGAGCTCTCGCTTCTCTATCTCTCGATCGCTTTTGCGTTCATGATCATCGGTGGTGGCCGCTTCAGTCTCGATCGTTTCTTCCGTGGTTCATCGACTGCGCCAGCCGCAACTTCGGCTCCTAAGAAAAAGAAGAAGTAAACTTCGGCAGGAGAGCGGCGAGATGGACGCTCTCTTGCGACACCAACGCCCGCAGTGGTAATTTGCTAGAATCGCTCCGAATAAAGCTCAGAACTCAACCTGGGAGTCGCTTCGATGGCGCTTAGCCTAGTATCTGCGGTGGCCTTTCTACTGTTTATTGTTTTAGCCTTTGTCGTCTATCGACTCATCAGTGCAATGCAGGGATTGAGCGAGGCGCATGCTCAAGTAAAATTTCTCGAAGCGCGATTAACCGATCGTGCGAATCAAGAGGAGACTCTGCGCGCCGCCGCGCGAGCCGAATTTGAAAATCTAGCGACTCGTGTAATCGAGCGAGAAACGCGGCAATTTCAGGAATCGAGCGAGAAAGGTCTTGAGCGGCTTCTCGTTCCGCTTAAAGAACGGCTCAAAGACTTCGAGAAAAAAGTCGATGACACCTACCAAACCGAAGGCCGTGAACGTCACGTTTTGAAAGCTGAAGTTGAACGGCTTATTCAGCTTAACGAAAAGATGGCATTTGAAACGAACAATCTCACCCAGGCTTTAAAGGGCGACTCTAAATTCCAAGGAGATTGGGGCGAGCTCGTGCTCGAGAACATCCTCGAGTCTTCCGGGCTCCGCAACGGCATCGAATATTCGACACAGACATCGCTCGATAGCGAAGAAGGAGATCGGTATCGCCCTGATGTTCTCGTCAATTTGCCTGACGACAAGCAAATCATAATAGATTCAAAGGTCAGCTTGAAAGCCTATGAGCTCCATTGCAGTTCGCAAGACCCTCTTGAGCGTGAGCGCCATCTCAAGGCGCACGTAGAGTCGCTTCTGAATCACGTCGAAGATCTCGCTGAAAAACATTACCCGAAGCTTAAGGGCCTCAAGACACCTGAATTCGTTTTTCTATTCACCCCGATTGAACCCGCGTACCTCATGGCGATGCGACACGATCCTGATCTCGCCACGCGCGCCTGGAAGAAGGGAGTTGCGATCGTGACGTCGACCACACTCTTTACTTCTTTAAAAACTGTCGCAAGTATTTGGCGCCTGGAGCATCAAAATCGCAACGCTCAAGAAATCGCGCAGGAAGCGGCGAAGCTCTACGACAAGTTCGTGGGCTTTCACGATGATTTTGAAAAAATCGGGCGAGTCTTCGAATCAGGTTTGAATCAGTATGAAGAAGCACGCCGCAAGCTTCGCGATGGGCCAGGAAACGTCTTCCGCAAGATTGAACTTCTCCGGGAGCTCGGTGCTGCACCGAACAAAAGGATCAAGCCAGAGCTTTTGGAGTAGCCCTTTCTCTCTTAGGTTTTTATCATTCCCCACCACGAGCCAAATCATCGCCGAGGAGGGAAGATGTCCGAGCACTCAACGAAAGATCGCTCAACCGAAAAGCGTCCGGGCAGCACTCGACAAGTGAGTGCGCCTTGCATCCAGCTAGAAGGGCCAGCGCTTTTTCCCGAGATCGAGCCTAATCAATCGTTTCACTTTCGAGTTTCTGACCTTCACGAACTCTACGTAGAAGAATGCGGAAATCCCAAAGGACAACCGGTGCTTTTTCTCCATGGAGGGCCCGGCGCGGGCTTCGGCCCTAAACACCGGCGCATCTTTGATCCCAAACATTTTCGCATTATTTTGATGGATCAACGAGGTGCAGGAAAAAGTCGCCCACACGCCGAGCTTCGTGACAACACGACTTGGGATCTCGTCAGCGATATCGAGAAACTTCGAAAACACCTCGGTGTCGAGAAGTGGCTCGTCTTCGGCGGTTCGTGGGGAAGTACACTTGCACTTGCGTATGCCGAAACTCACCCTGATTCCGTTAGTCACTTGGTTCTACGCGGAATTTTTCTCTGTCGTGAATCAGAGATCGAATGGTTTTATCAGCGAGGTGCTCACTGGATCTTTCCCGATGTATGGGAGAAGTATCTCGAGCCGATTCCGCAGGCGGAGCGCCATGATTTAGTGAACGCGTTCTACAAGCGGCTCACAAGCGAAGACGAAAACACTCGTTTGGATGCGGCAAAAGCTTGGAGCGGATGGGAAGGCGCGACCGTTCATCTCGTGCCGGATGAATCGACTTATTTAAAATTCACTTCGGACCATATGGCCGTTTCGCTGGCGCGAATCGAATGCCATTACTTCGTGAACAAAGCTTTCTTTAAGACTGACAATTATCTCATCGAGAATGTTGCAAAGATCCGTCACATCCCGACGGTGATTGTTCACGGGCGCTACGACGTGGTTTGCCCGATTAAGAATGCGTTCGATCTTCACGCTGCGTGGCCAGAGGCCGAGTTCAAGATCGTTCCCGATGGCGGGCACGCTTTTGATGAGCCCGGAACTCTTCGTGAGCTGATGTCAGCCGTTGAGCGTTTCAAGGTTTGAGGTTCAAAACGAAAAAGCCCTTCTAGCGTCCGGCAGGAAGGGCCTTTTCAAAAGATCTCACGACGACGCGACTTTAATTTTTCTCTGTTTTCTTTCGGAGCGCTTGCAAGGCCTTTTGAGCATCGTCAAAAGTGGTCGCATGCTTCGATTGCTCAACGGTTAGTTGACTTGCGTCTTCAACGCTTTGGTCGCCCTCAACACTCATTCCGACAAGAACGAAAGCACTTTGTTCTACTTTTGCGGGCTCAACGCTCTCATCGTGTTTTTCGATGAGAGCCGCTACGGAATCGCAGCTATCTGTTTCACAGAAGCTGATGACCGTGTATTTGACTGTCCCCACGTTCGTGGAATTGGAAGCTTGCAGTTGTTGCGACGAGTGTTCAACCGAAAGGGCTAACTGTTGCTCTTTGTCGCTGAAAGCAAATTCGATTAAGACCGGACCGCTCAGCGATTCGCTCGAACGTTTTGCCGAAACGAGGTTAGGCTTAAACGCGTTTGCCGGAAGTTCCTGGGGAGAAGACGTTTCAGTTTTTTGACCCACGGGCGGCTTCATGTCCTTACGAGGCGAGAAGCTGTCGCCACAAGCTACAGCCGCGATTAAAGCAAAGAGGTAAACGCAGATGATCTGCGCGATCTTTCGATGATCAAAGAGGTTTTTCATCTTAGCTCCAAAGCAAATGGGACTTGAATCTCAACCGAGATTGAGAGTTCAAGGCACATGCCATCGCATCATCGATAAGCTCCGTTATATGCGAAACCAGTGCGGAATTTCGCGTTTGCGCGAGCCGCTAGGGACGATTCGCGCAAGCGGTGACAAATCGAGGCATTAAGTGTGAGCTTTGCGAAAGCGGGTACTCAAAATGGTGCTGAACGCAATCAAACCCATTCCAACTAAAGCAAGCGCTTCGACGGATTCGCCAAAGAAGATCAGTCCAATCATCAGGGCGTAAACGATTCCGAGATAATTCAGGTTCGAGATATTTGCTGCCGTGTCCGCTTGGTAGGCTTTGGTCATGAAATACTGGGCAATCTGCGTGAAAACTCCGATGAACAAAATAACGAGCCAGTCCCAACCGTGGGGAGTCACCCAATGGGTTAATGTAAACGGGCCGATTACAATAAGACTCACGAACGGTAAATAAAAGACCACGACAAGCGCGTGATCTTCGTGGCGTAGCATCCGGATTAGGGTGTAAGCGCAAGAAGAACAGAAAGCGGAGAGAACTCCGATCATGACGTCGATGCCGCTCACCCGAGGATCAAATCCTCGTACGAGAAGAACTCCGGCAAATGAGATCGTGAAAAACACCCATTGAAGCCAAGTCGGTGATTCTCTCAACAGGAGTCCCGCTAAGATCACCGTCAGTATCGGATGCAAGTATTGAATCGTAACTGCGCTCGCGAGCGGCATATGCTGGAGAGTGTAGAAGTACAGGAGAAGCGCTGCGGTTCCCGCAAGACCTCGCGCGATTAGCATCGGCTTGTTTTTTCCCCAAGGCGAGAGGTTCGCTGCTCGAAGTGCACCGAGACTTAAGATCGTTGAAACCACGGCACGCAGGAACACAAGCTCGTGCGCCGGAATGTGCGGAAGAAATTTAACGCTTGAGTGAACAAGCGCAAAGCAGAGACCTGAAATAAGGAGGCAAACCGTGGCGGACATGCGCAAATGAAAGTATCGCGTTGCTTACGGTTCCGCCAACGAGTTTTAAAGTTTGGTTCCGTAGCCGCGCCAGTGCTCGGCGATTGTCATGGCCTCACGAGGAGACGAGCGGCGACGCGGAACCACGTTTTCGGTGTAAGCAAGATTCAGAATTGAGTTCCGGGTCCAACGGCCTTCTCGCGCGCTACCAAAATGGTCTTCTTGCTGGGACCCATCGAGCGAACTTCTCAGGTAGAAGAGGCGAAGATCTTCCCATTTGTAGGGATCCAATCGAGTTCCGCGTCGCCGATTGAAGGACTCCAAGTCGCTCTTTGCCTGAAGCACCCACCGCTCACCACCGTTGTATGCGGAAACCGCGAGGCGCCATCCGTCGCGCGTGAGCTGGCCTTTCGAATCGCGCAGCCGATCGTCTTCAAAGCCTTTGAGTCGGGTTCGTCCGATGCGGAGGTCACTGGTCAGGGCATCTGCTTTGTCGAGCAGAGTTTTCACAGCTTGATCGAGGTTAATCGCGGGATTTTCGATGCAACGTGGGCCACGGTCCAAATCCGCAACGCGGGAGTTTCGCATGATCTCGATCTCAGCATTCGTACAGTGGCGCATGCGGGCCGTGTTCGAGTTTGCGCCGAAGAGGCCGGAATCGCGACTTGAATCGCCATTCACGTTCCGCGCCCAGCAGCGGCCAGAGGATTCTTGCACCATGATGGAGAGGAGAATGTCAGCCGGAATTCCTGCGCTCGCAGCACGCTTTTTCACGAGCGGTACGTAAGAGTCGAGGCTGAAACCACAGGAGTTGCGGAACTTTTCGCGAAGCTTCTCGAAATCCAATGATGTTCGGCGAGCCGTGAGCCCACGTTTTTGCTCGGCCGCAACGAGGGCCGGCTTGAGGTCATTGACGAGCTCAGTAATCGCGCCGGGGCGAGCGTTTCCGCACCGACCCTCGGCACACGCGCGTCCTTCGATTTCCCGCAGGGTCACCGGGCTGGCTTCTAAATCTTCGAGTGGAGCGTCTTCGGTTACCATGAGTCCGCTAGGAGTTTGGCGCAACATCCGAAGCGCCATGAAGTACGACTTACCTTTGTAAGTCGGCAAATTTGAACCTTCGGCAGCACGAACAACTTTGATGGGATAAAAATAATCGATGTGCGTGTCGTTTTTCATCACGACCCCACCGGCTCGTTTTTCTTGTTTGTAGCCGATTTGACCTGCCGTCTTTAGCCAATTGTTGAGCGTGAGTTCCGCATCCGTTTCGCCTTTGGCATTCTTAACGCGAAAAGCATCCGGAACATCCACGATACTGCCGGCCTTGAGCAGCCCAACGGCAGACTCAGCCTTACCGTTTTCATTGGAAACCATACTCATCCGCAAGGAGCGGTTGAGCTTAATCTCCACGGCATGGCTCACCGGAGAGCCGATGAGACCCGCAACTAAAGATAAAATGTTTAATGCGCGCAGAGCGTACATGAACGGGCGCGCGATACGAGTCACCAATGGACACCGCCTTAGAGGCTGAGAGGTCCAAGGAATGTGCCATTGGAATGATGAGGAATTCTAAGGCCTTACCCCTAGCGCTAGAGCGATAGGCGGAAACCCGCTGAGCAGGTGTCTCATTTTAAGACAGCGGGTCGTCGCAAGCGACGGGCAGCGATGATCGCAAGCAAAGTAGCAAACACGGCAAAATTCCCGGCGAGATCGTAGCGTCGGATCTCACCTTGGGGGCCCAAAATTAAAAACGAGCCTGCTAGAAATGAAGCGACGCCGCTCGCGGATTGCTGAACGCTTGAAGTTAAACTTAGGAAAGCTCCACGGCGTGAACCTTCGATGCTCGAAGTAATCATCGCTAGCGCCGGGATCGCCCTAGCCGAAATCAGGATCGTAAAGAGGGTGGCGATCCCGATCGCCACGAGGATCGGAACTTTCGGTAAATGCGTGAGCAGAAAAACAGGAATCATCGAAAGTGCCGCAAGCCAAGTAAATACACGCTCTTTGCCGAATCGATCGGCGATCTTTCCCGTCCAGCGAGATGTGATGAGAGTTGCGGCTCCTCCCGCAAGAAAGACCGTTGCCAGATCCGCTTCGCGTAAGCCGACGTTTGCAACAAGGTACGCACTCATGAACGGGATGACGGTGAAACCCGCAAACATCAAACAGATGATGAGTAGGCAAGCCGTGAGCGTGTTCTCCTCGCGGAAAAGCTGGAATGTCGAGGCGAGGTTATTCTTGAGCGAAGATAATAACGGCAAACGCTCGACTACGGGAAGTTCACGTAAATGCGAGCGCATTGTGGGGAGAACGCGGGCCGCCCAGATCCACGTTGCGATGGAAATGAGCGTCAGCATGAGGAACGGCGTTCTCCAATCATACCGATCGGCCAGCGAAAGCGCGATCGGTACGCCCACGATGGATGCTAGCGAAAATGCCGACATGACGGTGCCGGTTGCGGCTCCGCGTTTTCCTTCATCGAAGCAGTCGCCGATGATGGCAAACAGGAGTGCTTGGATGAGTCCACCGAAGGCGCCCGTAATCACGCGAGTGGCTAGAAGTGATTTTTCGTCAGCCGCGAGTGAGCAACCCAGGGTTCCGAGGATGAATCCCGCAAAGACAAAGAGGAGCGCTTTCTTGCGATCGAAACGATCCAGGAAAAAAACTCCAACGAGTCCTGCAGCTGCCGCCGACAAGTTGTAGACGGAGACTAATAAACCGAACGAGGCTGTTCCGATATCGAAGACGCGCATGAGTTGGGGGCCCAGAGGCATCACGATGACGAAATCGAGGACGTGCGCAAATTGCACAAAGGCGAGAACTAGGAGCAAGGGCCACTTCGATCGTTCACTTCGTTCGCGAAGTCGATCCGTAAAGCGCTGCATCCGCGATCCTCTTGCTTCGATCGAGTGCGTGTCTGGAGTTTCCCAGTTTCCCGATCGAGGTTCTGCCAATTCCATTTGCCTCCAAGCACTTGAGGACTCTGGAGCCGAGTAGTTTCGCATCGGAGCTAACCCGTGCCGTCGGAGGCCGATCACAGCACCATTCGCCTAGCCAAGCAAGGTTCGAGAATGTGTAAACTTCGCCGGCTCGGAAGTGTGGTTCATTGTGCACATCGCTTGGAAAAACCATGGAACGCACGTCAAGCTTTGACCAAATGCCGAAGGTTCGCTTGAGCCGAACCAACCCTCTCGAGGAAAATAGCTAGCGGAAAAATCGGTGCGCTCGAAAGATTTGACCCGAATGGCTTGAAGAGGAACAAAAAGGAGAGAAATTCCATGGCAACTTCCCAAGTAGAACCAAAGACACGCGAAGAGAAGATCGCGAAGCTCGGATCGATGATCAAAGATATCAAGTTCGCGATGCTCACGACGGCAGATCCAGACGGCGTTATGCGGAGCCGCCCGATGGCAACGCAAGACGCAGAGTTCGATGGCGAGCTCTGGTTCTTCACGCGCGGAGATTCGGGCAAAGTGAATTCGATCGAGAAGGATCAGCACGTCAACGTTGCGTATGCGAATCCTGATAAGCATCACTATGTTTCCGTCGCAGGTCGCGGCTACATGGTTCACGATAAAAACAAAATGGCGGAGTTATGGAATCCTGCGCTGAAAGCCTGGTTTCCGGAAGGCCTTGAAGATCCCGAAATCAGCTTGATTCGCGTCGATGTCGACAGCGCCGAGATTTGGGATTCGCCCTCTAGCTCAATCGTTCATTTGATCGGCATGGCGAAGGCGGCCATCACGGGCAAACCGCTCGACGACAAAACGGGTGCTCAGCACATCGAACTCAAACATTAAATTGAGTGACCGTGTTCGGTAGATGAAGGGCCGCGAAAGCGGACGACGCGCGCAGGGAGAGCGGAAACCCGCACGACCTGCACGCGTTCTTATAGGATCGATAAGCTAGAGCCTAGAGGACAGAGCGTTGATTCCGAAGGAATTCGATTTTCTTTAGACTCTCCGGTTTTACCCGCGCTAGAACTTTGCTCGGGGCAAGATGCCGGAGGGGGAGAATGATGAGATTTGAAGGACGTTCTCAAGTTTTAAATTCAACGAAGGTACCTACAGTCGCACGCGTTGCGACTTTTCTTTTTACGGCGGTTCTCGCCGCGAGTGCGGCAAGCGCGCAGGTTTCAACAAGCGTTAATTTTGATCCGTCTGTTCCCGCGAAAACACGCGAGCAACTTGTGAACGATCTTGAGTTTATCAAGACGGTTCAAGGTGCAAAAGCTTCGGCTCTCCATCGCCAAGTTTTCGGCGAAATGACGGGCGCAAATTACTATTCCTATTTTGATTCGCGCGTTAAGAGCGTGGCATTTGACGGATCAATGAGCGGAGGTGCCGTAGCCTACGTGAGTCCTTTCGTCGATGCGACGCAGATGGTTCTGACCAAAAACTTCACTCAATTCGATCATCCGCAAATCGCGCGTTTGATGGTTGTTTTCCACGAGGCTCGACATACGGAACGTCAGAGTGGCTTCTGGATGCACGCAGTTTGTCCGGTCCCGTTCAAAGATTCAAATGGAAACGACATCAAGAGCATTTGGACAGGCATGCCGCTTGCGGGCGAAGACGGTTGCGATGATCACGCGGTGGGTGCGTATGGTTCGACTGTCGTCATGCTCAAGAACATTGAAACGCAATGCGAATCTTGCTCTGAAAAAGTGAAAATGGACGCGGCCCTCTACGGGAACGATCAAATGAATCGCGTTACGAATCGTTCCGCACGGGATCAGATCGAAAAAGACCTGAATGCTCTACTCTAAAAAATCTTGGTGGAAAATCGTGATTGGCGGGGGCGTCGTGGTCCTCGCCGGTATGATCTGGGCGTTGTCCGCGAACAATGGATCAACAACAACAGTCCATGACGATAAGGTGTCCTCTGGAACTAAATCAGTGACTGGAGATGGACAGGAAATTCAACAGCCAAGTGTTGGCGATTCGATCAGTGGCGACTCGAATCAAACCGCAAATGTTGCAGCATCGCCGGATCAGGTGAATGACGATCGTTCGCCGGAAGCCTTAAACGTAAGTCCATCTGTTCAAGTTCGCGCGTTTGACGAAATCATTCGCACAAAGAACGACAACGACCCTCGTCTCGATACGACTTTAAAAAATTTAGCGCCAGAAACGAAAGCTCAACTCCGCACCCGGTACGAATCCTTTCCTCGGGAAAGACGGAATGCGCGTGGCCTTACGGTCTTCTTGATCGGCCGGGAAATGGCGACAAATGACGACGTCGCTTTCATAAGCGCAGTTCTTGATGAAGCGCCTTGCTTGAGTCTTGGTGACTGTTCAAAGCCTCCTCAGGAATCGGGTGAGGCTCACGAAGGAATTCATGCCGGAGAAGGGGATCAAGGCGGAGAAGTCAGTCTCGCTTATCCGCAACTGGTTGCGGTGAGGATGCTCGTACCCTGGCTAAAAAAGAATCCTGAGCATCCGTCTCGGGCATCCATAATCGCTGACCTTGAGAGAGCGGCGAAATCCGAGAACTCGGCATTGAGTTCAGCTGCCGCAGCTGCGCTTTCGCAACTGCGACGCTAACGATTCTAAACTCAGTTAAAGAGGCTTAAGGAGTTGACGCAGTCACCACGTACGCGGCTGCGTGCTTCTTTGAAGACTTCGCGGCAGCCGGACTCGGCTCCGCCTCTATCCGTAAAATCAAGAAGACTTGCCGCTGTCAAACATGCGAGGACGTCGCGATCTTGGTAAGTGACCTTGTTTTCGCCGCACTTTTGGAAGCGACCGGCGACGTCTTGGTTTTTTTGCAGATGTCGGTAGATGCTTAAACCCACGAGGCATGCCGCGCGTTCGGTGTCATTGTTCGCGTCGCCCATGATGTTAGAGCAACCTTTTAAAGCGTCAGCGTACTTCGTCGGGAGTTCGGGAGCCAAGCTACGCGCATTCAAGCAAGCGCGGTAACCTTTGTGGAATTGTTTTAAGTTGAAGTACTGCTCGCAAGCTTTGTTCTGTTGGGCAGGACTTACTGCACCTGAAGATTCTTTCGCTAAGCTCAAGCCCACCGCGCAAGGACCGATGAACGAACGCTCCGGTGTGATTTGCGCGCACGCTTCGAACTTCTCTTTGCCGTCCGTTTTCATGAGGTCTGAAATGTGGATGCCGGTCAGACAAGACTCTTGAAGAAACGCGTCGATCTCATTGTGCACGGGATAGTTCTCGGCACAGAGTTGGAGCTTACGTTTGAAATCTTCGCGACCAGCTAGGACGTCGTCCGCAACGGAGGAGCCAACAAGACAAGCCATCACCAAACGGGGTTCTTCGCCGTAGTTGAGGCGGCAGCGAGTTTGGATCAAACTCTTTCCGAGTTTTGCGTACTCAGGTGCTGCCGAGGCGCACGCGGTACGAACTTCTGCTTGAATCTGTCCAGGAAAGTGTCGTTCGCAATGTTTGCGAATGTCCTGCGAGAATGGATCAAGCGGTTTCGAATCTGCTTTTGCGGCTTTTTTGGGTGCTTCGGTCTGTTTCTCTGCTGGCTTCTCTGCTTTAGCTGCCGGCTTTGTCTCGGCTTTGGTTTCGGGTGCAGGCGAAGCCGACGGCGGTGCAAGCTCAATTTCTGAAGCGGGAGCTCGCTCAACAAGAATTTTTTCTTCGGTAGCTTGCGCCGAAAAGCGAGAGCCTTGAGGAACGCGCACCTTACCGTTCGTTTCGCGGGCATCGACGGGTGTCGAAGCGAATGTCGCAAAAAGGGCGCAGATCGATGCGACGCGCGAGAAGGAAACGAGGTCAAAACGCATGCTGACTTCCTCTGAAAATCGGTGATGAAAATGCTCTATCGAGGTTCCGGCGGAAAGACTCGAAAGTCAATTTTTCAGCTTCTCGGTGAGTTTTCCCATCTTTGTTTTTACGAAGGCATGTGTACAATTCAGAAGCTAACGGTGCGGACCTTCGTCCATAAACCGCGCATGCAGAGCACTTCAACCGCAGAGGAGAGGCCTAATATGCGAATGAGCCTTAGTATGCAAATGAGAAAGAGAACATCGGTCCTCGTTGCGAGTGTCGCTTGCTTCATCGTGGCTAGCCTTGGCAGCGTCTCGTGCACCCGCCATGAGACCTCTGGTGGTTCGCAGCAAGCGGTGGCGGGCGTCGAAAAGGGTTGCGAGCACGACGCTCACACGCTTCGCTGTGTGAAGTATCTTCAAAATTATGACGGCGACACGATCACGTTCAACGTTCCAAACGTGCATCCGCTTTTGGGTGAGAAAATTTCCGTTCGTGTCAACGGGCTCGACACGCCCGAAGTGAAAACAAAGGATGAGTGCGAAAAACAAAGTGCGCGAATCGCGCGGAATTTAGTCGAGAGCAAATTGAAGAACGCCAAAAGAATCGATCTCTTGAAAATCGATCGCGATAAGTACTTCCGCATCTTGGCGGACGTTCAAGTCGATAATACGGATTTGAAGGCGATACTTTTGCGAAACGGCTTAGCTTACGAGTATCACGGCGGGACGAAGAAGAAAGTCGACTGGTGTTCGGTAGCTCGGGGAGAAGCTCGACAAGTTTTAGATCGCTCTCCCGCTTCGCGTTGAGTGGAGTTTCTCCACTCAACGAACTTTCCCACTCTTACTTCTCGATCGACTTTTCGGAAACGGGTGCTTCGCTTTTTTCTTCGTTCATCGTCGTGGCGCCTGCAGCTTCGACGGCTGCGCCCGTCGGAGTTTCGAGAGGCACGATCGCAGGCATCGCGGCGGCACCCGCATTGGCGCTGATGATGGCGAGCGCTTTGGCGCTTGTGTTCTGAATCTTCGCACCGTCGTTTGCTTGGGCAAGCGATGCATCCGCCGAATATAATTTCACGTACCAATAGTAGTTGCGCAAAATCGATGAAACATAATCACGCGTTTCTTTGAAAGGGATGAAGTCGAGGAAGAGGAGTTTGTTGTCGGTAGGATAGCGCTTCTTCCACTGATCGACTCTCATGAAACCCGCATTGTAGGCGGCGAGAGTGAGTTCGACGTCTCCGTCGTATTGCTCGAGCCGCTTTAAAAAGTACTTCGTGCCGATCCCGATGTTTGTTTCAGGATCCAAGAGCTTCTGTGTCCGAACGCTCGCGACCGTACGCGCGGTAGCGGGCATGACTTGCATGAGGCCGCGCGCACCGGCGATTGAACGGGCGGCTTTGTTGAAGGCGCTCTCTTGGCGAATGAGAGAGAGGATGAGCAGGGGGTCTACCTTCTCTTGCTTTGCGCGAACCATTTCGTAGTACCAAAGTGGAAAGAATAAACGGAGGGTCGCCGCACTTACCATGCGTGGCGAATCTTGGAAGAGATCCGACATGATCTTGAATTTCGGAAGCGCAAACCCAATCCGATTCAGCATCACGGCTACGTAAAGGCGAACTTCAGGCTCGAACGTCTTCACTTCGCGGAGATTTCGATCGACGAGGTCCGCGGCGAACGGTGTTGCGCCAGCGCGGATCAAGCCTTCAGTGGCTCGCAACAGGCCATTGAGATCTGGACGGATGACCGATCGCACGGATACGCGGGGTGGTTCTGCACTGAGAATGCGCGCCATTGAGTCATCGTCTTCTCCGGTGGCTGCCAATGTCTGGAAGCTCATCGGATGGTCCTTCATCAAAGTTGCTTTCGCGACTTCTTTGCCCGAAGCATCGCCGTTCACGGTTGCGCAGTAATAGCGCCAAAATTTGGCGCGGGGATGGAACTGACTTGCTTCCGCCGTGGCTTCTACTTTGGCCATGAGCTCCGGAATTTCGTCGCAGCGTTTGTGCCAGATCTCAATGAGTCCAAGTCGGAAGCTGGCTTGGGCGGCTGCGGCGTCTTTTCCGCATTCGATTGATTTTCGATAGAGGCGGCTTGAGAGATCAACTGTTTCGGTAGCGGGGAAGCGTTCTTCAAGCTTGTAGCCAAGGGCTGTCGAAACGGAAGTCGGAACGCACGCTTTCATGTTTGCGACTTTTTCGGCGACTTCGTTCAAATGGCCTCCTTGTTCGAGGAGGCTTACGGCGCCGACCACGTCCATGTGATTTTTGCCGGAGACTTTTTCGAAGCGCGAGTCGCGCAGATCGGAAAGGATTCGGCGGCGCTCGGAGGCGGATCGCGCAAGGGCTTTGGAGGCGTGAGCTCGGCCTTGGCTTTTGGAGACTTCGTAGCGGCAGAAGTAGTTGTCTTCTTGGGCTTCGGACTTTGCGCACTTCTCGAGCCAAGCGTTAGCTTGGGCGGTGCTCATGCGGCCGCGGCGGTAATTGAGGTATTCTTCCGTCTGCGCGGCGACTTTGGCTTTTGCGGCATCGGACTCCTGATCGAGACCGAGGAAGTCATTTTCCATGGCTTTCTCGAACTCCATCGGGAGGGCTAATCGCATATCCTTCACGATCGGATTAAGGCGATACACAGTGGCGCTTGCTGGAGCTGCGGGCGTAAGTAGAACGCCAGAAACCGCGAGCGAGACAACGGGAAGCAAACTCAAAGAAAATTTCGTCATGGACGCCGACCGCCTATGGATAAGGAAATGGAAGCAAAAGCAGATTGAGTGGGTCTCATCTTCCATTGTGCCAAGAATGACCGCAGGGGCGGGAGTCTCGATTGTGCGGTTAGGACTTTGGGTGGGGTGGGTGGAGGCTCTCTCCTAACCACCTAGAACTGGCCCACCTTGATGGTTACGACTGGAGAGGAATCGACAGGGTAGGCGGGACTCGAACCCAATTAAGTCGGTAACGAAACAGCCCTATCGATAAAAGCAGTCCGGACGAAAAAAAATTCGCTTTTAGGTAACTTATCGAAATCAGATCAAAGTCGAATTGTGATAGTGCGCGTAGATCATCAAGTGATCGGCCAAGCGATCTGGACGTTTGGTCGTGTTCCAAGTTCTTCGGAATAGGCGGTTCACGTTTGCCCGGAACATCGCCGCTGTATGATTGAACGAAAAGAGTGGATCGAAGCCTCCGCGCTTCAGTTCACCCTGACCCACGATGCATCCACGACGTCCTTTGAAGCGTCGGTGTTCTGCGTGCGGGAACGCGCGCTTAAGATCGAGCGGGTAGTGTGGATTCATATCGGATTTAAAAATCGCGACAGAACTAACACGCGATTGAATTCGTTCGAATAACCGACGTCGCGCAGCCGGTCGCTCATCCTCTCGAGGACCATACTTTTTCAAAGCCCTTGCGGAGAGTTTGCCCTTCGCTGGCATTCGCGCAACTTCCAGATCGATGACCCTGCGAGTCTTATACTCGACGGCCAAAAAGACTGACAGAGGTTTGAACTTTGTGTGTTCGAAGGTTTCGAGATCATCAAACTCAACAATCTCAAAAACGGGTTCGGTCGTTTCAGTACGTTGTACCTTTCCGCGAGACTGACTCGCGAGGAATAGGTGCTTACGCACGACCGTCGTGCGACTGACCGAAAACAATCGCGCGAGTCGGCGCTGAGAAATTCCCGATGCGAATAGTTTGCGAAACCGATCGTTTAAATGTCTTTTGTTTTGTTTGTAGCAGGCGCTTCGAGTTGCGTGCGAAAAGCCCTTGCCGCATTCGTTGCATCGAAAGCGTTTCACGCGACGACCATCGGACTTACGGCGGTAACTTCCAAGTCGGACGATCTTCCGATTGCCGGACGCGGTATGAGGATGAATATGGCGATACGGGCATTCGGGACGCACGCCGGTGGGAAAAGCAAGGATCTGGCCAATCTTCTATCGCCATCCCTTGCAAACTCCCGCCGACGTAAGCACAAAGGTGGACCAGTTCTAGAAGTTCACGGCCATCCGCAACCCCGCCACCCCCGGGTTCCCCTCGCCATTCACGTTATCGAAGATAACGGCGTAGCGGAGAAGGAGGTCGAGCGTCGTTTCGGTCGTGCGGAAGAATTGGAAGCCCACGCCGGTCCCGAAGCTGAAGCCTTCAGCTTCATCGCGGCTCACATTGGTTGCGAATCCGTAACCAATATCCGCCGTCACGTACGGTGACGTATCCACGTCACGAGTCGGGAAGAAATAGTTCGCACCCGCCGCCAAGTTAAAGAAGCGAGCGCCGTCGCCGCTTGACGAGAAGTTCGCCTCTCCAATCGCCTTCACGGAAGCACGCGGGTTGATGTCCCAAGTGTGTCCGAGCGCGAAGTTATACATCACGCTATCGCTCTCAAGGCGGCGCGAGAGAAACGGCCCAATCCCGATCGTCCAGTAGCTAACTTTGCGTTCAGCAGGCCACAGGTCCGCCGCGCGATCGGAACGGATCTCGCCGCTACTGCGCGCCGATTCCAAATCCGTCGTCGTACCCGACACCGAGCCCGACGGATCAACAACGATGATCCGGTCGCGCGTCGAAGGCGCTACGCGGTAAGGGATCGCCGGGTCCGCTTGAATGCCCGCTAAATTGCGAGGCCCTTCTTGAAGCGAAGGCTCATCAATCGCGGCAGCCGTTGCGCTGCGCGCGGCCTGATCAAGTTGGTCGATTCGGCGCACCTTCGTTTGCGCCGCGAACAAGGTCTCCTGACCGCGGACTTTTTCCACCGTCAGAATCCAGCTGTCGCCCAAGCGCATGAGGCGAGGCTGAAGTACGTAGCTCGCGCGGTATTCATCCGCCACGAGTTGATCAGCAGCCCGCGCCGCAACCGCGTTCTTTACAAGATTGGTCGCGACGCGAGCCGCCTCGGCATCAATGCCGTCGTCGACGATGGTGTCTTGCACAAAGAAGTTAGCCGCAAATGCTGCCGTCGGCGCCAAAACCGCGACCGCGACGGCCGCTAAAGCCAATCGAATCTGCGAGTACGTGCGATGGAATTTCATGATTCAAACCTCCCGAAGCTATCAAACGTTCGAAACTTTTTCGCCGCCGCCAGATTCATCGATTTCCCTCATTTCGCGTGAGATCATTTGCGACCTGTGAACGGAAATTGACGGCTCCCGCTCCAATCTTGACCCAATTGCCGCTAATCGCATTTGAGTTCCTTCACAAGGGCCGTTGGGGCGCTTGACCTCGATAGGCCACTCGGGCACATGAAAGGCATCAATGCAGGGAAATTCAATGCACCAGAACTCCAGTTACGCCGGTCTTCCAGCCCACACATGGATGCTTAAAAAAGGGTCCGAGAAAAAGTTCCGATTCGGACATCCCTGGGTTTTTTCAAATGAACTTTCTCAAAGTCCAAAACTGCTTCCGCCCGGTGCACTCGTTGACCTGCGCGATCATCAAGGTGTGTTTCTCGCTCGGGGCTATGGGCATCCGAATTCGCTCATCTCCTTCCGCACTCTCACGACGCGCGAAAAAGAACGGATCGACGTCGACTTCTTCACCGATCGCTTGCGTCGCGCATCGAAGCTCAGACAAATCGCCGGCGTCTCGGCGCAGAGTCACCGTTTGTGCTTTGCGGAAGGCGATGCCCTCCCAGGCCTCGTCATTGACCGCTATCGCTTAATAGGTGATGCACAAGTCTTCGTCGTGCAGAGTTCGACCGCCGGAATGGATCAGCAACTTCCGCTCGTTTTCGATGCGCTCGAACGCTTAACGAAGGAAGAGCACACCGATGCTCAATCTCCAAGCTGGGATCGCACGTCGATCGTGCTCGCGAACGATTCAAAATCGCGCGCGATGGAGAACATCGCCGTAGAACCCAAGCGCATCATTCGCAGCGCCGCGGACTTCGTCGCCGAAAATGCTTCGCTTCTCGTTCAGCCCGGACTTCCGGATCTTGAGCCGCTGACGTTTGCGGCAGATCTTATCGGCGGGCAAAAAACAGGTTTCTTCCTCGATCAACGTTTCAACATTCAAATTGTCTCGCGGATGGCGCGCGAAATTGCCAAGACAAAGCGCGAGATCCGCGTGCTTGATCTTTGTTGCTACATCGGTCAGTGGGGCGCGCAGCTTTCGCACCTTGCGCGCGCAAGCGGAAGCCGCGCCGAGGTAACTTGCGTCGACGCTTCGGGAAAAGCGCTCGAGCTAGCGGGCCGTAACGTCGAAACACATGGAGGCGTTGCGCGCCTCGAGAAGATGGACGTTCTCGAAGCCATCACTCGGCTTGAGAAAAGATCTTTCGACATCGTGATCTGCGATCCCCCAGCTTTCATCAAAAAGAAGAAAGATCTGCCGACCGGTGGACAAGCGTATTTCAAAATGAATCGCGAAGCGATTCGCAAAGTCGCAAGCCAAGGCCTTTACGTCAGCTGCTCCTGCTCCGGTCTCTTTACGGAAGAAGACTTCCGTTCCATGCTCGCTCGCGTTTCCACTTCGTTCGACGGCGAAATCCGTTGGCTGGCGCGCGGTGGACATAGCCCCGATCATCCGCAGCGTCCCGAATTTCCGCAAGGCACTTACTTAAAAGCGTGGATGGGGATCGTACAGTGAGCGGTACCCAAGCCATCCTTACGCTCGCGGTAGCGTTAAGCCTTGTCAGCTGTCAGAGTCTTCCATCGAAAACGCGAAGCCCCCGTGAGATCACGATTTCTCAGGCGGCCTTCTCCGCCGACAGAGAGCAATTCGAACGACACCCGAATTATCTCTCCCTCACAACTCCTTATGAGCCAGTTCGCAAACTTCACGATGAGCTTCAAACCCGCGAGGGTAAAGTGCTCATCACGAGAGGCGAAGCCCACATCACCGTTATCACGCCTCCAGAGTTTGATGTTTTAAAAAGTCGGCTCTCAATCGATGATCTCAATAAAATCGCACAAGCAAAAGAAATCCAGGCGTCTGACATCGTACCGATTTGTTTAGGAAAGGGCTCGGCATCCCTCGCAGGTAGGGAAGAAAACACCTATTTCATCGTCGTGGATTCAACACGTCTTCGCGAGATCCGCGCGCAGATTGCGGAGACCTACGAAAAACGGGGAGGAAGCCGGAACCTTTTTGATCCGGCAAAGTTCTATCCACATATAACGGTGGGATTTACGAAGGCTGATCTTCACGAACATCAGGGCGTGATCAAAGATCGCCGCGCCTGTGTTTACGCTCTTAAGGCTGAGTGAGAAGCGCTCCTAGAAACGTTATTCTTCCGAGAACTCAGGATTGAATTCGCCGTAACGTTTGCCGTTGAGTTCAACGTAACCGTCAGGACGATTTTTTTTCGGGTCTACGTGAAGCCAATGAATGACGCCACCGTTCTTATCGAAGATGTATTGGCCACCAACATTGACAATGTCGCCTATCTCCAGCGGGACAGCTTCCGAAAAGCTCGTGTTGTAAATCGCGGTGATCCGGTGACCGCCCGCAATCTCAAAAATCCATTTTTGATGACGGCGCCCTTCGTTATCATCCGGTAGCAACCGGACAACTTCGGCACCCTTGATTTCGACGAAATCAAGGCCTTTGCCCTCATCCAGCGCTAAAAGAATTTCCCGCTGACCTTCCGGCATGTGCTTTTCAGGAAGATCGACCGAAATGGGAGCGGGCTTTTTGTACTTCGTCCAGAAGCTCGCATTCATGAGCTGATCAGGACGGGGACGCACGACACGTTTTTTCTTTTTCGTTCGAGCTTCAGCCACCGTGCCTTGAAACGGTAACGCAAAAGGGGTCACGACGAAGGCAACGTTCACGAGAATTACCGTCGTTAGAAATGAGAGCGCGCGCGGCTTTTTCACCAGTCTTTCTCCTTGAGCGTTGATGTGGTCTTTTTGCGGTAGCATGCAGGTTGACCCCCGTGCAACCTTTGATCCGTCTCCGCGAATGAGGGCCACCTACAGATTTTCGCAGGATGTCGTAGTTCGGTGTCGATTCATGAGCCACCCGACGCCTCACGAGTTTGAGGCTTTGCGAAGTCGCTCGATCCGAGGGCAATCAGACGCGAATTCTCCATCTACTTCGAAGTGACAGGTCACAAACCCTCGGCTAGCCTCGTGTTTTGCCCGTTCATCCGGCCTCAAGCTCTATCGGCTGCTGCCAATCAACGGGACGAATTTTGAGCCGAGCTACAGTTTCTCCAGGAGAGTCGACACCATGGCAAAAGCAACGACGTTAAAAGCGGCAACGAAAGCTACCACAACGAAAACCGCAACGCTCAAGAGGAGCGCAAAAGCCACAACCAAAAAGGCAGCCGAGCCTCGAGCGCGGGAGGTAGCTAAAGGATCCACCGGTCCCGTCACCGCGATGGGTCTTCCATTGAGAACTTGGGTGGGAGCAAGTCGCCGCGCCAAGGGCGGTGATGTTCGCTCGGGTCGACGCGCATTCATCTTCGCGTTCGCGAAGCGCGCACTCGACAACAAGATGGCAAAGACTTTCAAGAGCGCGCTCTCGATCCACTTGAACAAGTGGCAAATGCAGATGCTTCTCGAGAGCGAAGCCGAAAGCATGATGTTCCAAGGTGCACAAGGGCCTGTTTGGGTTCTGCGCGGACCGCAAGATGAACGCCGCATTTCGTTGTCAGCGGCTTCCACGTTGGAAAAAAGTCGTTACGCGCGTTTTCGCGACCTCGGTGGCGCCATCGTTGGTCAGCTTGGAGCCTATAAACCAGAAAAGTTGATCCTCGAAACCCACGGTCTTACGTTAGAAGAAGAGCGCGGCATCCTGATCGGGATGGAGTTAGCTTGCTACTCCTTCCAAGAGAACCGTGGTCTGCCCGGAAAACCGCGCCGCAAACTCCCTGAACTCTTGATCAAAGAATCGAGCGAAGCGTTGACCGAAAGAGAAGTTCGCGCCGCCGGTGAGGTAGGCCTCGCCATGAATATCGCGCGGCACTACGTGAACTTGCCGGGTGGAGATCTGAATCCTGAAACTTACGCAAACAGTGTCGAAGCGCTGTTTGCGGAGAGTGACACCGTGAGCGTTGAAGTCTGGGAAGGCGATCGCCTCGTTGAGGAGCGAATGAATTTGCTCCTCGCCGTAGGACAAGCCGCCGATGCACAGCCGCGCCTCGTTCACTTGCGCTACCGGCCGGCGAAGCAAACTCACCGAAAGCCGATCGCGATCGTTGGCAAAGGGATCACTTTCGATTCTGGCGGTCTCGACATCAAGCCGTCGGCCGGTATGCGTTGGATGAAGAAAGATATGGGTGGCTCGGCCGCCGCACTTGGGCTCGCGAAGTGGGCAGAACGAACGGAGCTTCCGCTACCCCTCGACATCTATCTTGCGCTTGCGGAAAACGCCGTTGGTGCGGGAGCCTTCCGCCCTGGCGACGTGATCATGGCTCGTAGCGGAACCACGGTTGAAATCACAAATACCGATGCCGAAGGACGCTTGGTACTCGCCGATGCGATTGACGTAGCGGTCTCGCAAACGGGCGAAGATCAGCCGAGTGCAATCATCAACATCGCGACCCTTACGGGCGCGATCAAAGTCGCTTTGGGCGCTGAAGTCGCGGGACTTTTCTCAAACGATGATGAGCTCGCGAATCTCCTTGCTGAATGTAGCCTCGCTAAAGGTGATCTCATGTGGCGTATGCCGCTCTTTCAACCGTATCGTTCGATGTTGAAAAGCTCGTTTGCCGATATGGCCAATTGCTCAGAGGGTGGGTTCGGGGGAGCGATCTCAGCTGCGCTTTTCCTCGAGTCCTTCGTGAAAGGCGTACCGTGGGCTCACCTTGACGTTTACTCGTGGAGAGACTCAGCAAGCGGTGCCTGGGCCGAAGCGGGCGGAAACGGTCAGCCTGTCCAAGCTCTTGTGGAGCTTCTGAGTCGCATGAGTTTGGCGAGCGCACAATCAGAAGTTCTGAACGGCGAGGAAGACGAAGCATGAAAGCGGCTCGCACCGTTCAGTTAGAAATCCCCGATGACCTCGAACAAGCTTACGAGGTCATGAAAGAGCTTCGTCCCCACGTCAATTACGACGACTTCACGAGATTGACCGTGCTGGCGCAAGCAGCCGATGGCTATCGTCTAGTGGGACGCGAACTCAGCGGGAAACTTATCGCCGTCATGGGCTGCCGAATTCTCCATGATCTTGTTCACGGTTCTCATCTCTACATCGACGATCTAGTCACGACCAGCGAAGCCCGGTCTCAGGGACACGGTGCCGAGCTTTTGCGCTTTGCTGAGGGCGAAGCGCGCCGACTCGGGCTCAGCGGTCTGCGTCTCTGCACCGGAATCGAAAATGAAGACGGCAAAAGATTTTATGAGCGGGAAGGTTGGGCCCTCCGCGCGGTGGCGTTTAAGAAAAAAGTGAGCAGCCACTGATGATTCAGCTTCCGCAGGATGAGCTTCATTTCACTTACGCGCGTAGTTCGGGTGCGGGCGGCCAGAACGTGAACAAGGTGAATTCAAAAGCAATTCTGCGATGGAATCCCACGACGTCGCGAGCCTTGAGAGAAGATGTCCGTGATCGGTTTTTAGCACGATACCGCTCGAAACTAACCGTAGATGGTGAAGTCGTGATCATGAGCGATCGGCATCGTGATCAAGGGAAGAACGCCTCCGATTGCTTGGATAAGCTACGCGAAATGATTGCGGCGGTTCTCGCCCCGCCTAAAAAACGCAGAGCCACCAAGCCTACGTTTGGGTCTAAACAAAGACGTTTGAAAGCGAAGAAAGAACACGGCGAGAAGAAACGCAACCGTCGATTCTCTGCGGATTGAAATCGGCTCGCGGGGGAGTTCAACCCACTCGATCGTTGAGAAGCGGCGGATCTGAGGCGGAAAGCTCTTGCGCAAACGAGGCATCAAGCCGGCGTTTTTCGCGGTCCCAGAATCGCAACTCCACTTTGCCGTCGTTGATCTCTACAAAAGGCGTTCCCATCAACCAGCTTCCGCAATTGAAATAGCGCTTTCCTTCGGGGAGCGGGGCTGTTCCCGCATGGTGAGTATGTCCGAAGACGACGACGTCAAATCCTCTTCGAGAGAGCTCAACGGCCGCTTCGCGAAACGCTTGATGTTCACCGACGATGCCACCTTCTTCGCCAGGCTTTTTCCAGAGAAGTTTGGACTTCGTCTTTTCGAACTTGATCCAAAGTTTATACAGACTCGGGTGAAGCGCTAAAGGAATGCCCGCGGCCCAAGTGAGAAACTCGTAAAGCGCTGGATGTTTAACAAAGAAGGGATCGTAGAGATGTCCGTGCTCGATGCGGATCCGCTGGTCTCCCGACCAAACGTTGAGAAACGGCGCCATCTTGAAGCCGCCCCAGTCGTTGAGGAAGTGCTCGAGAACAATGTCGTGGTTCCCAATGACGTAGTAGACGTTCCGCCCGCGGCCGGTGAAAGTTTTCAGTGCGTGAAAGACCTCAGGAACGTCGCGAGCAATTTTTGAAAACGACACCTGGGCGATCTCGAAGCCGTCGCCATTGATGACAACGTCGTAATCGTTGCGTTGGGCCCACGCGAGAAACTCGACGGTTGGACCTTTCGCTTTCGAAAAAGGGTTGCCCAAGTGCAAATCCGAGATGACGGCGAGTTTGCGGTTGCGAATCTCCGTGATCATTTCTGTTCGCTTCCGGAATTGAATTCTGAACCTTGCAGAATCGCCTTCAACGAATCAGTCGACGAGCCATTGCGACCGAGCTCTTTCATAAGGCTTTCGTTCGTTACCCGAATACGTTTTGAAAGTGTTTGCAGGAGTTCGAAGGCAAACGTGGGATCGCGGCGAATCTTCAGCAAAAAACCGCCCGGATGAATCGCCAAAAGTTTCGTTTTACCTTTTGCTTTGGCTGTCGCACTTCGCGGGAGCGATTCGAGTAACGACATTTCGCCTACGAATTCCCCTTTGCGGAGAACGGCGAGTTCGATTTCCCCTTTTGCAGACCGCTTTGAGATCGAGACGCTGCCTTCGAGAACGACGTACATCTCGCGGCTTTCGTCACCTTCAGCAAAGATGCAATCGCCGTCTTGAAATTCGCGGACAGATTCCTGAGAGAAGTTTTTTGGCTCTTCGATTTTTAACATCGTCTTTAGGTTAGCGTATCGATGAACTCCGCGCCAAGGCGGGCGGGGACCGGTTCTTCCGACCTGGACGTTGCGATTCGTCTGACTCACGCGTGGTACGAGCAGCGTAGTTCCGTCGTCTCCCCGCCGAAGGTCTTTGCAGTGCCGAGTGGGCTCCTCCACGCGGCCACGAGGAAAGCCCCCTATATGTTTAGGATTTTAAACAATCGGCGCGGAAGTGTTTATTACCTGTAAAATTCCGATTGAAAAACCTATGAGGTCCAGGAGCCAATTTGACATGTCGACTGATTGACTCTAATTTTCTCGACGGATGCAGGTAGAGAGCGGAAAAACCCCAAAAACAGTCTTGATTATCGATGACGACGCGGCCATCCGCGAAGTCATGCAGGACGTCCTTGAACTTCAAGGGTACCGCATTCTTACGGCTGGGGACGGCAAAGAAGGCTTCAACCTCCTCTGCGATACGCAACCTCGGCCGAGCGTCATTCTCCTCGATATGATGATGCCTGGAGTAAACGGCTGGCAGTTCTTGGATTACCAACGAAGCCATCCAGATCTATCTCAAGTCCCGGTGATTATTTGCTCGGCTTATCGCGAAAGTGCCAAAGCTGTAAAACCAGCGGCCGTTATTGAA
Organism: Bdellovibrionales bacterium; assembly: GCA_005808505.1. Classification (GTDB taxonomy): domain Bacteria; phylum Bdellovibrionota; class Bdellovibrionia; order Bdellovibrionales; family JAMPXM01; genus SYLX01. Next base: position 9,048 of record SYLX01000104.1, on the reverse strand, counting down.
AAGCCCATTCAGCTCAACAAGCTCCTCGAAGCCGTTAAAGCATTCTGTGCTTAAGGCGCCATTCGAAGTCATGGCTTCAACAGTTCCAACACGTTCAATTAAAGTTCTCATGGTCGATGATCGTGAAGAAAATCTCATCGCGCTCGAAGCGGCTCTTGGTTACCAGGGCTACGAGCTGATCAGCGCTTTATCTGGACCCGAAGCACTCCGAAAAGTGAAAGAGCACGACTTCGCGGTGATCCTGCTCGACGTGCAGATGCCGGGAATGGACGGATACGAAACGGCCGAACGCATTCGTCGTGAGCCCCGCTCAACCGCGACACCGATCATCTTCGTCACCGCGATCAACCGGACGCGTGAGCAAGAGCATCGAGGTTACGGCGCCGGCGCGGTTGATTACATCTTCAAGCCGATCGATACCGAAATTCTTCAAGCCAAAGTTTCGATCTTCGTTGAGCTCTACGAAAAGAACCTCGAGATTCAGCGCCAAGCCGTGCTTCTCAAAGATAAAGAGATGCGTGAGCGTGAAAACGACTGGTTGAAAAAAGCTCTCGAACTTCGCGACGAATTCATCTCGATTGCGGCGCATGAATTGAAAACCCCCATCACGCCGCTCACTCTTCAGTTGCAATCGTTTCTTCAAATGATGGACGAGGGCACTTTCTTTCAAGCGGATCCGGAACGCTTGAAGCGGATGCTTTCAACCTCGAACGCGCAGGTTCTCCGTCTAGCCCGCATCATCGATGATCTCTTGGATATCTCTCGCATCTCCAGCGGCGCCTTGCTTCTACAGCGAGGAGAAATCGATCTCTCCGAGCTCGTAGAAACCGTAATCACGGGATACGCACCTTCGCTGAAAAAAGCGGGCTGCGAGATCCAAACGAAATTGCACAAGTCATTGCGGGGTTACTGGGATGGGTCGCGATTAGAGCAAGTCGTGATCAATCTGCTCACCAATGCAATCAAGTACGGCGCGGGAAAACCGATCACGGTTGAAACCGAAGCGCTAGAGAAAGAGGTTGTCCTGCGTGTTCGCGATGAGGGCATCGGAATTTCTCAGATGGACCAAAAGAGAATCTTTGATCGATTTGAAAGGGCCGTTTCCGCGAGGCACTACGGCGGACTAGGGCTCGGACTGTATATTTCGAATCAAATCGCGGCTCTTCATCAGGGACGGATCTGTGTTCACAGTGAGCTCGGTAAAGGCGCATGCTTTGAGGTTTATCTCCCCCATACGCCCGTTCCGTCGCGGTAATTCCTATCGACCTCGGCGGGGAGCCGAGTTCTTCTTGAACTGACTCTTTCTACGCTCGGCCCGATTTTGGGGCTTATCCAGAGGCCGCTCCTCGTTCGCGTTGCCCGCCGAGCCGCCTTTGTTTTTACGCGCAGACTTCGCATTTGAACTATCGGTCTTGAGCCACTTTTGGGTCGCCGGTCCTTTTGCGTGTTTTCCTTTTTTTCCGTGCTCGCGTTTGGCGCCTTTTGCTGAGGGCTTTTCCTTCTGGCTTTGACCCGTTCGCGTAGGTGAGTTTTTTGCTTTCTGCATCTTTAAAACTTCTTCGGGGTAATGCCCGTGAATCATTTTGTAGATGCGTGCCCAGTGTTTCACTTCTTCGGGAATCACTAGCGAAAGGGAATGGCCTTTGCCGCCCGCGCGAGCCGTGCGACCGATGCGGTGAATGTAATCTTCTTCTTCGATCGGAAGATCGTAGTTGATCACGTGTTGGATATGCGGGATGTCGATGCCTCTAGCCGCAATATCAGTCGCGACAAGGATTCGAGCTGACTCATCTCTCAATGCCGCAATCGCTTTGCTTCGTTGGTTTTGAGTCCGATCGCCGTGTAGGCGCACAACTTCATGACCAGCTTCGCTCAAAAGTTTCGCGACGTGTTCCGTCCGAAACTTCGTCCTTGTGAAAACGATGATCGAGCCCGCCAGCCGGTCGATCTGTTTGATCAACGTTTTGTCTTTTTCCGGTCCCGTCGTGTAGATGACGTCTTGAACAATGGCCTCAACCGGTTTGGTGGTCGCGCCGATCTCAACTCTCACGGGTTGAGATAAAAAGGAATGCGCCAGACGTTGAATCGCGCTCGGAAAGGTCGCCGAAAACAAAAGGCTCTGCCGCCCACTCGGTAGGTGCGCGACGATGGCTTTCATCTGCGGTTCAAAGCCCATGTCGAGCATTCGATCAGCTTCGTCCATAACGAGAGTCGTAAACTCCTGGAGCTTAAGATGTCCCATCTCGATCTGATCGAGCAAGCGGCCCGGAGTACCGATGACAAAAGCGGGATTTTCACGGAGAGCGCGGATTTGGTTCTGGTAAGCTAAACCGCCAATGATCACGCAAGCCTTCACGCTGGGAGTTAGAGAGGTGAGTTCTTCGAGCACGCGACCAATTTGCTCGGCAAGTTCACGAGTCGGCGCTACGATCAAGATGCGTTTGTTTTCGCCAGCGAGGATTTTTGACAGAAGAGGAAGAACAAAGGCGGCCGTTTTGCCGGTACCGGTTTGGGCCGTTGCCAAAACATCTTTGCCTTCGAGGATCAAGGGAATAGCCTGAGCTTGCACAGGAGTAGGCGTCTTGTATCCGATCTTCTTCAAGACATCAGAGAGCGGCGGAGACAGCTGAAAGTCAGAAAAATTCGCGGCGGGCTTCAAGGCTCGGCTCCTCGGTCAAGGACAGTTCATGGCGTTTTCGCGCACTCTAACGTGCGCGAGTAAACTGGCCAATGAAAATCATGCCGCTCCACCTGATGCGTGTGCCAAATTCAATCTTGTCGGTAGTCCCTCAAACCGGTAGGGAGAGCTGTAACAAGGTGTTTGTGAGAAGGGTGTTTTGCAGGTTCACCGAACGGAAGTTCGTGCGTAAAACGGCCTGCATATCCATGAAAGCACCATAAAGATCACAAGCCGAGAGATCTGCTCCCGAAAGATCCACACCACAGAGATTCGCCCACATCAAGTTGGAGCCATTCAAATGAGCTCCGTAGAGGTTCGCTCGGGAGAGATCTGCCTTTTGCAGAGAAGCGCCTTTAAGATTGGCGCCCTGGAGGAGAGAGCCCGAAAGGTCCGCTTTGTTGAGATCAGCTTCAGCGAAGTCGCACCAAATTAAAGTGGCCTCGCTTAGCTGGGCCTCCTTGAGCACGGCTTTCGTAAAAACCGCACCATTTAATTTCGCGTGGCTGAGAATGGCGCTCTGTAGATTCGCTTGCGTGAAGCAAGCTCCAACAAGATTCGCACTTTCAAGATTAGCGTTCGAAAGATCTTGGTGGCTCAAGTCAGCGTCGGAGAGATCGATTCCTTTTTCCACGGCGTCTTCAAGGACTTCGCGGACGCTCGTCGCGTTCTTATCCTCGAAGAGAACTTTGCCGTGCTTGTTGATGATCTCCATGAATGAAGCCTCCTCCAAAATAAGTTCGGTGCGATCGCGTTCGAGGGTCACCGTACGCGCGAGCTCGGTGAAGTTCTTTTCTGCCGGTTATAAAAAATGTGGAATGCGCAAGACACAAGTGAAGCGAGCTACATAGCCGAAGCTCGCATTAATTACTTTGATCGCCCGGACATGCGGCGAAGGCGGACTAAACAAAATTTGACATTGTGGTGCAACGATTTAATTCGGTAAAAGTGGAAGAAGTTTTCCAATCGGCATGACTTCCTCACCGCGACAAGCATGATCGTCACATCTACGGCTGATGTTGCAGCTTCCGACTTTGACGAAGTCTTGCTCACCCGAGACGAGCAGCCCTTCGACTTCGTATGTTTTCGCATTGAAAATGGGCGAACCCGAGTTTCCAGCGTAGGTATCGAGGTTGGCCAAGATCTTATCGGCTAGGACTTCTCTGACACGAGCGCGGCTTGCGATCTTCATCGGGAGTCCTGAAGGATGTCCGATCACGAAGAGTTCCTCACCGGCATTGACCATCCCTTGAGTTCTCAGCTTGAGCGGCTCTCGTGAGGTGACTTCACGATCGAGTTTCACGATTGCGAAATCGCGCTTGGAATTGTCGGCATCACTCATCGATAAGATTCGATCGCAGCGGTAAACATTTTCGGCGGGAAGAAGGTTGGGATCCTGACCTAATTTCATGTAGCCGTAGTCGAAAGCGAAACGAAGCCGAGAGCAGTTCCACTCATCGATGATGCAATGGGAGGCCGTCGCAACAACATCGGGCGCGATGAGGAAAGCGCTGCAATCAGACGCGATCGATTGTTCTGCAAACCTCTCCGTCTCACAGAGATTGTATTCAGATCGATAGCTCACGGCATCGGCTGAGTAGCTTCCGTCGCGATTCTTCTTAAGAACGCCCGGCGCGAAGACGGCGGCAACTGATCGCGCGAGCGTGCGTTTGATTGATGATTTTTCTTCGAACACTTCACGTCGATCATCGTTGCCATAGAGAACGAAAGGCGCATCGGCGTGAGAAGACTGGATTGACGTCAAACTAAATATAAGGACTGCGAAGCCACAAGCTAAGTTCGGACGAACTTCCAAACTTGCGGTCGTTAAATACGCCAGGCGTTCAGCTTGGCGCCGAAGTGAGCTTAGAAAATCCTTTTCTCCCCACATAACTTATCTGTTGATGCGGTTAAGGGAGGCGCCGGCGTGTGCCGCCACCTGCGAGACCCGCGATCAATGTCACAACGAAGAAGACTAGGAAGACGTAGAAAAGGATCTGCGCGATGCCGGCAGTTGCCGAAGCAATTTCGCCGAATCCGAAAACTCCTGCCACGAGCGAAACGATAAAGAAAACCAACGCCCAGTAAAGCATAACAACCCCTCCTGTGGATGACCTCGTCGGTTCAGGGGCCGAACACAATTGGCTTGCGTCAACCTTGAGCCGCTAGATCGCCTTCGAGGAGAACTCATGGGGAAGGGAGAGGCACGCCAAAAAAATCGCAGTGAGAAAACCATCTCAACAAACCGTCGAAGCGTTTCGAATCTTTCAAATCCACTCCACAACCGCTACAGAGAGCGACTTCACGTCTCTCAAATGGTCCGCTTTCGGGATGATTCGACCCAAGTGAGTTGTGCAGCGCCTATCTAGATATGGCAACAACTCTAGTTTACCGTTGAAGCCTCACTAAGGGCTTATCTAACTTGGTGACGTCGTCATTTCAAAAACCGACGCCCGCTGCAAAGTGAGTCTGGGACGATCCGGAAGGATCAGTTCCCGGAGGAACGAATAAAGGGGCGGGCGGGTCTGAAATTTTCCGCACTCGATTTAAGGAGGAAAGTCATGGCTCAAGACGCTTCGAATTCCAACGGGAAGAATCACCCAAATTCCATCAAGGACGCGCTCCGCGCGCTCGATGACGCTCTCCAAGGGCAAACCGAGAACTTAAAGGAATTCGTGACTGAAGATTACCGCAACATCCAATCCGCAATCGGCAATATGTCATCTCGTAGCACTCTCGCTGGTGCTAGCGGCATGGCGGGTGTTTCGGATCGCTTGAAAGACTTCAGTTCTCAAGCAATCAGCCAGATTTCGGGACAGTTCTCTGGAATGTCTTCCAATCTCATGAACCAAGAGACGATCAACGAAGCGCTCGCACGCGGCCGTGAGGTGTATTCAGAAGTAGACACTCGCGTTCGCAGCAACCCGTGGCCCGTCATCGGCGGCATCGCCGTGGGCACGTTCGCGCTGGGCTTTTTGCTCGGTCGCGGCGGCAACAGCGAGATCCAGCGCTAATTCGAGCGCGGATCGGTAGGACATAAACAGGAGAGGTTGATTTATGCTTGAACGATTCATGAACACGGCTTTCGGCGCGTTGATTGGTCAGATGGTGAAAGAGCGAATCCGTCGCGGTTCGATCCAGGCCGTGAAAGGCTACATCCAAGGCGTAAATGTTGCCCGCTATGCGCTGATGGGTTTGTTCGGGATCGGCGCTGTCTCCGCGATCCTTGTTACTGGCTTATTACTCGTAATCATCGGAATCGTAGGGCTGCTTCCAATTGAAGCAACTAGTATGGCGATCACCCTGTTAGTGATCGGTCTCGTCCTCGCGCTCGTTTCGGGTATCGGCCTCATCATTGCCTTCAATCAGAAGCGTTGGCTCGAGATGTCGAAGTCTTACGAATTGATGGACGCGGTTCTCGCACCTTGGCCGGGTGTCTTGCCCCCGAATCCGATGGAAGTTGTAAAAGGTCATAAACCTGTCTCAAGAGACAGCGGTGTCTACGATCCGACGACTCCGGTGATGCCTTCGCGCGATACGCAATCTGATCGCGACCGTATGGATCGCCATACACCGGTCGGGGATATTGGAACCGGCACGGTTCCTTCGCCAGCATTGTGAAAGATTGAGAAACAAAAAGCCCCGCGGAAGCGGGGCTTTTTTTTGGCCTGTGAAAGTTCGAATTCCCAGAACCTTTATCTTTTTATGATCGAATCGACTCCCGGAGTCGTCTCAATCTGCGAGCGCTCAACTTCCGTTTTCTGTGTTGCCTTTGGTTCACTCGAGTCATGAGCCGGAGACTGAGGCGAGTTAGCCTCCCAGTTTTTCGGGTCCGTACCTGAATCCGAAGTCTCACCTTTCGGCATTGGGTTTTCATTTCCGGAAGGATCGTTACTTCTTTGATCGACGTCTGCCATCTTAAACTCGACGTTCGCTGTTTGTCAGCGTCTGCGCGAGAAGCCCGCCCGCCAGGAATCCAATTGCTACAAGCGCGCCGGCTGCATAAAACGTCCACGCGCCGAATGAGTAAAAGCCCGTGATGCGTGCCAGTGTTCCTCCGGCGAGTCCGCCGATTACACCGAGCAAGATAGAGACGGCTTGGTGCATGCGCACGCTTTGGCCGATGAAGCTAACAAGAGTACCGATGATCCCGCCGATAATGGCGACTGCTATCCATTCCATGGACGTCCTCCTTGATCTCTCGAATTTGTATCCGGGTTCTTCTCCGTAAATTGTTCGCGCAAAGTATCGTAGGCTCTCTTTAGCTGCGCGAACTCTTCGTCCAAATGGAATCGAAGATAACGTCGAGTGGAGAGATCCGATTGATGAAAGCGATCAAGGATCCGTCGAATCGTCGTCGCTTTCACGCGGAAACCTTCAAGCGCGTTTTCCCATCGCTCATCGGAAATCGTCTCATCCGCAATCGCGTTCTGCGGAAGTCTTAGTGATTGAAGGTCCTGGAGCAAAAGATTTAGTTGCTCTTCAACGTTCTCAAGGCTCTGAAGAGACGAACTGATAGCTTCATCCTCACGGCTATTCGCGCCGTTCAGGCTTTCCGCCATCGTTTGTTCTCCTAAGATTTCCTCTTTAACCAAATCCGACACTCAGGGCCTCCAGCAGGGGGTTCTCTCGCGCAGCAAGAGCTATCATTAGGGTACGTCGTGATGCCTCACTGAGGTGTGATGAAAGTTTCAAGGATTTTAAATAAGTCTCGTTGATGGGGCTGGTAAGATCGGCTTGGAACACTCTAATAAAGCGTGCTTCCTCTGATTTCCCCATTCGCGCAGGAGTTCATGAAAGTCGTTTCCTGGAATATTCATCGCTGCTTTGGCGTCGATCGGCGCTACGATCCCGCCCGTGTAGCTCAAGTGCTGCAGGAAATCGATGCAGATGTCATTGCCTTACAAGAGATCGATTCTTCGTTGCGAGCGGAGGATGGTTCCAATCAGCTCATATACTTAGCTCGGCATCTCGGCATGCATGCCGTGATGGGACCTACGCTTGATCGCGACTATGGCGCGTACGGAAATGCAGTTCTGACCAAATATGAAATCACTCGGTTCGATGAGCATGATCTCAGTTACCGCCGCGTTGAACCTCGTGGAGCTATCTCCATTCAACTTCGTGCGGCCTGGGGAGAGTTTCGACTCGTCAACACACACCTCGGTTTGAAGTATTGGGAGAGGTCGTTCCAAATCGATCGCTTACTTGCACAACTCGTATGGCCCGAAGGAAATTTGGCCGACCCGGTGATCTTTCTCGGTGACTTCAATGAATGGTTTCCTTTTTCGGGAAACGCTTTGCGTTTAGAGCGAGCCTTCAAATTTAAATCACCTCGAGTCCCAACGTTCCCAGCGCATTGGCCGCGCTTTGCGCTCGACCGAATTTATCTGTCGGGACCTGTCGCCGATTTGAGTTGCGAAGTGCCGAGGACTTCGCTTACCCGCGTGGCATCGGATCATCTTCCGGTTATTGCTCAGTTTCGCTTCCTTAAGGAACGTGTGAGCGAAGACCACGTTTGAAATCTTATTTTGTCTGTAGTCGATCGCACTAGAGATCAGCACACGAATTCGTGCACCCGTGGAGATTCCATCAAGAACATCTCGGCAGGTTGCGAGGGTCTCACTCTTTCCTTTACAAGAAGGTCAGCTTAGCGCCGCCTTAAGGAAGCGCTATGGGCGTGGGTGATGCCGTGGGTGATGCGACAGAGCCGAGGCGGCTACCGACTTTTAAGGTGAAGCCGTACTACGCGCACGGATGCGGTGAGAGTCGAAGCGGCGAACAGCGTAGGAAAATGCTGTAACTGCGAAAATAGACAATCGAGGACAAGAGCAGTGAAAGCAGTCGAAGACACCGCAAACCGTTCGATGAAGATGGCTGGGTACTCTATGAAAGAAAAAAAAGATGGTTCCGCCCGTGGCTCCTCCGAACAAGGGCGTCTCTGGCAATCGGTCCGCGATCGAATCAGCCGCATCGAGATGGACCTTCAGCGTATCGAACAGTCCATTCAAGATGAGAAAACCGAAGCTGAGGTGATCAAACGACTCTCCGCCATGCGCGATAAGTTCGAAACCGTGATGCACCAGCTTTCGCAATTTGATGAAGCTTCAGAATCACCCGATGCCTTCGTTGAAGAATGTATTCACGGCGCTAAAGAGGATTTCGCTCGCGTTGTTGAAAGGTATCAGGATTCGCGCGCAGGGGCTTTAGGGGAGGAAGACTCCTCTGAAACTGCGTCGAGGACTGGATCCGTGACTCCCGAGAGCGGGAGAGTTCATTGATCGGGTTGACTGGATTCGAATGGCCAATGATCGATTTAGATGATGACAAGGAGGTCTTATGAAGTCGTTTTTGCGGCTTGCTGTTAGTTT
>SYLX01000009.1 GCA_005808505.1 Bdellovibrionales bacterium | reverse complement strand
TTGATCCCTCGCTAGTAAGTCATCGGAAAAACTCGATTTGCCCGAAAGGTCTAGATGAGCTGAACAAAAAAGGAGGAGGGCCCAATGCCCTCCTCCAGAGTGGAGGGGCTCGTTTCCACTCAAACGTTATGGGTTGGGACTTAATTATTTTTTCGCGAGTGATTGACCGCCCTTTTTCAATGGACCCTCAAACTCGACCTGAACTTGAACTTCGTCCGCCATCGTAATGCCGGCGAAGCTTGGAATATCAATCTGGAAACCTTTGACCGTGGTCGAAAACTCGACCTGGCCTTTCATCGTGCTACCTGCCTTTGATAGCTTTGCCGTTCCGCTGATCACTTGAGGCACGCCTTTGACGGTGAGCTTTCCTCTAAACGGAACATCCTTTTCGAAATCTCCTGCCGGCATCGGATTTGGAAGTTTAATGTCTGTAATTTCAAACGTCGCGTTTGGATGCTTGTTCGTCTCTAGGTACTTCTCTTTCATATGGCTGTTTCGCATGTCGATGCCGGTGTCGAGTGAGTTGAGATCGAAGATGGCTTTGCCCGTGACTTTGCCGTCATTCACCGCGAAGGCACCTTTTGGACTTCCGCCTTTGCCATGAATCTTCAGCATCTTGGGTTTACCGATGGCGTGGAAATCAACTTTGCCGCCGTTCAAGTTGAGAACCCATTGGTCCGCAGCTTGCGCCACGCTGCCGATCGCGAAAACAGAGACGATCGCGAGAGCTGCCTTGCGGGTGATCACGTTCATCATTTTCATTTTGTTCCCCTAGCTTTGGTTTCAGTTTGTTGAGGGTCATCGTTGCGACCCGTTCATGTACTTAGATTAGGGGTCGCAAGCTCTCGGTCACACCTATAGTTTTTGCAGCTAAAAACGGAAATCCGCCGTCATGTTGATAATTTGGATGTTCGTCTCGAAAAGAGATCTTCGTAAATCCGATCAACGAAACTCGTTTGCTCCTGAGCTCGCGTTATGAAATCCTTTTTTTACCGCTTTCGATAAAAATGGATTCGCAACTTTGATTCTCAACTGAGGAACCAGATGCGCTTGTTGTTCTTTGTCCTTTTGATCCTCTCCGCACCGCAAGTGTTCGCTTACCCGGAGCTCGTGAAGCACGGATATCCCAACTGTATGGCTTGTCACGTGAGTCCGAGCGGAGGCGGTGCCCTCACCGAATACGGTCGCGCCCTTTCGAAAGAACTTCTGAGCACGTGGGGAACGGAGAAAGAGACGCGCTTTCTTTACTTCATTCCGACGACCGAGAAGATCGCTTTTGGCGGCGATCTCCGTTACGTCAACGTCAAGACCACGACGCCCCAAGGAACCTTCGAGCGTGGCATTTTCATGCAGCGGGATATCGAAGTTGCGCTCACTCTCGGTAAGTGGACGTTTGACGTTGCTGCGGGAACGTATGACCCACAATTGCAAAACGAAAATCAGTTCATCAGCCGCAGACACTACGCGATCTATCAAGCAGAAGATGAGCTCACGATCCGAGCTGGACGCTTTTATCCTAGCTTCGGCATCTATATTCCAGAGCACAATACATACATTCGGCGTGGGCTTGGTTGGGATCACAACCGCGAGTCTTACAACCTTGAAGGTGCTTGGCAGAATGAGAAGTGGAACTTCTTTGCGACGGGAATCTTTGGTCGTCCCGACGACAAAACTCTCAAGCGCGAAGCCGGCGGAGCTCTTTCGGCGGCCTACAATCCGACCGACAAAATCAAAGTCGGAGGAAGCTACTACTACGGTGAGACCGACGAAATCACACATCACTACGTCGGGCCTTACGCCATTGTCGGCCTATCGCATTCGCTCTATTTGCTCTCGCAAATCACCGCGACTCGGGAGTTCCAGTACACGGCAGCTGATCCTGTTTGGGGTCTCGTTACGTACAACCGGTTCGATTACGAGTTCTATAAAGGGATGCATGTGTTTCTCATGCAGGAGTTCCGTCAATCAAACTTCGACGCGGGCAATACGAGGGGCGATGTTCTCGGAGTGGGTCTTCAATTCTTCCCTCGGCCGCACTGGGAGTTTCAAGCTGTCGTTCAAAAAGTTTATTCACAGGGATTCTCAAATACTCCGGCGGACAATCTCTACCTACTCGCGCACTTCTATTTATAAGGAGAACGGGGCAAGCGCTTCGGCACGGGCGCTTGTCTCACTCTGATTCGCACTCTAAGCGTCGACTTCGCGTTCTCTCTTGAGTCGACTTTTCGATCTCCTCGATTTCCCTGCGCAATCGGCATCTTCACTGCAAAAAGTATGGGTCCAACCTAACCTCCTCCGAACCTAACCTGTTTGAGGGGAGGTTTTATGAGAAAACGCGAGCGCAGCTTATTCACTTTGTTTGTCTTCATGGCTCTGATGGTTGTTTCGTTCGTCAACTGTGGACGACCGTCGAAACTTCCTGGCGATTCGAACTCGCTCTCATCGTCTGGCAGTAAAGGGATGAGCTTTGCGTTGATCAACGAGAAGATCCTTCAGCCGAAGTGCGTGATGTGCCACCAAAACTTTTCGAATTACTCCACCCTGATGGCGAGTGGCGTGGTGATCTCTAAGAAGCCTGATCAAAGCTCGCTCTACTTAAAAACTTCGAGTGGCCAGATGCCGAAGGGTGGCTCACCCCTTTCGGGAGAAGAAGTCAACGCTATCTATCAATGGATCAGCGATGGCGCACCCGAAACAGTAGCTTCGTTGCCTAGCGGTTCAATTCCTGGTGGCACACCTCCAGGTGGAACGACACCTGGTGGTTCAACTCCAGGTGGAACTCCCCCACCGGTTGCAGGAGTGTCTCCAACATATGAATGGATCCAGAACAACGTTTTCATTCCCCGCTGTATCATCTGTCATCGAGGTGCAAGCGCACCTTCAGGTTACGACCTAACGAGTTTTGATAATGTGATGGCCGGCGGTCGCGTAAATCCTGGCAATCCTTCGACGAGCCGCTTGTTCCAGCGGATCGATAACAACTCGATGCCTCCAGGAGGACCAGCGCTTTCTGCGGAAGTGAAACAAGCCGTCGCGAAGTGGATCGAGAACGGCGCAAAGAACGATGCACCGGCACCAGGCTCTCCGGGCAGCGGTGGCCCTGTTGCGACTCCCCCGCCTCTTCCGCCGCTCGGGCCAACCTTCGCGTCGATCAACGCGAACATCATTCAACCGCGATGTTTGGGTTGCCATAACTCAACGAATCGCACGGCTGGAGTTTCGCTCGAAGGCTACACAAATCTGATGCGCTACGTGCGTGCGGGTCGATCGGGCTCAAGCGAACTCTATGAAGTGATCGAGGACAACGAGATGCCTGCTTCAGGCCCTGCGTTGAGTGCGCAGCAAAAGACGGTCATTCGTCAATGGATCGATGCGGGCGCGCAAAATAACTGATTTTGCCTAGTGGATAGTTTGAAAATGGAGGTCATGGGCATGCTCCAGTTCTTCAAAAAATTAGGGCGGAGTAAGCCGAGCACATTCAAACCCGTGATTTTGGTGACGGGTTGTAGCTCGGGACTCGGTCTCGCGTTAGCGACACTGCTTTATCGACAGAGGAACTATCGTGTCGTGGTGACCGCACGAACGCCCTCTCTGCCTTTTCTCAAAAGGCGATTCAAAGAGGACGACCGCTTTTGGATTCATTCGCTCGACGTCACGGTTGAAAAGGAAAGACGAACGCTGATCAAGAACATCGAAGAAAAGTGGGGAGGCGTGAACATCCTAGTCAACAATGCGGGCATCAGCTACCGAGCGGTACTTGAACACATGACCGAGGGGGACGAGTACCTACAGCTTGCGACAAATTATTTAGGACCAGTTGGGTTAATGAGGCTCGTGCTTCCCTACATGCGCTCGCAGGGGCGCGGGAAGATCATCAACGTCTCTTCCGTGAGCGGCATGCTCGCGATGCCGACGATGGCCTCTTACAGCGCTTCCAAACACGCACTCGAAGGTGCAAGCGAAGCCCTTTGGTATGAGGCGAAGCCGTTTGGAATCAACGTCAGCCTTCTTCAACCAGGGTTCATTCGCTCGAAGTCATTTGAGCGAGTTTACTACACCGCTCTCGCTAAACTGACGTCGGACGAAGGCGGAGCATACGCCGACTACTACGGCAACATGCGTCCGTTTATTGCGAGATTGATGAATCGAAGCCTTGCGACTCCTGAATCCGTCGCCCTTCGCGTCTTAAAGGTAATCAGGACGGAAAATCCACCGTTGTGGATTCCCGCGACGCTTGATGCAATCGTGTTTTATCACATTCGCAGGTTGCTGCCGCGAAGGCTCCTGCAGCCTTTGCTCTTCTCGGCTCTGCCGAATGCCAGCCGCTGGGGACTTGGGGAAACTCGCTGCCGCAGGCGGCGGACACATCCGACCCAGGCGGCGACGAATCAAAAAATCCTCGCCTTCCAAAGAACTCGATTGGCGTCGTCGAGTGTCGGCATGAGCGATGATGGCAAGAACGATTCATCTGGCGCGAATACCTTTAAAACCGAACGCGTCCGAAGCTCTGGAACCTAAACTAAATCTAATGATCGTTCTTTTACATTTATAATTCGTATTTAGCGCATTTGCCCCAACGCGCAGTGAGCGAGCCCGCGCTAAATATTGACGTCGGTACCGCAGCCGTGAAACTCAATTGAAATGGCAAATACAGGCGGCGCTACTCTAAAATTCAATCCGCTCATCGCTTACGAACATTATTTGGCAAGCGCCGACGGCCTTTGCGCGATCGATCGCGAGCTTCGCTACGTCACTTGGAACGACGCGCTCGCGAGAATTTCGGGAGTTCCTGCAGACGAAGCCCTAGGTAAGAAAGTTTTTGATCTCTTTCCTTTTCTCGAAGCTGTTGGTGAAAGAGAAATCCACCGACGGGTCTTTGCCGGAGAGTCGGTCTTAGCGGATCCCCGTCCCTTCGACGTTCCCGAGAAAAACCGCAGAGGCTACTTCCAGGGCTTATATTCCCCTTGGAGAGAAAAGGATGGAACCATCGTCGGCATATTCATGTCTATACGTGATGTTGGCGCCTCCATCGACCGTTTGCTCTCGCTTCGCGACCTTTCGACTGAGCTGTCCCAGGTCACAACCATGCAAAAAGCCTTCGACACGACACTCGCATTCCTGACACGGGTGACCGGCGCTAAACGCGGCCTCATTGTTCTATTTAGCGAGGACAAACGAAACTTAGTTTTACAGTCTGAGATTCGAATGTCGCATGCTGTGAAGAAGCAGGAAAATGTCCCTATGGATTTGATCATGCCGATTACTCTTGCGGCAAAGTCAGGCCAACCGATCCTTGTTTCCACGCTCGAGGAATCAGCCCATTTCGACGAGCGATATTTGCGGTATTTGAAAAAAACAGGCGATGTAGCCGCTGGAGCGTTGCCCCTTATCGTTGAAGGCGAAACCATTGGCTCTCTCGCGCTGACCTATGACTGCGAACACTTATTTTCTGCGGAAGAAGTTCACTATCTTTTGGCTGCAAGCAACCTCTGCGCGCAAAGTTACGCACGAGCCCGTCAATTCGAAAGTGAAAAATCAGCCCGTGCCAAAGCGGAAGAAGCCGATCGCGCGAAGTCGCGATTTCTTGCTAACGTCAGTCATGAGCTCCGTACTCCCATGACCGCCATCGTCGGCTTCGCGGAATTGATTCAAAATAATTTTGAATTGGCCGCCTTCTCGGGAGACCTATTACGGATCGAAAAACTAAAAGGCTTTGCCGGAAATATTCTGAAACACAGTTTGAGTTTCAAGAAAATCCTGGATGATATCTTGGATTTAACTCGCATCGAATCGGGTCGCTTCCATATCGAGAGAGAAGTCGTCTTGCTTAAGCCCTGGATGGATGACATCGCGCAAATCGCTCGACAACTTGCGGCCAGCAAGCCGATTTCCGTGGAATTAGTGATCGAGGAGAATGCGCCTCATGCACTCTGGACAGACCCTCATCGCTCCAAACAGATTTTATTGAACCTCCTATCGAACGCTGTAAAGTTCACCGATTCCGGACGCATCCTCTTTCGAGTTAGTTCGAGACGAACAGGTAAGATCGGCGGCCGTGTCGCGAGCATCGTCGTGCAGGACACCGGCATCGGCATGAAGCAGATGTCCAACGTCTTTGAACCGATTGACTCAAACGCTCGCCGTGAGGACAGGCGAGGAAGCGGTCTCGGATTAGCCATCGCGCAACGACTAGCGCACGCATTAGGCGGAGAGATGCAGTTGTTGAAAAGCGAACCAAACGTTGGCACCGCATTTGAACTTTTGCTCCCGATCGATGAATTAAATGAAGAGAGTTCTCACACCGAACGTGCGAACCAATCTCCTGCAAGAATGGCTTCGATCGGCCATGTTCAAAACAAGACTTTAAGTGGAACGGTGATTCTAATCGCGGATGATGAAGCAGACGTCCTCCAATATCTGGCAGAAACTTTGAAATCAGCTGGGGCGGAGGTGATCGCCACTCATGACGGCGCCGAGGCCATCGAGCAAGCTCTGATGAATCACGTAGATTTGTTCATTCTCGATTTACAAATGCCGAGAATCGATGGGCTCGAGGCAGCTAAGCAACTTCGCGAGTCGGGATTTGATCAGCCGCTCCTAGCACTGACTGCTCATGGGCTTCCGGAGTACCAGATTGCGGCCCAGCGAGCTGGCTTTGAACACTTCCTTATCAAACCGGTGGATCTTTCTGTACTCGCTGAGACGATTTTATCGATACGCAAATGAAGTCGCCGATTTGATTCCGGTTGGCGAACTTGTAAACCACGGCGGTACGAGCGTACGAACGTCCGGTCGGGTGAGCCACTGAAAGCTGGGCACCTAGATCTATTTCACCTCTCACGCGCTTGCGGCCTTACTGCCAGCGTCGAAATTTAGTCAGCCCATTGGAAGTTTTTGCGAAATCCCTCCCGTTACTCGACAATTTAACAAGCGACATAGAACTTCGTAGCTTTGGGAGAAGTGATTCCCCATGTCCAAATTAGAAAAAGGACTAAAAGAATGGTTAGCCCTTTGCATTATCCATCCAGATCAAGCTCAGCGTATTCGCGATCACGAAGCTGGTTTAGTCGCACTTTCGCTTGCTGAAATGAATGGTTCGTTTCGAGGCCTCACTGACGGCACCATGTCAGTCTTGGAAGAGTCAATAGCACACAAAGTGATGTTGATCGCATCTAGCGACTACGCTTCAATCTGCATCAATCAATTATTCTTGATGGGATAAGGTCATGCGCAAAACTCTTCTTCTTGCTGCTGTTTTGCTCTTATCTTCGCGTTACTCACAAGCCGAAGTTTTGGACAAGTGCCCGGCGTTCGTTAACACTTGGAATGATGCAGATGGAGTCTATTATCTTCTGTCGGCAAACGAGGCGATCCTTCGCTTGGTTAAATTTTCCGCGATTTACTCCAGCATAGCGGTGCTCCTCTACTTTGTTGCTCAAAAAGCAAAGCGGAAGTGGATTCCATATTTGTCAATGTTATTCACGCTACTCATTGCCATCTTCTTTGTGACGGACTTCGTTCCTCAGGACGATCCTTGCAGTCATTATGTTTTTCTTAGGGAGATCCCCGAGAACCTCTACGGAATTCAGCTCATTTCTGAATTCGTCTTGTTGATCGTTCCAACCGTGTTGTCTCTGGCGCTATATAGGAAAAATAGAAAACAAACGGCCCCTCTTTTGCCGCAGGAGAAAAAATGAAAATCTACGTGGGAAATCTCTCTTTCAACGCAACCGAAGATCTTCTCCATAAGACTTTTGCACCCTATGGCAAGGTTCTGAGCGCGCGTATCGCGAGATCCGAGGATGGCCGTATGAGAGGCTACGGACACGTCCTCATGGATTCTGAGGAGAGCGGTGAAAAAGCGATTTCGGCCGTGAACGGGACGGAGCTGAATGGTCGCAACTGCCTCGTCGCCAAGCATGGGCCTGAATGGCCCAGCCCGCAGCCAAATGGCGGCACTTATTTCGATGCTGAGATGCCGATCATGCTCATGACGAAAACCGGGATCTCCTCATGGAAAATCGAATCGGATGTTGATCTCGTCTTCGACGTCTGCGACCAAGGTGAGGCCGTCAATACGGTGAAGATTGGCGCCGAAGACGCATTCCTCCTTTGCACCAGTGCCGAACGCGTCACTTGGGAAGCAGACTCTCTCACGCTTCTTCTTTGGCGATCATGGTGGACCGGCGAGGAGTTCAAAGAAGGATCAAGCTACTTGGCTCGCGCGGAAGACAACTGGACAACCTCGAAAACCGATTTCTCGATTGCGGGAGGAGAAATGATATTTTTCTCCACTCGTTATACGGCCGAACAAGCAGTGCAAGAAGGTTTACCAATTACCTTGGCGCGCGGAAACTATCGTGCCCGTTTCCAACTCTCTCAGATCGACGACTGTGAAATTGTTTTCGTGCAGTTGATTCCGTCTTTACATGAGTCAGATTGAGGAATGTGCGAATCTCGCGAAAATCGATGTCGAATTGGAAGCTCTAACCCTTCAGTCAGGGTGTACCGCTTCACCTGCTCATGACTGTCGTTCAATAAACAAAAAGAATTCAGAATCCAAATACCTCTGCATGAAGAAGTGAGGCGCAGGGGTTTTCATTTTCCTTCGCACTTCACGGACGCTGACGGGCCTCATGCAAGCGATCGTCAAAATTTTCTCAGACTCACACGCTTCAGGAACTTGTTCGTGCCGATCAAATTTTTGAATGACGATGTCGACGGTTGAGGGATCTTTTAGCTTCTTCGCAACTGTATCAGGTAGCTCAGCTTCGAGGCTCTGGAGATACCAACAATTCTCCGTGCAAGTGTCTGGAGCTCCAGAGCGGAGATCAATGAGACGTGGCTTCACCGACCCCCGATAGCTCGCAAGGGCAGCTTGGACGATTTCCGCGAGATCGTTCGCACCACCTTCGATACGCCATACTGAGTTTTTTGATTCTTGGAATTCCGGAAAGAGGCGGATCGCAACCTGTTCGCCGATGGAAAGCCTAGATTCACCGATCACGGAGGGCTTGATCAAACCTTGCGGCTTGAGCGCTCCCCCGCTTCGAACTAGCGAAATCATCACGGCCGTCATGATCAGGAATGCTAGACCAAGAATTATTGAGATCGTTTTCATTCATTCGCCCCTTGGTGCAGCTGAAGTTCCCAACGTTTTAATAAGTCTATGACTGCGTGACAAAGGCAATTGTCGGTGTTGCGCCAGAATAGTTCAGTGAAAAAATTAGAGCGGAATTTTCCTCCAACGAGTCATGTCAGCTCGGATATCTAGTTAGAGAAGACAAAGGCTCAAGTTTGATTGTCGCTTATGACAACTAACTAACTCACCAGCGTAATGGTCTCCAGTCAAAAATTTGTGAACCTTCAGCGATCAGCACCGCTCAACGACTTGAGCTTTCACCAACAGGAGATTCACCATGCTTGCGATGACGTATAAAGGCCCTTATCGGGTCAAAGCCGTAGATAAACCGATTCCAGAGATTGAGCATCCCAAAGACGCAGTCGTGCGAGTCACACGCGCCTGCATTTGCGGATCCGATCTTCACCTGTATCACGGACTCGTACCCGACACGCGCGTCGGCCAAACATTCGGACACGAGATGGTCGGCATCGTTGAGGAGATTGGTCCCGACGTAAAGACCATCAAAGTCGGAGATCGCGTCGTCGTGCCTTTTAACATTTTTTGCGGAGAATGCTTCTTCTGCCAAAAAGGCCTCTACGGCAATTGCCACAACACGAACCCGTTCGCGACAGCCATGGGAGGCTTTTACGGCTACTCCCACATTACCGGCGGCTATCACGGTGGACAAGCCGAGTACGTTCGCACTCCCTTCGCCGACGCCGGCCTGATTAAGGTTCCAGATACCATCGATGATGACGATGCTGTGTTGTGCGCGGATGCGTATCCAACCGGATACCAAGCTGCAGAAATGGCCGGAATCAAGCGAGGCGATACGGTCTTAATCTTTGGAGCAGGCCCGGTTGGTCTTTTTGCGGCAAAGACCGCGTGGTTCATGGGTGCCGGTCGTGTGCTCGTCGTTGACGAGTATGAGTACCGTCTCGAGTTCGCTAGAAAGTTCGCGCAATGTGAAACACTCAATTTCCGCGAGGTCTCTGACCCCGTTTGGTTCTTGAAGAAAGAGTCGGATTGGCTCGGATGGGATTGCGCGATTGATGCCGTTGGTTGCGAATCACGAGGAAGCGCTATGCAAAGAGCTCTTGGCGTAAGACCGCTCAAACTCCAAGGTGGTTCACCAGTTCCGCTGAACTGGGCGATCGACTCCGTTCGAAAAGGTGGAACGGTCTCCATCATCGGTGTTTATGGACCCGTCCCGAACAGTGTGAAGATCGGCGACGCCATGAACAAGGGTATTAACATGCGAATGAACCAAGCGAGCGTAAAGCGAAACATCGGTCGCTGCTTTCATCACATCGAAGCAGGACACATCAGTCCCAAAGACATGCTTACCCATCGCATTCCCCTTGAGGAAATCAGCGAGGGTTATCACATGTTCTCGAGCAAGCTCGACGGCATCATCAAACCCCTCGTCATCCCACCGCGGGCTAGTCACTAAAAGGAGATCGAGATGGAACAAGTATTAGGCAAATCATCCGATGACGTATTGCAGACTCCCCGAATGGGTGGTCGATCGCTAACGACAACCGAAAGGCGCACAATCGATCTTTCATCAAAGATCGCAGGATGGGGATCTGACCTTGATCCTGCCACGCGTCCCGGCGTTCCGATGGACAAAGCTCCCGACGTAGGCATCGAAACTCTCTACCCCGATTTTGAGCAACAAGTCCCGCGCCACCGAGTGCACAAGTCAACGGAACACGCGAAACTCACGCCTGTGTTCGGCAATGTCTGCCCACCTCGTGGCTTGAGCGGAAAAATCCGCGACTTCGCATACAGCTTTAGCGAAGGACGTCTCTCACACTGGATCTTGCTGATGGCCGCTGACCGGGTAGATGTCGTCGAAGAGATTTTGGTCGATCTCGCTCACCTCAGAGTTCCGAACATTCCGAAAGAGATGGGGCTCAAATCAGAACTGAAATACAACCGCAAAGGTGTCGCGAAAAAAGCCGCGATCGTTGGTATCGGTGTATTAGCTTTCATGGCTCTCTCGCGAAGGAGAACCGAATGAAGATCATGAATAATAATTTGAAAGGTCGAAAAATCGCTGTCTTGATGGCCGATGGCTTTGAAATGGCCGAGTACACGGTGCCCGTCAACGCGCTTCGCCTGTCGGGCGCATCGATCACGGTCATCTCATTACGTCACGGCCGGATTCGTGGCGTGAACCTTCACGAGCCAGCTCATCGAGTCAGTGTCGACCTTTCGATCGATGAAGCAATGGCTACAGACTTCGATGCGCTTTTTATTCCGGGCGGATTTATCAATCCCGATCTCTTGCGCCAATCCGAGCGAGCACGCTCGTTCGTAAGATCATTTGATCTTGCGAAAAAGCCGATTGCGAGTCTTTGCCATGGACCCTGGGTTCTTGGTTCGAGCGGACTTCTAGAAGGCAGGACGCTTAGCTCTTGGCCAGGCATTCGCGACGATGTGGTAAATGCCGGAGGGATTTGGGTCGATCAGCCTGTTGTGCGTGATGGGAATTTGCTGACGAGTCGAGGACCGCAAGACTTCGCGGAGTTTGTGCCTGCACTGCTTGCGTTTTTTGCGGAGCCAATATCAGAGATGGTTTCGCGTTCTGTCGGCACACAAGCAACATCCTCGCCTCAACGCACGCAAGCTCCCGCTGTCATGCTCGGCACAATGAGATGGATGCCAAGGCCGTCGTTTCGTGGTTTTGCGGTCGGGGCTCTGCTCGGCGGCGGATTAGCAATGATGATGCAAAGCCGACGCTTTAGATCGACACAGGCTATGCGGGCGCCGGTAAAATCGCCTTGGGTTGAGGAAGACTTCACCGTTTCAACGGCAACTTACATGTGACACAAGCGCTGATGTCGGTTTGCTTTCGGGTCTGCTGGATGTTCCGGCAGACCTCATTGCGGAGGCGGGCTAATGATTAGTTCGTCGAGAGCGACGTGGACATGTCGTCCAATGCGAGGTTCAAATCGAACTCCGAAAGCGCTTCGATACCTGCTTCCTCGAGTAGATCCTGAACAACAATTTGCGCATCGAGAACTTTTGCTTCTACGTCACTGACGAAGCTCGTTTGGAAAATTACTTTCTTCTCAGCGTTCTCAATGCCGACGACCGCAACTGCGCCGTCAAGTCGCGCGATGTGGACTCCGCCGAGTTCTTCGTTCATGTCTTGGAGTTCTTGCAAATGTGCTTGGATGAGTTTTGCGCTCTCGGTCTCAATGAACTGCATCGGACGATCCTTTACTAGCTTGTTAAACAGTAGCTTTCTTATTGCGAACGCCAGGCTTAGCGAGAATCTCAACGTAGACCTGAGCGGAATTCGCCGCAGCAACTTTATCGATAGTTTGGCTGAACGCGCTAACATGAATCACGGCGGCGGTCTCAGCCGTGGCACCGCAATTACAGTCGAAATCCCAGTAATCCACGCCTTCCGGCAGAGCTTTGCGCCGCTCCCGAGCAAGATACTTATTGATTTCGCGTTTTACGGATTCAGCGACCCGGTCGGGGCGATGAACAGGCGATGTGAGGCTGAAGGATTTTTTCATGGCCTGCAGTTGTAGTGTATTTCAGCCGGATCTACGACGGGAAAGTGCTCGGGGTGAAACTGTTCTAGGATGGAGGACGGAATAACGCGATCTGAGGGGTTCTCGCCTATCAGCGGAGACACCAGCGCGCGGAGCGGCCACTATGCTAGAGCCTCCGTAGGTTTAATTGCCGCCTTCTGATGGCCTAGTCACCCGTGATGGGAGCCTTAGCCCCCGTTTCCTAGCCGATAAACAGGCTCATAAACACTGCCTCACTGAATCAGCCGCTTTGAAAGCTCTACCGACCGCGCAAGAAGCTCGAAGCAGTTGTTCTTCAGATACTCACTCTCGCTTACGTATTCCATATTGCGTTCCATATCCTCTGACGACCAGCCAAGTGAGTGCGCTACGTAAGGAAAAGCTGGAGCGTGGAACCCAAGCTCGCCGAAGAAGTTCATCAACTGCCCAGCAACCGATTGAATATTATCTTGGCCGCCCGTGATGATGAAGCCGGCCACTTTGTTTTTGATCAGCACGCGATCTTTGAGAGTGATTTGATTTTGAACACTGTTGAGTCGCTCCGCCATTTTGTAATAGAGCGAACTCGCATTGCCCCAGCGAATTGGGGTCGAAACGATCACGACATCTGCCCAGTGCACAAAAGCTTCGTAGACGAGATGCATCTCATCCTTCGGATCCATCTTGGTGATGGAGCACGGCCAGGTGCAGGCTTTTTCGGACTTGGAGTAAAAGCCCTCGCAGTGACGGAAGTTCAGCTCCGAGAGCGCGAGGAACTTTGTTTCGACATCGAGCGATTGCTGCGCCCGTTCGAGTGCGGACTTTAACAGCGTTTCGGATGTTGAGAATCTAGGATGCTCTCGGTCCATGGCGGTCGTTGAGAGCCCCAAGACCCTGATTTTTCCCGGTTCACGGTTTGGTTGACGACTGAGATTTGTTCTGCCTTGATTGTAGTTCGCACGAACTCTCTCGGACTCGCCATTTAGATCGATGAAAAGAGATCCGTTTTCAATCTTCAGCGGCAAGTTCGGAACTGTTCCACCGTGGGAAGAGAGAGGTTCCGTCGATTCATTCAGCGCTACGCCAGTTTTGTGATCGAACTGCCAGTAATGCCAGGGGCATTCGATGCAGCCTTTTTTGAGTTTCCCCTTAGCCAGCGGCCCGCCCATATGATTGCACTTGTTATTGAGCGCGCCGAATTCACCTTCGTAATAGCTCAAGACAATTTTGCGTCCATTGAACTCAAGCTCCTTGAGCCCACCTTTTGACTCAAGTTCACGTTTAAGTTCCTCGACTTGGCCTAGGAGCTTCCAATCTTGTGTAATCATGCGGCGATAGTAGCATCGGCCATTTTGATACTTCAAAGGTTGATGTGGTAGGTGCTGAAAGTGATGAGCACCATCTGAGCGTAATGAAATGGACGAATCTTTAAGAATCTCACAAGGCTTCTTGTCTGATTACAAGGACGTAAAAAGCTAGGATCCACTCCAGCAGGAGGTTTTGAGTGGAGACAAACAAAAGTGACCGCAATCTTTCGAAAGATGCTTCAAACGAGCTGGTAGACCGGAATGACCCTTTAGAAATGCAGCGGATTCAAGAGACAAAACCCGCGCGCACCAAGACGGCGGCCGGTGAAACTAGCGTCCCGAAAAATTCCAAGAGCCCTGATAATGGACAGATTGCCGAGCACTCCGAAGAAACCGACGGTGCGGAATCGACCGAGCCGAAATCGGATCGCTCTGTCAGCGACGATTCTCTGGTCTGAACTTCATTTTTTCCGGCGTTGGAATGAGGTCGATGAGCTTTGATCTTAAAGCCCTAAACAACTCTTGTGAACTGCGAGATCAAAAACTGTCTCCCTGACTCCAAGATCTCCAACGCCTTTTCGCGGTCCTTCATAGTTCGAGCCATCGACAATGTTCCCACTAGTCCAGAGTAGAGATTTAGCGCCTTGATATGACTTTGCTCAGGAGTGTCTTCAGGAAACTGTTCGTGAAGAGCCTTGGCGAATATAGCGTAAATGCGATTCATATGTTCCTCATAAATCGCTCTGTGGGCCGCTTTGCACCTTTGCATATCGCTAGCAAGCGAAGTGAACGCGCAGCTGTTTTCAAAATCGGTCAAGCTTTTCTCTGAAAGGTGCGCCTCAATATTCCGGCGCAATGCCATTGGACCGTAGAGCTTGATACTTTCTTCGATGAGATTTTCTAGTCGAGTCAGATCGTGGCTAACAGCCTTCGCAAACAGATCATCTTTCGATTTGAAATGGCTGTAGAGCGCGCCGCGAGTCAGGTTCATATAACTCATGATGTCCTCTGAGGCCGATCCACTACGTCCGTGTTTCTTGAAGAAGGCGATCGCCTTGTCCAAAATTACGAGCCTCAGTTTTTCCTTTTCGCCTTTTTTCGTTCTCATAGTCTGATGATTATAATGCAAATTTGAATTAAAACAATACGCTTTAGATCAGTCAAATCAATGGTTTGTGGCCATTCTAATTTTCATATGTCTTTTGATACATGTTTGTATTAAAATCAATTGTATCACCTAACAGGAGGAACTGTGAGCTATCCATACGAAGTGAGCCCGACAGAGTTTAAAGGTAAGAGAGTTTTGGTAACTGGAGGCACTGCTGGCGTTGGACTTGCGACAGTCACGCGCTTCGCCCTTGCCGGCGCAAGAGTCGTAACAACAGCACGTGAGGCGACCGATCAGCTGCCAAAAGGAGTGATCTTCGTAAAAGCAGATCTCGCAACTGTTGAGGGAACAAATCTTGTTGCCCAAGAAGTGCTAGCTCGGTTGGGCGGCGTCGATATCATCGCGCACGTTTTAGGTGGCTCGAGTTCTCCTGCTGGAGGCTTTAGTAAGTTGTCGGATGAGGACTGGCAGAAATCCTTCAATCTCAATCTTTTTCCTGCGGTTCGTTTGAATCGATTGCTCGTGCCAGAAATGCTGAAGCAGGGACACGGCTCGATCGTTCACGTTGCCAGTATTCAACGAAGCCTTCCCTTATATGAATCGACCATTCCTTACGCGGCAGCAAAGGCGGCGCTCGCAAATTACAGCAAGAGCTTGTCTAAGGAAATTAGCCCGAAAGGAATTCGCGTAAATATAGTTTCTCCAGGCTGGATCGGAACCGAAGCCTCAAACGCATGGATTGAGGAAATCGCAAATACCAACAAGATCACCGTCGAGGCAGCACGACAAAGCGTAATGAATGCCTTGGGTGGCATTCCGATTGGCCGGCCTTCCAAGCAGGAGGAAGTGGCTGAACTGATCGCGTTTCTCTCATCCGATAAAGCGGGATCGATCAATGGAGCCGAATACGTCATTGATGGCGGCACGGTGCCTACGGTCTGAAGCATGTCTAAATTAACACGCTGCTAAATCTAAATTAATTAGTTTTTTCAAAGAGGAAACTTTATGAAACTGAAACTACCAAAAATTGCTGAGGCTCTGGTTCAGGCCACTAACGAGAAGGATGTTAAAAAGTATCTGTCCTGCTTTGCGGAGAATGCCATCTATTCGGATACCGGTGAAAACGAAACTATGGTTGG
>SYLX01000103.1 GCA_005808505.1 Bdellovibrionales bacterium | reverse complement strand
CTTCATCGACATGGAGCGCGAAGCTCACCGCGAGAAAGTCCTGACGTCCCTTCGCGAAGAGCTCCAGGGCGACCGCGCGCGCACAACGGTTGTTTCGATGTCGAACCTCGGACTGGTGGAAATGACACGCAAGAGGATTCGCCCTAGCCTCGTGAAGACGCTTTGCGAGCCCTGCACGTATTGTGACGGTTCTGGTTACATCAAGCAAAAGGCCACGATCGCGCACGAGATTTTTCGGGATCTGGAACGCGAAGGCCGGAGCCAGAATCCACGAGCCACCACAGTTGTGCACTGCCATGCTGATGTCGGCGACTATATTTACGAAGAAGAGACCGAGCGCCTGGAAGACGTCGAAATGCGGATCGGCCGGAACGTCGTTCTCAAACTCGAGCCCGAGTTCCACCGGGAGCAGTACGAGATCTATACTCACTGAGGTCAGTCAGCAGTAAGTTCACGGGTTCATCGGAGTCCGGAATTTCTGCTGAAACCTTGGGCCGTCGGAAGGCATAACGGTTCGGTTCTGCTAAAGAATTCGGCATCAAAATGAACTTGATTGAGTTCGCGCGGAAGAGCGCAAATTAAGATGCTGAAATCATTGACAATCAACCTTGCGCCGTGGCAGATATTTGCCCTTCGTGCCTATAAGCAGAGAGAGTCACGTCTTCTCGCAAGTTTGGAAAACGACCTTGCCTGAAGCCTTAGGTCGACTCTCGAGCGAAACAAAAGCGTTTCTTTGGTTAGTGATTTCGGAGGATTGGATGTACGCGATTATCCGCGCCGGCGGTAAGCAATATAAAGTCTCGGCAGGCGACACTGTTCGAGTTGAAAAAATGGAAGCTACTTTGGGCGAAAAGTTGAACTTGCCTGAAGTTCTTATGGTCGGCGGCGATAAAACGTTCGTAGGCGCGCCCCTCGTTCAGAACGCGGTTGTTACCGCGATCGTGACTCGTCAGGCGAAAGCTCCCAAAGTCATCGTCTTCAAAAAGAAGCGTCGTCAGGGCTACCGCCGTATGCACGGCCACCGTCAGCTCTTCACGGAGCTCTTCATCCAGTCGATCACGACTCCGGAAGGCCAAAAGTTCGAAACTGAAAAACAGGCCTTGATCATCGATCCCGCTAAGATCGAAGCTCGTAAGACAGCCTTCGCTCAAAAGCAGAAGGAAGCGAGAAAAGCCGGCGGAAACAAAGCAGAGCGCAGTGAGCAAAAACAAGCTGCTGCAGCTGCTAAGAAGAAGACGGCGAAGAAAGCTGCTAAAAAGACAGCTAAGAAGACGACAGCTAAAAAATCGGCTGGCGGCGCTAAGAAGAAAACAGCTAAGAAAACTAAGTAATTCTGGATCCGACAGAGGTGAGAAATGGCAAGTAAGAAGGCCGCAGGAAGTACACGAAACGGACGCGACTCACAAAGTAAACGCTTGGGCGTAAAACGCTTTGGTGGCGAGGCCGTTAAGCCCGGAACAATCATCATCCGTCAGCGTGGAACTAAGTTCCACCTCGGCAATAACGTGCGCATGGGCCGTGACTTCACGATCTACGCCGTTATCGAAGGCCAAGTGAAATTCGAGCGCGTGAACAAGTTGCGCACGAAAGTCAGCGTTTACCCGGCTACTGCCGCGAAAAGCGCATAATCTTAGTCCTTTGAGCTAGAGGCTTTTGAAAAGGCTGGCATTTTCGCCGGCCTTTTCTATTTTAAGGGCCCAAAATCCGAGCGTTATAAATCAGAAATCAGATTGAAGGAGCCTTGCCCAGCAAGGCCGTAAGTTTATGAAGTTTGTTGATGAAGTCTCAATTACCGTCCGCTCCGGAAAAGGCGGGCCAGGTGCCGTTAGTTTCCGCCGGGAATCCATGCAAGCACGTGGAGGTCCCGATGGTGGCGACGGTGGGCGCGGGGGAAGTGTCATCTTCCGGGTGAACCCGCAGCTCAACTCCCTTTTGGATTACCGCTTTAAAACGAAGTATTACGCCGAAGACGGACAGTCCGGCGGCAAAGCCAACATGACCGGCCACGCGGGCCAAGATCTCATTTTGCCCGTTCCTCCGGGCACCGTCGTGAAGAACGCGGAGACCAATGCCGTCATCCTCGATTTGAATGAGCCAGGCGATTACCTCTTTTTGGAAGGTGGCCGCGGCGGTAAGGGCAACTGGTTCTTCCGCACGAGCGTGAACCAGGCTCCAGAGCACGCCCAGCCCGGCGAAATGGGTCACACTCAACAGCTCCATCTCGAGTTGAAGTTGATCGCCGACGTCGGCGTAATCGGTTATCCGAACGCGGGTAAATCGACTTTGATTTCTGCCATCTCGGCTGCAAAACCCAAGATCGCCGATTATCCGTTCACGACGTTGACCCCCAACTTAGGTGTCGTGAAGGTCGATGAGAACCGCACGATCGTCGTCGCCGATATTCCAGGTCTCGTTCCCGGCGCGCACAAGGGAGTGGGTTTAGGAACACAGTTCCTTCGCCACATCGAGCGCACAAACTTGTTCGTTCATTTGGTCGATGCGAGTGAATCGGGCGGGCGCGAAGCTTATCGCGATTATCAAGATATCCTCGATGAGCTTCACCAGTATGACAACGCGAAGATCAAACAAGAAGGATTCCGTCCGCTCTCGAGTCGCCCGCAGCTTGTGGTTTTGAACAAGATCGATGCCATCAGTCGCGACCGGCTCGAGGAGCTCGTGCAAATTTTTAAGTCACGCGGTATTGAAACCATGCAGATCTCGGCGGCGACCGGTAAAGGCGCGCGCGAGCTCGTATTTGAAATGGGTAACCGCGTCTCCAAGTATCGTGAGGAAGCTGCGCAATGAGTGAAAAAATTGAAATTATCGAAGGGGCCCGCGTCGGAATTTTCGGCGGCACTTTCAATCCTCTTCACATGGGCCATGTCAACGTCATCACAACGGTTCACGGTCGACTCAATTTAGACAACGTCGTCGTTGTTCCCGCGGCTCAGAATCCTTTGAAGGCTGCCGTTGAAGGACCCAATCACGAGCAACGAGTGGAGATGCTTCATCGCGGACTCGACGAGTTTCCCTACGTCATCGTTGATGATCAGGAACTCCATCGGGGAGGAGTGAGCTACACGATCGATACCGTAAAGGCTTATTCCGAAAAAGTAGCGCCCGAGAATCTCTACCTCATCGTCGGGCTCGATCAGTTCGAAGAATTCGATAAATGGAAAGACTTCGAAAAAATCCTGACGCTCGCGAACCTCGTTGTAGTGACACGACCTAAGCATTCGCTTCCCTTCTCGGAAGAAGACATGCCCAAAGGTTTGAAAAGCCTCGTTGCCGTTTTCGATCGTCAATTTGTCGCGCTCACGACGGGTCGTTCGATCGAATTCGTGCGACTGCAAGACATCGACGTCTCTGCGAGCGAAGTCCGCAAGCGTCTTCGCACGGGACGTAACGTCGATAAGTTCATCAGCATCAAGGTTGAAGAGTACTTGCGTGAGCAAGGTCTCTTTGCTCCTTTAGGGCCAAGAATCGGCGATTACGAAGCGTTCACGCATTTCTGTGCTCAAGCTCTCTTCGAGCGTAAAGCTATCAACGTTCGCGGCTTTGACTTGCGTCCTACAGAAGCTCCTACAGAGTTCACCTTGATCGCTTCTGGTACGAGCACGCGTCACGCAAGCTCCTTGGCGGAAGCCGTCATGCGCGCGGTGAAAGATGAGTACAACGTCTTCCCGCAAAGCTTAGAAGGTAGCCAAGAAGGACGCTGGGTCGTTTTGGATTACGGCGCTTTGATCGTGCATGTGTTCTACGACTTCGTTCGCCAAGAGTATCGTCTGGAAGATCTCTGGAGACAGGGCAAAGACTTGCAGATCAAAGAAGCTCCGGCTCCGCAGCCTGCTAAATCTTGATTTTCGATGAAGCTCGCGTTCGTTTTCATCGGGGGCCAGAAAGAAGACTGGCTCTCGACTCTCACGGCTGAGTACGAAAAAAAGCTCAAGCACTTCTGCTCCGTCGAAATCATTCGGTTGAAACCCTCCAAACAAGCTCGCGCATCGGCGGAACAAAAACTCGCCGAAGAAACCGAACAACTCCTCAAGACCATCAAGAAAGACGATCTCGTGATCGTCTGCGACGAGCGCGGCGACGCCGTGACTTCCAAAAAATTCAGCGAAAAGCTCGTCAAACTTTTTGAGCGAGGACGTCCGAGAGTGGTGATTCTCGTAGGGGGCGCGTTTGGTTTTGGCCCTGAGATCCGCTCGCGCGCCGATTGGACATGGTCGCTTTCAACAATGGTTTTCAATCATCACATCGCGCAAGCGGTGGTCCTCGAACAAACTTACCGCGCGTTCACGATCTGGAAGAACATCCCTTACCACAACGATTAGGCGCAAAGTTTGCTCAGCTGACTCTCCGGTTTGGTGCGAAACACTAGCGTGGAGATGAAAGATGATCATGGCTGAATGGCGGACGTTGAAGTTCGATCGAGTCCTCCGATGGCTTCGGAGCTGCGCGGTCTGCGGCTCGTTAAAGCCGCCCATCGATCACGTTTGCGAGGCTTGCGAGGAGAAGCTCCTTAAGCTCGCAAATACCGGGAGCGCATTGCTTCAGCCGGATTACCCGTTTCCAGTCTATTCGCTCTTCACTTGGAATGAAGACACAGCTTCACTCCTTCGTCCCTTCCTTCACGGATTCAAACGTGGTTGGGCGCTTCAGGCTGCTTGGAGCTGGGCCGTTCGGCATTCTTCCGAGCGAAGTGCATTTGGAAGACTTGCCCAACCTCGCTTCGTTGTTCCACCCGCATCAATCGTGGGCCAGCGTGACCACGCCTACGCTTTGGCTCAAGCTTTCGCACGGCAGTGGGGATCAGAAGAGCCTCTCGCTTTCCGTTGGCTAAACGCACCCGAAGGCAGGGGCCAGAAGCACCTGAGCGCTAGCGAGAGAGCTGAACGTCGCTTTCAGCCCCTTGGGACCTGCGAAAATTTACAGGCGTCGAGATCCCTTGTTTTCATCGACGACGTGGTCACGACGGGCTCAACAGCGATGGCGGCCTATATGGCGTTAGGAGACCCCGAGTCGTTCGAGGTCTGGACCTTGGCATGTCGGCCTAAACTTGCGGGAAAATCCGCGATTTGATAGGGTGCTCCGAAAATTCCCCATAGAAAAACGGTGCGTTGGATGACTTCAGTACTCTTCTCGTTCTTCCTGCTCCCGCTTGCGTCTGCCCCCTTAGCGGCGACGTACGTGGCATCCACATCGATGGTCACGCAAGCCAAGGAAGAAACTCCGAAGCCTAAGAAAGCGACCGACAAAAAGAAAACCGAAAAGAAAGCAGACTTCCGCGCGGTCGATGACGAGAAGATGAAGCTTCTCAAAACGCTGGATTCAACTTTCCAAACCAAAGCGCTGTCGATGAAGGTCGATAAGACCACGAAGATTCCGATCCTCGAACAAGAGAAGAAATCTAGCGGCAAAATGTTCGTTGCCAACGGACGCCTTCGTCTTGAGCTCGATGGAACTGAGAAGTCACTGCTTGTCGTCAACAAAAAGAATTTATGGGCCGTGACGTTTCCCGGTGCGGAGTTCAAAGACGCGCCTGTGCAGGTTATCAAAGGCGATACAAGCTCCAAAAAAGGTCGTAGCTCAAACTTCGTAAGCCTTCTCGCGCAAGGGGGTTTCTTGAAGTTCTTTACCGCGACGGGATCACAGGCGCAGCCGAACGGCGATGTTTTGATCTTCCTCGCTCCCAAGAAAGACACGACGGATTTCAAACGTGCGCAGGTTAAGGTTTCGGCCGACGGCGAGAAGATCACGGGTCTCAATTATTGGGACGATCGCGACAACGAAACACGTTTTGAATTCTCCGATGTGAAAGTTGAATCAAAGCTCGAAGACAAACTCTTCCAGTACGCTCCGCCCGCGAATGCGGACATCATGACGCTCTAAGAGGGAATCAGATAAATGGCTTCATTTGACATCGTTTCCGAAATTAACATGCAGGAAGTCGACAACGCCGTTAACCAGGCGAAGAAAGAGCTTCAGAACCGTTACGATCTTCGCGGCGGCAACTGCGAAATCATCTGGGAAAAAGAGCTCATCACCCTCAAGGCGAACGATGAGATGAAGATCAACGCCGTTCGCGACATTCTTCAGTCGAAGCTTCACAAGCGTGGAGTTGAAATCTCCTCGGTGAAGTTTGAAAAGCCAGAGCCGATCGGCGGCATGATGCTGAAGCAAACAGGTAAGCTCATCCAGGGCATCGATAAAGAAAAAGCAAAAGAGATCGTGAAATCGATCAAAGACTCGAAGCTCAAAGTTCAACCTCAGATCATGGACGAACAAATTCGCGTTACGTCTAAGAGCATCGACGAGCTTCAGGAGACGATCTCTTACTGCCGCGGGCAAAAATTTGGTTTGCCCCTCCAATTTACGAACATGCGTTCCTAAGCGCAGGAATCTAAGGAATTTGAATGAACGAGAATTCGAACTCGCCCGTAGTCTCCCACGCTGAAGCACTCGCACAATCGCGCGCTGGCGGCAAAAAAGTTCACTTCGTCAGCCTTGGCTGCCCAAAGAACCTCGTCGATGGCGAGATCATGCTGGGTCAGCTTTTGAAGGATGGTTACAGCGTCACTGATAACGCCGAAGAAGCCGACACCGTCGTCGTCAACACTTGCGGTTTTATCGATGAGGCGAAGAAAGAATCCGTTTCGAAGATCCTCGAGATGACGGAACTCAAGCGCGCGGGATCGGTGAACAAAGTTGTCGTCGCCGGTTGCCTCACGCAACGCTACAAAGACGAACTCGTTGAAGGACTTCCGGAAGCCGATCTCTTTATCGGTTCGGGCGAATTCCAAAACATCGCCAAAATTTTGAAGAACCACGAAGCAGGTGACACGAACAAACGCTTCTTCAATTTGCCAACTTACTTGCAAGAAGAAGAAACGCCTCGCGTGAATTCTCAGCCCGGTTACCGCGCTTACCTGAAAATTTCGGAAGGCTGCTTAAAGCGCTGTGCCTTCTGCGCGATTCCGAAAATCCGCGGGAACCTTCAATCACGCCGCTTGCCCGCGATCGTGAACGAAGCGAAGTTGCTCGTTGCGGGCGGCGTTCGCGAGCTCAACATCATCTCGCACGACTTCACAGATTTCGGCTGGGATCTTCGTCGAAAAAATCCGGAAGCGATCGAAAATCCCGCTGAACTTTTGCGCGCTCTCTCGGACATCAAAGGTCTCGACTGGGTCCGTGTTCTATACCTCTACCCAGATGGAATTTCGGACGAAGTCATTGAGCTCATCAAGACTCGCGAGAACCTCGTGAAGTACTTCGATATGCCCTTGCAGCACATCAACAACCGAGTTTTGAAGAGCATGAACCGTCACATGACTCGCGAAGAAATCGTGGATCGTTTGACGAAAATTCGCGCCGAGATCCCAGAAGCCGTGATCCGCACGCAGTTCATCGTCGGCTTCCCGGGCGAAACAGAAGAAGAGTTCCAAGAGTTGCTTGCCTTCGTTAAAGAGCAGCGTTTCGACCGTGTTGGTTGCTTCATGTATTCGCCTGAAGACAACACGCCTGGCGGAAAGATGCCGAATCAGATCGACGAAGAAACTAAGCAGCGTCGTCATGACGAGCTTATGGCCGTTCAAATGGAAATTAGCCGCGAAAAGCACGAGGCTTTCATCGGCAAAGTTGTTCCAGTCCTGGTGGAAGGCTTGAGCGAAGAAACAGAGCTTCTTCTCCAAGGCCGCATGTCGCAACAAGCTCCCGATATCGATGGCGTCGTTCTGATCAACGACGGTCAAGCCGAGATCGGCGAAATCGTTCATGTGCGAATCACGGAGAGCATGGATTACGATTTGATCGGGGAAATTGTCGAGCCCACGTGACGTCTGAAATCAGAAATCTTTTCTGATTCAGCGATGTTGACGCCTTGACAAAAATCTAACGCCCTTCTATCCGTTAAAGAACCAAACGACTTTCATTCATGTCATCGTTGGAGCGCCCGCGCGAATCGTTCGCATCCTTGGGCGCTCTTTAGCATCTCGTACGGTCGGCATTTTTGGGACGGCATCTAAAGGGCGGCAGCTGTGCTTTCGAATCGAGTTATTTTCCTCTTTGTCTGTTCCGTAGTTCTGATTTTCGTCATCAATGTTCTGATGAATTGACCGTTCTTTACAGAACTGTCCCGAGCAGTGCCCTTCTTGCCCCAGGCCCTGAAAAAACCTGAAAAGATAACCCTTCAAGTAGCCGTCGCACGCAGGCGAAAACTTCCATCGCCGTCTAAAAAATTGCATTCGCCAGGGGCCCCTGGTACCTACACACCGCTACAAAAGCTCAATTAAACAAAATCGGTATCAAAAACCGACGAAGGGGATTTACAGATGAAAGCTATGCTCTTCTCTGCGCTTTTCGCTGTTTCGGCGTTCGCGTTTGCGGCCCAAGCTGCTGACCACGCTCAACTCGCTCAAGAAGCAAAAGCAAAGTTCGAACAACGCGATTACAACAACTCGGGCATCGCGGCGGCTCAAGAAGCGGCTGATAAATATGCTCAAGCTGCGGCAGCATCGGAAGGCGCTGTTAAAGCTCAGTACCTCAACAAACAATCTGAAGCTCTCTACTTCGTAGGTAACGCGACTGACGCAAAAGCAACGAAGATCGAAAAGCACCAAAAAGGGATCGATGCGGCTAACCAAGCTCTCGCGCTCCTCGGTCTTGCTGACGTTTCGAAAGTAACTGACGCTCAACTCGCTGAACTCAAAAAGTCGGCGAACCTTGCTGACATCGGCAACGGTCTCTACTTCCGCGGTATCAACCTCGGTCAGTGGGGAACTGCTAACGGCGTTATGGAGTCGATCGGCAAATGGCCCGAACTCAAGCGCAACATGGAAGTGATCGAAACTCTCGGTCTCAAAGACATCCACTACTACGGCGCTTACCGCGTTCTCGGTCGTGGCTACTACAAGATCCCCGGCCT
>SYLX01000102.1 GCA_005808505.1 Bdellovibrionales bacterium | reverse complement strand
AATCTTTGCGATGTCAGATGCGTACGGAGAGCTACGTGCTGCGTCGGGGCTCGTTGTGAAACCAACTTGGTTATCGAGAACGAGGTGAATCGTTCCGCCGACCGTGTAGCCTTTGAGCTGCGAGAGTTGGAGAGTTTCGGCCACGACACCTTGGCCCGCGAAAGCCGCATCACCATGCAAGAGCACGGGAACAACTTTTTTACGTTCCGATGTGTCTTTGCGACGGCGCTGTTTTGCGCGAGTCATACCCATCACAACAGGATCAACGGCTTCAAGATGTGAAGGGTTGAACGCGAGCGAAAGGTGCACCGAGCCGTTTTTCGTTTTCTTGTCGGCCGAGTGGCCGAGGTGGTACTTCACGTCGCCGTCGAAGAACGAGTTGTGCTCATCGCGGACACCTTCGAACTCAGCGAAGATCGTGTCGTAAGCTTTTTCCATGAAGTTCACGAGCAAGTTCAAGCGGCCCCGGTGAGGCATACCGATCACGAGCTCTTCAACACCGAGCGTGGAGCCGTAAGACGCAAGACGCTCCATCATCGGGATCATCGAATCGGTACCTTCGATCGAGAAGCGCTTTTTGCCCACGTATCGCGTGTGGAGGAACTTCTCGAAAGCTTCGGTTTTCGCGAGTTGCTGGAAGACGGTTTTTTTATCTTCCGCCGAAAGCTTGAAGGCTTCTGAGTTCTTTTCGAATTCTTCGATGAACCAGTTGCGAACGGTCGGCATCGACTCGGCAACTTGGCAGGAAATCGTGCGGCAGTAGCTTGAACGAAGGTGCGCGAGGATTTCGCGGAGAGTTCCTTGAGGCTTACCGACGATGGCGCCGATCTCAAACTTTTGATCGAGGTCTTGCTCGGTCAAGTTGAAGTGATGAAGAGAGAGATCCGGGAAAGCCTTAGTTCCACCCGCAAGCGGATTCAAATTCGCTTCGAAATGCCCGTAGTCGCGGTAAGCGTTGATCAACCGAAAAACGTCGAGTTCTTTCGACGACAGGCCGGTCTCTGCGCTCAAGTTCTGCGCGAACTCGACACCTTCGAAGAACAAACGCCAATCGCCGTCGATCGACTCGGGATTGGAGCGGAAGTTTTGATAAAGTCCTTCGATGTATTCAAGGTTAGGTCGGTTGGTGTAGCTGAACTTTTCCAAGTGAGGCGCCTCCCAGCGGTGATTCCTCTAAAATCGTGAAAGCAATCGTGTAGCAAAATTTTCGTGAGACGATTTGAACCTTATAGCGCGTTTTCTTTCGTGAATTAAGCTTCAAATCGACTTTCTCGCTCGACGTCGAACTCGTTTTCGCATCAAGCAACACGCTTTGTATCTCTGAGCGTGCGTGAAGTCCGGCGGGAGAGCAAACACTCTCTCACGCCCTCAAACTCAGTCGGGTTTGGAATTGTCTTCCCGCACTCCTCCAAGGAGAATGAAAAGACGAACTCTAGAGTGAGTGCCCCACAGAATTGCACCAATAGGATCGCCCCAGAAGGATCGCCAACAATGGCCGCGCCACAAACACTTTCGACCTCGATTCCCGACACTAGCGGGATTTGGGTTCACGATCTCAGTCCGTTTTTCATCCGGTTCAATGAAACTTCAGGCATCCGCTGGTACGGCTTAGCTTATTTAGTGGGCTTTTTGGCCGGGGCGGCCTTCATGCTTTTCCTGGCTAAACGCGGTCGCGGGACACTGCGTCCCCAGATGGTGAGCGACTTCATCACCTTTGTGGTTCTGGGAACGATGATCGGCGGACGCCTTGGATACGCTTTCTTTTACAGTCCTGACCTCCTCACGGATTTCTCAAGCCATTTTCCCTACTGGGGTGTGCTGAGACTTTGGGAAGGTGGAATGGCGAGTCACGGCGGGATCGTTGGAATTGTGGCCGCCTGCGCCATCTTTGCGAGGCGCTACGGCGTTGATTGGCGTCACCTCGCCGATCTCACTACGCTTGGCGGCTCCATCGGGATTTTCTTTGGCCGTATCGCGAATTTCATCAACGGTGAATTGTTTGGCCGTGAAGCTTCGTCTCATCTTCCGTTTGCGGTCAAGTTTCCGGGCGAAATGCAACTTTGGTTTCAGCACGATCTCGAGCGCAAGCTTTCGGACTTAACCTCGACTCGAGACTTACTTCCGAAAATGACGGAAGCCGTCAAAGCCCTGGGAAATTCAGCGGGACTGACGCTCGACCAGTGGTCGACCTACCTCCAAAATCTTCGGTCGAGCGCGGTGGCGCAAGCTCAAGCTCAACGACTCATCGAAGTCGTGACCCAAGCCATTCAGGATGGCAACGAGAAAGTCCGCTTGGCCTTAGGTGCGGAGCTGACGCCTCGTCACCCCTCCCAACTTTATGAAGCCTGTCTAGAAGGGCTTCTTCTCTTCGCCACCGTCTTCTGGTTTTGGAGAAAACCGCGCAAGCCCGGCGTCGTCGGATGTGTTTGGCTGATTGGTTACGCTTTGGTGCGAATCTTGGGGGAATCCTTTCGCCTCCCCGACCCGCAGCTCGGCTTCCGACTCTTTGATTTGACCCGAGGCCAGTGGCTCAGTGTTTACCTACTGATCGTCTCTTTTGGCCTTCTCATCTGGGTGCAACGCCGAGAAGCTCCATTGATTGCGGGTTGGGGACCAGAAGCTCAAAAATTACGCGAAGAGAGTCCACTCCCCTACCAAGGCGAACGCCGGCTACGTGCCGATCGGGCCGACCGCGCGCAAGGTTAACGGCCGATCGAAAGGTTACGCCCAAGCTGCGGAGAGATCACCACACGGGCTTCACGAGTTAGAAAAGATGCCACTGCCGAGAATAAGTTAGCTTAGGGCCGACGGAGGACCTCAGCTATGCCCGATCTCAACTGCCCATCTTTTACCCTGCCACCACGGGCCTACAACGCCGAAGGCAAAACTCGGCGCGTAGGATTCGAGTTCGAATACGCCGGCCTCCCTTTGAGTCGATCAGCCGAAATCGTGCGCAACGTTTTCGGCGGCACGATCGAGCACCGACACAGATTTCATTTTCTCGTGACGGGCACGCGGTTTGGCGAATTCAGCATTGAGTCGGATTCATCCCTTCTCAAAGACAAGCGTTACGAAAAACATCTGCAGAGCCTTGGATTGGATCCGGCGACGAGCGAAATTGGGCAGAAGCTGGAGGAATGGATCGAGTCCGTGAGCAACGACTTCGTCCCGTTTGAGATCGTGAGCCCACCGCTCCCGATGAACGATCTCGAGTGCATCGAAGAGCTTCGTCATGAGTTGATGCAGGCCGGAGCTCGCGGCACGCACGCGCATCTTTTCGCGGCGTACGGAATGCAGTTCAATCCGGAAATCCCTGCGTTCGATGTCGGCACTCTTGTCGGTTACATGCGTGCGTTCTTTTTGCTCTTTGATCGACTGCGCGCTTCGAGCGATGTTCCGATTGCAAGGCGCCTTCTTCCTTACATCGATCCGTTTCCTGAATCGTACGTCGAAAAAGTCCTCGATCTGGATTACGAACCGGATCTTGAAAGATTCATGCGTGATTACTTGAAAGAAAATCCAACCCGGAACCGACCCCTCGATTGGCTGCCGCTCTTTGCGTACCTCAATCACGATCTCGTTTTTGAGTATCCCGTTGAAAAGCACTTGATCAAACCGCGACCGACTCTCCACTACCGCCTACCTTCGAGTTTGATCGACGATCCAAAGTGGTCGATTGCGGCCGAATGGAAAAAATGGATCGAGATCGAATGCCTAGCCTGCGATCAGGACCTGCAGGAAGCTATGGTTCGCGAGTGGAGACAGATCCATGGTCCGCTTCAGCTCAGAAGTGAATCGCGATGGCTAAAGCGCAGTGATGAAATGATTTCGCGGAGCTGATGAATGAAAAAGCGCGCACTCTTACTCCGGCGCGACCGCCACGTGCGTCCCACGGTAGGCGTGACAGGTTCCGACCGCGGAAGTTGGGTGCAGTGGTCCGCCACTCGCTTTGCGATTTGGCGCGCGGGCGGCAAAGCTGTGCGCATCTCCCCTAAACGGTGGCCAGCTGGCGAGCGCACGATTGAAGGGCTAGATGCGTTGATCATCGGCGGCGGCGCGGATGTTGATCCTGCTTTGTACAACGAAGAAAAAGTCATTCCGCAGCTTCGCAAAGAAAAGAACCGAAGCCGCTACCGATCCTTCTTCGAATTTTTCCTCTTCGTTCTTTTGTGGTTGGTTCGAAAGTTGTTCTCGACTCCCGCGCATCAATCGGGAGACCGCGATCGCGACCACCTTGAAAATGAGCTTCTCGCGCAAGCGACGCAGGCAGGACTTCCGATCTTGGGAATCTGTCGCGGCATGCAGCTCATCAACGTGCACTTTGGCGGATCGCTCTACCAAGACATCGCGACGTTTTACGAGGAAAGCCCACAGCTTCATACCGTGCTTCCGAAAAAGACGATCGAGATTGAATACGGGACAAAGCTCTTTCGCCTTTGCGGTTGCCGCGAAACGCGCGTGAACTCGCTCCATCGGCAATCGGTGAAGATTTTGGGGAAGGGTCTGAAGATCGCGGCGCACGAGCCTAACGGAATCATCCAGGCGATTGAACACATCGAGTATCCGTACCTGATGGGCGTGCAATGGCATCCGGAGTTCTTGCCGCAGGATCAAGAGCAGCGAGAGATCTTTCAGGATCTCGTGCGAGTCGCGATCATTCGCCACCTCGCACGCCTTTCACCTACGCAATCGCACTCGCTCGAGTGCGTGCGGCAGGGTTATTTTT
Source organism: Bdellovibrionales bacterium (assembly GCA_005808505.1). GTDB lineage: Bacteria > Bdellovibrionota > Bdellovibrionia > Bdellovibrionales > JAMPXM01 > SYLX01. The sequence continues at coordinate 7,774 of SYLX01000102.1, read as the reverse complement.
CGCCTGAAGGTAAATTCCAGAACTCCCGCAACTGAACGGCATCGTGAACGCGATCAGTAATTCAGTGACGGTATTTTTCAGATCAACGACAAGCGAGAATTTCGCTTTGGGAAAGTGAAAATCCGTTAGAGGTGGCCTCTAAGCAAGCGACTCCGCCTGCTGTTCTGATCGCGCGGCAAGCATTGATTTGGCTTACGTCTGCAGAAAAACTACCTTTCGCTCCTCTAATGACGTGTTTAGGATCGGAGCCGGAATTTGCAAAACGAAGACCGAGGCAAATCAGAGCCGAAAAGATACTGCTCCGAAAATCTCGCGCCGGTCTGTAGTGAACAGAGACCGATTAGTTCACGGTGGAGCGACGCTGCGAGCGCGATTCGCTTGATCTCGTGCGCTCACGGTGCGGCGAGAGTTCTTCGCCTTCTTCGAAGGCTGCGAATTCTTTCGGGCGCTTCGGCGGAAGTGGCGCTGGTGTTAACTCCGCCGGGCGTTTGGGCGGAAGCGGAGTCATTCGTTTACCCGCGAGGCGACCACCAGTATGGGGCGAGAGCGAGTTGTCGTCATCGTCACCTTCGTCGTCGTTCGCGTTGCCTTTAGTTGCGCCGCACTTGGCGTACTTCGAGCCTTTAGCGAAGATCTTTTCGGTGAAGAAGTCATAAGCCTTTTGACAGTTTGGACCACTCTTCATCAGAAGTTCCGGATGAAGGATGTAGGCTGCGAAAACTTCCGCGAACTCCTCATTACGCGGACTACCGATTCCGAGAACCGCGCGGCAACGGTGCGTGAACTGACACGGGCTTTTCACGTAGCTGCGATATTTTCCGTAAATCCCGTCGCGGTTTCCAACGTGGTGACCGAGCTCATGCATGAGATGGGCGACGTTTTCATCCGATTTGTTGTAGTCGCGGCGGATATTGACGAATGTGCCGTCGAACCCGCCGTAGGCTCCTTGGCTGCGGCGAAAGCGCGAGTTTGAAAACTTGAACTTGGCCCCTTTGAGCGGCGCAAAGCCCTTGCCGCCCGCGAGAGTTTGGATCTGCTTGATCCCGGTTGCGAGCGCCTTAATTTCGGCGGGGCGAGCGTTGTACGTTTTGATTCCGGCGTCCGAGAGGATCTTAGAAGCGTTGTCTTTGACAGGAGCTACGCAGAGGCCTTCGCTTGATTTTCGGTCACCAGTCTTAAGGATCCGCATGAGTTCCGTGGAGCCCTTGGCTTTCGGGATGAGGCGGACCGGGCGGCCGGCAATAACGTCCGACGGGATGATCAAATAGATCCCGGTCAGAATGACGGCTATAAGTTTAAACCAGCGCATGGAGCACCATCCTCAATTCCCACCCGGGCTGCCGAAAATTGTTCGACACCCGTTGAACTTAGCCATCTCGAACTGAAACAGACCTGAGAGGCGCAGCCCAAGGTGTGGGTTAATTGAAGGTATTGCGAGTGGTGGGCCAGCGATACTGGCCTAGCTTGGAAAGTGATCCTAGGGCGTAATCCGGTACCCGTTTCCCTTTGCAGAAGCAGTGCGTGCACGCACTGCTTCTGCAAAGGGAAACGGGTACCGGATTACGCCCTAGGATCACTTTCCAAGCTAGGCCAGTATCGCTGGCCCACCACTCGCAATACCTTCAATTAACCCACACCTTGGGCTGCGCCTCTCAGGTCTGTTTCAGTTCGAGATGGCTAAGTTCAACGGGTGTCGAACAATTTTCGGCAGCCCGGGTGGGAATTGAGGATGGTGCTCCATGCGCTGGTTTAAACTTATAGCCGTCATTCTGACCGGGATCTATTTGATCATCCCGTCGGACGTTATTGCCGGCCGCCCGGTCCGCCTCATCCCGAAAGCCAAGGGCTCCACGGAACTCATGCGGATCCTTAAGACTGGTGACCGAAAATCAAGCGAAGGCCTCTGCGTAGCTCCTGTCAAAGACAACGCTTCTAAGATCCTCTCGGACGCCGGAATCAAAACGTACAACGCTCGCCCCGCCGAAATTAAGGCGCTCGCAACCGGGATCAAGCAGATCCAAACTCTCGCGGGCGGCAAGGGCTTTGCGCCGCTCAAAGGGGCCAAGTTCAAGTTTTCAAACTCGCGCTTTCGCCGCAGCCAAGGAGCCTACGGCGGGTTCGACGGCACATTCGTCAATATCCGCCGCGACTACAACAAATCGGATGAAAACGTCGCCCATCTCATGCATGAGCTCGGTCACCACGTTGGAAACCGCGACGGGATTTACGGAAAATATCGCAGCTACGTGAAAAGCCCGTGTCAGTTCACGCACCGTTGCCGCGCGGTTCTCGGAATCGGTAGTCCGCGTAATGAGGAGTTCGCGGAAGTTTTCGCAGCCTACATCCTTCATCCGGAACTTCTGATGAAGAGTGGTCCAAACTGTCAAAAGGCTTATGACTTCTTCACCGAAAAGATCTTCGCTAAAGGCTCGAAGTACGCCAAGTGCGGCGCAACTAAAGGCAACGCGAACGACGACGAAGGTGACGATGACGACAACTCGCTCTCGCCCCATACTGGTGGTCGCCTCGCGGGTAAACGAATGACTCCGCTTCCGCCCAAACGCCCGGCGGAGTTAACACCAGCGCCACTTCCGCCGAAGCGCCCGAAAGAATTCGCAGCCTTCGAAGAAGGCGAAGAACTCTCGCCGCACCGTGAGCGCACGAGATCAAGCGAATCGCGCTCGCAGCGTCGCTCCACCGTGAACTAATCGGTCTCTGTTCACTACAGACCGGCGCGAGATTTTCGGAGCAGTATCTTTTCGGCTCTGATTTGCCTCGGTCTTCGTTTTGCAAATTCCGGCTCCGATCCTAAACACGTCATTAGAGGAGCGAAAGGTAGTTTTTCTGCAGACGTAAGCCAAATCAATGCTTGCCGCGCGATCAGAACAGCAGGCGGAGTCGCTTGCTTAGAGGCCACCTCTAACGGATTTTCACTTTCCCAAAGCGAAATTCTCGCTTGTCGTTGATCTGAAAAATACCGTCACTGAATTACTGATCGCGTTCACGATGCCGTTCAGTTGCGGGAGTTCTGGAATTTACCTTCAGGCGAAAAATAACCCTGCCGCACGCACTCGAGCGAGTGCGATTGCGTAGGTGAAAGGCGTGCGAGGTGGCGAATGATCGCGACTCGCACGAGATCCTGAAAGATCTCTCGCTGCTCTTGATCCTGCGGCAAGAACTCCGGATGCCATTGCACGCCCATCAGGTACGGATACTCGATGTGTTCAATCGCCTGGATGATTCCGTTAGGCTCGTGCGCCGCGATCTTCAGACCCTTCCCCAAAATCTTCACCGATTGCCGATGGAGCGAGTTCACGCGCGTTTCGCGGCAACCGCAAAGGCGAAAGAGCTTTGTCCCGTATTCAATCTCGATCGTCTTTTTCGGAAGCACGGTATGAAGCTGTGGGCTTTCCTCGTAAAACGTCGCGATGTCTTGGTAGAGCGATCCGCCAAAGTGCACGTTGATGAGCTGCATGCCGCGACAGATTCCCAAGATCGGAAGTCCTGCCTGCGTCGCTTGCGCGAGAAGCTCATTTTCAAGGTGGTCGCGATCGCGGTCTCCCGATTGATGCGCGGGAGTCGAGAACAACTTTCGAACCAACCACAAAAGAACGAAGAGGAAAAATTCGAAGAAGGATCGGTAGCGGCTTCGGTTCTTTTCTTTGCGAAGCTGCGGAATGACTTTTTCTTCGTTGTACAAAGCAGGATCAACATCCGCGCCGCCGCCGATGATCAACGCATCTAGCCCTTCAATCGTGCGCTCGCCAGCTGGCCACCGTTTAGGGGAGATGCGCACAGCTTTGCCGCCCGCGCGCCAAATCGCAAAGCGAGTGGCGGACCACTGCACCCAACTTCCGCGGTCGGAACCTGTCACGCCTACCGTGGGACGCACGTGGCGGTCGCGCCGGAGTAAGAGTGCGCGCTTTTTCATTCATCAGCTCCGCGAAATCATTTCATCACTGCGCTTTAGCCATCGCGATTCACTTCTGAGCTGAAGCGGACCATGGATCTGTCTCCACTCGCGAACCATAGCTTCCTGCAGGTCCTGATCGCAGGCTAGGCATTCGATCTCGATCCATTTTTTCCATTCGGCCGCAATCGACCACTTTGGATCGTCGATCAAACTCGAAGGTAGGCGGTAGTGGAGAGTCGGTCGCGGTTTGATCAAGTGCTTTTCAACGGGATACTCAAAAACGAGATCGTGATTGAGGTACGCAAAGAGCGGCAGCCAATCGAGGGGTCGGTTCCGGGTTGGATTTTCTTTCAAGTAATCACGCATGAATCTTTCAAGATCCGGTTCGTAATCCAGATCGAGGACTTTTTCGACGTACGATTCAGGAAACGGATCGATGTAAGGAAGAAGGCGCCTTGCAATCGGAACATCGCTCGAAGCGCGCAGTCGATCAAAGAGCAAAAAGAACGCACGCATGTAACCGACAAGAGTGCCGACATCGAACGCAGGGATTTCCGGATTGAACTGCATTCCGTACGCCGCGAAAAGATGCGCGTGCGTGCCGCGAGCTCCGGCCTGCATCAACTCATGACGAAGCTCTTCGATGCACTCGAGATCGTTCATCGGGAGCGGTGGGCTCACGATCTCAAACGGGACGAAGTCGTTGCTCACGGACTCGATCCATTCCTCCAGCTTCTGCCCAATTTCGCTCGTCGCCGGATCCAATCCAAGGCTCTGCAGATGTTTTTCGTAACGCTTGTCTTTGAGAAGGGATGAATCCGACTCAATGCTGAATTCGCCAAACCGCGTGCCCGTCACGAGAAAATGAAATCTGTGTCGGTGCTCGATCGTGCCGCCGAAAACGTTGCGCACGATTTCGGCTGATCGACTCAAAGGGAGGCCGGCGTATTCGAACTCGAATCCTACGCGCCGAGTTTTGCCTTCGGCGTTGTAGGCCCGTGGTGGCAGGGTAAAAGATGGGCAGTTGAGATCGGGCATAGCTGAGGTCCTCCGTCGGCCCTAAGCTAACTTATTCTCGGCAGTGGCATCTTTTCTAACTCGTGAAGCCCGTGTGGTGATCTCTCCGCAGCTTGGGCGTAACCTTTCGATCGGCCGTTAACCTTGCGCGCGGTCGGCCCGATCGGCACGTAGCCGGCGTTCGCCTTGGTAGGGGAGTGGACTCTCTTCGCGTAATTTTTGAGCTTCTGGTCCCCAACCCGCAATCAATGGAGCTTCTCGGCGTTGCACCCAGATGAGAAGGCCAAAAGAGACGATCAGTAGGTAAACACTGAGCCACTGGCCTCGGGTCAAATCAAAGAGTCGGAAGCCGAGCTGCGGGTCGGGGAGGCGAAAGGATTCCCCCAAGATTCGCACCAAAGCGTAACCAATCAGCCAAACACATCCGACGACGCCGGGCTTGCGCGGTTTTCTCCAAAACCAGAAGACGGTGGCGAAGAGAAGAAGCCCTTCTAGACAGGCTTCATAAAGTTGGGAGGGGTGACGAGGCGTCAGCTCCGCACCTAAGGCCAAGCGGACTTTCTCGTTGCCATCCTGAATGGCTTGGGTCACGACTTCGATGAGTCGTTGAGCTTGAGCTTGCGCCACCGCGCTCGACCGAAGATTTTGGAGGTAGGTCGACCACTGGTCGAGCGTCAGTCCCGCTGAATTTCCCAGGGCTTTGACGGCTTCCGTCATTTTCGGAAGTAAGTCTCGAGTCGAGGTTAAGTCCGAAAGCTTGCGCTCGAGATCGTGCTGAAACCAAAGTTGCATTTCGCCCGGAAACTTGACCGCAAACGGAAGATGAGACGAAGCTTCACGGCCAAACAATTCACCGTTGATGAAATTCGCGATACGGCCAAAGAAAATCCCGATGGAGCCGCCAAGCGTAGTGAGATCGGCGAGGTGACGCCAATCAACGCCGTAGCGCCTCGCAAAGATGGCGCAGGCGGCCACAATTCCAACGATCCCGCCGTGACTCGCCATTCCACCTTCCCAAAGTCTCAGCACACCCCAGTAGGGAAAATGGCTTGAGAAATCCGTGAGGAGGTCAGGACTGTAAAAGAAAGCGTATCCAAGGCGTCCGCCGATCATCGTTCCCAGAACCACAAAGGTGATGAAGTCGCTCACCATCTGGGGACGCAGTGTCCCGCGACCGCGTTTAGCCAGGAAAAGCATGAAGGCCGCCCCGGCCAAAAAGCCCACTAAATAAGCTAAGCCGTACCAGCGGATGCCTGAAGTTTCATTGAACCGGATGAAAAACGGACTGAGATCGTGAACCCAAATCCCGCTAGTGTCGGGAATCGAGGTCGAAAGTGTTTGTGGCGCGGCCATTGTTGGCGATCCTTCTGGGGCGATCCTATTGGTGCAATTCTGTGGGGCACTCACTCTAGAGTTCGTCTTTTCATTCTCCTTGGAGGAGTGCGGGAAGACAATTCCAAACCCGACTGAGTTTGAGGGCGTGAGAGAGTGTTTGCTCTCCCGCCGGACTTCACGCACGCTCAGAGATACAAAGCGTGTTGCTTGATGCGAAAACGAGTTCGACGTCGAGCGAGAAAGTCGATTTGAAGCTTAATTCACGAAAGAAAACGCGCTATAAGGTTCAAATCGTCTCACGAAAATTTTGCTACACGATTGCTTTCACGATTTTAGAGGAATCACCGCTGGGAGGCGCCTCACTTGGAAAAGTTCAGCTACACCAACCGACCTAACCTTGAATACATCGAAGGACTTTATCAAAACTTCCGCTCCAATCCCGAGTCGATCGACGGCGATTGGCGTTTGTTCTTCGAAGGTGTCGAGTTCGCGCAGAACTTGAGCGCAGAGACCGGCCTGTCGTCGAAAGAACTCGACGTTTTTCGGTTGATCAACGCTTACCGCGACTACGGGCATTTCGAAGCGAATTTGAATCCGCTTGCGGGTGGAACTAAGGCTTTCCCGGATCTCTCTCTTCATCACTTCAACTTGACCGAGCAAGACCTCGATCAAAAGTTTGAGATCGGCGCCATCGTCGGTAAGCCTCAAGGAACTCTCCGCGAAATCCTCGCGCACCTTCGTTCAAGCTACTGCCGCACGATTTCCTGCCAAGTTGCCGAGTCGATGCCGACCGTTCGCAACTGGTTCATCGAAGAATTCGAAAAGAACTCAGAAGCCTTCAAGCTTTCGGCGGAAGATAAAAAAACCGTCTTCCAGCAACTCGCGAAAACCGAAGCTTTCGAGAAGTTCCTCCACACGCGATACGTGGGCAAAAAGCGCTTCTCGATCGAAGGTACCGATTCGATGATCCCGATGATGGAGCGTCTTGCGTCTTACGGCTCCACGCTCGGTGTTGAAGAGCTCGTGATCGGTATGCCTCACCGGGGCCGCTTGAACTTGCTCGTGAACTTCATGGAAAAAGCTTACGACACGATCTTCGCTGAGTTCGAAGGTGTCCGCGATGAGCACAACTCGTTCTTCGACGGCGACGTGAAGTACCACCTCGGCCACTCGGCCGACAAGAAAACGAAAAACGGCTCGGTGCACCTTTCGCTCGCGTTCAACCCTTCACATCTTGAAGCCGTTGATCCTGTTGTGATGGGTATGACTCGCGCAAAACAGCGCCGTCGCAAAGACACATCGGAACGTAAAAAAGTTGTTCCCGTGCTCTTGCATGGTGATGCGGCTTTCGCGGGCCAAGGTGTCGTGGCCGAAACTCTCCAACTCTCGCAGCTCAAAGGCTACACGGTCGGCGGAACGATTCACCTCGTTCTCGATAACCAAGTTGGTTTCACAACGAGCCCCGACGCAGCACGTAGCTCTCCGTACGCATCTGACATCGCAAAGATT